>NZ_JBAKHW010000011.1:0-196683 GCF_036906815.1 Micromonospora sp. CPCC 205539 | reverse complement strand
CCCCCACCCCCGCCCCCACCCCCCACCCCCGCGATCATGCCCCCGCCCCCCACCCCCGCGATCATGCACTTTCGGACCCCGAACTGCGGCTTTCGCGCCTTTGGTCGGGGCAGTAACTGCAAGATCGCCGGGGGAGGCGGGGCGGCGGGGCGGGGCGGGGCGGGGTGGCGGGGTGGGGCGGGGCGCAGGGGTGCGCCCCGCGCCCCTGCGCCCCGACTTCGCGCTCGTTAGATCAGGTCCCAGCTCAGCGGCGTGCCGCGCGGGACGTCGGCGGCGAAGGTCCGACCGAGCACCCGGTCGATCTCCACGGGGGCCAGCCCGCCCGCCGGCCGGATGGACCGGACGTTCTGTGCGGTGACCGGGTCGCCGGCCCGCACGTCCTGGACCACGAAGAGCGAACGGCGGAAGCGCAGCCCCTCCTGCTCGGCCGGGGTCGGGCCGATCGCGGTGCCGCCCAGCGCCGCGTACGCCCGGCCGGACTCGGCGACCAGGGCCGTCAACTCGGCCGGGTTGAGGGAGAAGTCGGAGTCCACGCCGCCGTCGGCCCGGTCCAGCGTCACGTGCTTCTCGATGAAGCAGGCGCCGAGCGCCACCGAGGCGACCGCCACGCCGATGCCGGGCGTGTGGTCGGAGAGCCCCACCGGCACGTCGAACGCACCGGCCAGCACCGGCAGCCGGCGCAGGTTGCTGTCGGCCGGAGGTGCCGGGTAGGACGCCGTGCAGGCCAGCAGCACGATGCCCGCCGCGCCGCCGTCCCGGGCGGTCCGTACCGCGGCGTCGATCTCGGCCACCGTCGCCATCCCCGTGGAGATCACCATCGGCTTGCCGGTGCTGGCCACCAGGCGGATCAGCGGCAGGTCCACCAATTCCGACGAAGCGATCTTGTACGCGGGTGCGTCCAGCGACTCCAGCAGCTCCACGGCGGTCGCGTCGAACGGCGACGAGAAGACGGTCAGGCCCCGCTCGCGGGCCCGCTCGAAGATCGGCGCGTGCCACTCGTACGGGGTGTGCGCCCGCTCGTAGAGCCGGTACAGGTTCTCCCTGCCCCACAGCTCGTGCCCACTGGAGATGCGGAACGCCGGGGTGTCGACGTCGATCGTGATCGTGTCCGGCCGGTACGTCTGGAGCTTGAGCGCGTGCGCCCCGCTCTCGGCCACCGCGTCGACGATGGCCAGCGCCCGGTCCAGGTCACCGTTGTGGTTGCCGGACATCTCGGCGACCACGAAGGGTCGCTCCCCGGCACCGACCGCGTGCGGTCCGATCTTGATTGTCGCCGTCATTCCGACCTCTGCTCAGGTACGTCCGCACCGGAGTGCGGTGGTGCTGTCGTCGTCCACCCGAATGATGAACGACCTGGAAAACCAGGCCGCCGGGAGCCGACCCGGCTCCCGGCGTGCGGTGTGGTGGGCGCGGTCACGGCGCGTGCCGCCCGACCAGCGCCTCGGGGTGGTGCACCGGGTCCGGTGCGTCGACGATGGTGAGCCCGATGTCGGTCCACGTCGCGGTGGCGGTGTCGACCCCTCGATCGGCGTCCCCGTCGCCCGCGTCCGCGCGGCCGCCGTCCTCGGAGGCCCCCCCGGCCCCCGGGCGCCGCAGCCGGCCCGCGACACGGTGGGCCTGGCGCAGGGCCGAGTACGCGAGGTAGTCGCCGCGCCCCACCAGCCGGTGCTTGAGCCCGGCGACGCCCGGCGGCAGCGGGTAGCCATCGCTGGGCAGGTAGCGGCGGTACTGCTCGGCGACCCGCTGGAAGAAGGCCCGCCGCAGGTGCGGGTGCAGCCGGTCGTCGTTGCCGACCACCACCAGATAGTGGCTGATCATCAGCTCGAACAGCTCGGCCTGGAGGCGCTCGTCCGGGTGGTGCCGGCGGACCCACTCCATCAGCCGCTCGTACTGGTCGAACGCGTCGAAGTGCCGGCCGCTCCGGGTGGAGGTGATCGCGCCCTGCCGGCCCTGCCGGTACAGGTAACAGACCCGGTCCAGCACCGAGATCTTCTCCGCGCCGATCAGCAGCGGGTGGCTGAACGGGATGTCCTCGTACCAGCCGGGGAAGAACCGCAGCTCCAGCTCGTCCAAGAACGCCCGACGAACGACCTTGTTCCACGCCGTGTGCTGTACGCGCAGCAGTTGCGGCTGGTCCGCGAGGCGGGCGACACCGGGTATCCCGCGCAGCAGGTGACTGCTCGCGTCGACCTCCCGCCGGCCGTCCTCGTGCACCCGCAGGTGATCCAGCATGAGCAGGTCGGGCTGGTGCTGGCGCAGCCGGTCCAGGACGGCCGCGATGGTGCCCGGGGGCAGCCAGTCGTCGCTGTCGACGAACCAGACGTACTGGCCGGTGGCGACCTCGAGGCCGGCGTTGCGGGCCAGGCCCAGGCCCACGTTGGTGCTCAGGTGCACGACGCGGACCCCGTCGCGGCCGGCGGCGTACGAGCGCAGCATCGCGCCGCAGCCGTCCGGGGAGGCGTCGTCGACGGCGACCAACTCGACCGCGCCCGCCTCGCCCACCGGAATGTCGGACCGGATCGACTCGAGGCACTGATACAGGTACGCCTCGACGCCGTAGACGGGCACGACGATGCTCAGCAGCGGTGCGCGCGTCGGCTGATTGACCACGTCGCCACCTTCGACGATCCGGGTGGCCGGACGCGTAATCCCACGTGACTGTCGGTGGTGGGATTTTTGAACAGCGGACCAGGATCGGGTTAACGGCCGGCGCGCACCGCGTGTCCGCTACCCGTGGGACACGTCCGGTTCACCCGGGAGTGACCCGGTAGGGTGCCTCGGTGCGGCCCACCCGGGTCGTCGTGGGCGTCGCCGCCGCGCCGTCCGACGCCGCGCCGAGGAGGAGACGCACGTGCTGGTGACCCTGCGGAGCGTACGGACCCCAGCATGACGAGCGCCGGCGCCGCGTCGACTGCCCCGTCCGCTCCGGCCGCCGCCCCGGCCCGGCTGCCCTCGCTGACCGGGTTGCGCTGGATCGCCGCGTTGCTGGTCTTCGGCTTCCACGCCGGCACCATGCGGATCATCGCCGAGCCGGACTACAAGGCCGTGGTCGACGGGTTCTTCACCCTCGGTCTGTCCGGGGTGCAGTTCTTCTTCATCCTCAGCGGCTTCGTGCTGGTCTGGTCGGCCCGCCCCGGCGGGTCCCGGCGGACCTTCTGGCGGCGACGGGTCGCCAAGATCTACCCCAATCATCTGGTGCTCTGGGGGGCCGCGCTGCTGGTCGCCTGGTGGTTCGCCGACCCGGTCCTGCCGGCTGTCGCGCTGGAGAACCTGCTGCTGCTGCAGGCGTGGGACCCCCGGCCGGGCTGGTTCTACAGCATCAACACGGTCAGCTGGTCACTGTCCTGTGAGTTCTTCTTCTACCTCTGCCTGCCGTTGGCCCTGCCGCTGCTGCGTCGGGCCCGGCCGGCGCTGCTCTGGGCGCTGATCATCGCGCTGCCGCTGCTGATCCTCGCCCTCTGGCCCGCCCAGAATCTGGTGCCCGAGCCCAGCCGCTGGTGGTTCACCCAGGTCTTCCCGCCGGTGCGCTCGCTGGAGTTCTGGCTGGGCGCGGTGGCCGCCGAGCTGATGCTCCGTGGCCGGTGGCGGGGCCCGAACCTGCCCGTCGCCAGCGTGATCTTCGTGGCCGCCTGGGTGGGCGCGCACTGGATCCGCGCCGAGCTGTGGACCACTCTGCTCGCGGTGGTGTACCTGCTGGTCATCACCGCGGCGGCGGACGCCGACGTGCGGGGCCTCCGGTCACCGTGGCGTTCCCGGCCGCTGGTCTGGCTCGGTGAGGTGTCCTTCGCCTTCTACCTGGTGCACGTGCTGGTGATGACGACCGTGCTGCGCTGGACCGGCGACTGGGGGACCGGCTTCGGCGGCTGGCACGGCCCGGCGGTGGTGCTCGGCTTCCTGCTGGTGACCCTGCTCCTCGCCGGGCTGCTGCACCGCTACGTCGAGACTCCGATGATGCGCCGGCTTGCCTCGCGCCGCCGGGCCCGCCCGGCCGTCGTCCCCCGGCAGCGCACCAGCGGCACCGAAGCCAGCGAGGCCGCTGACGCCGGCCAGGTCGGTAACGCCAGCCAGGTCGGCGAAGCCAACCAGTTCGGTAACGCCAGCCAGGTCGGCGAAGCCAGCCAGGCCGGTCAGGCCAGCCCGGCCGGCGAGGCGGTTCACATCGACGAGCGTTCGACGTACGCCGACTCGCGCTGACGCCGTCCACCCTGGTCAGCGCCCTCGGCGCGGCGTAAGCGACACGCCCGACGCCGATGCGCCCGATCGGCGGCGGCGGTAGCGTGATGACGTGCTTACGGTCGCGCTCACCTGTCCCCTGTGGTGGGTGGCGCGCTGGGCCAGCCGGGTGCTGACCAGCCTCGCCGTCGTCGCCGCCCTCGCGCTCGGCGCGGGCACGTCCCCTGCGGTGGCGGTCGCGCCACCAGCGCCGGCCGCCGCGCCGTTGCCGTTCACCGCCGCGCCGCTGGCGGGGCAGGTCGTCGTGCCGACGGCGGTGACCGCCGGGCCGCTCGCCGCGTCGTGCCGGCCCGCTTCGGTGAGTGGTGCCGGGCGGGTGGCCCCGGTCGTCGCCGAGGGATCCAGCCCGGCGTGGTCGGCCGACCCGCAACCGGTGCCCGTCGGCGGCCAGGGTGCGGTATTCGCCGGTTCGGCCGGCCCGCTGTCGGGGTGCGGGGCTGACCCGGATCGACTACCCCCGGCCGATGGCCCGGCCAGCAGGGCACCGCGGGCCCCACCCGGGCGCTGAGTCCCCGGCCCGAGCGTCCCACCGCCACACCTGTCGATCCATCAACTCCGTACCCACCGCTCGCGTGGCCCGCGCAAGGGCCCGGGCGGCCGGTGCGGCTCCCCATCGCATCGCTCATTCCCCGAGGTGTCGACATGGAGACCGCCGTCTTCTACCAGTTCCTGATCGAGGTGCCGCAGGCCGCCGTCATCTGGTCGGCCCTTTTCCTGCTGGCGATGACCGTCCTCGTCGTGCTGGTCGCCCGCAACGATCAGGACCAGCCGGCGGCCGATCCGCCCCCGCCGGCGCCGACCGCTCGGGAGTTGGCTGCCGCCGAGGCTGTCGATCTGAGCAGGTACGCCGAGGAGGTGGCCGTCGCCGCGGCCGGCGCCGCGCAGACCGCTCGCCGACGGCGGGCCGACTGGCTGGCCGCGCAGGAGGCGGTGGAGGCGGCGTGGGCCGGGTACGACGAGGCGGACACCGCCGCGCGCCGGGTCGCCGGTGCTGGCGCGCTACCCACCCCACGTACCCCGCGCACCCCCTTCGAGTACGCCGCCCGGGAGCGCTTTCTGCACCACGCGGCGGTGACGGCGCACTGGCGCGGTGAGCTGTCCATGGGCCAGCTCGGCGACGTGTTCGGGCAGCGGCACGGCTGGGACCCCCGTCGGCACCCGGTCGAGCAGGAGGTGCAGCTGCACCGGGCGATCCGGGACGGTCGGCGGGCCGACTACCAGGCCGCCGCCGGGCGGGAACGGACAGCCTGGCGGGACGCGGAGCTGGCCGCCGAGGCCGCCCGCGCCCTCGCGGAGGAGGCGTACGCGGCGGCAACCCGGCTGCGGCCCGACCCGGTTCCGGCCCGTCGCACGGTGTCCGCGGCGTTCCGGCCGGCAGTCGTGACGCGCTGGCGTCCGGCCCGCGTGGGCTGATTTCGCCGTTTGGTGGGTGAGCCCCGTCACACTGGCCAGGAATCGGGCGTGCGGCACGATCGGCCGGATTGTGCCCGTGAATTCGTCGGCATTGTTGACAACCTGTCCGGTTGTCGCCCGCAGGTGCCGCCGTAACCGCTTGTCCCATCGAGTCGCGTCAGTGGTAATACGCGCAGAAATTGTCGCGCCCCTTGAGGTTTACGCAGGTGAACCGCGCTTGGCAGGGCGTGAAGTGGCCAGTAGTGTCGGCTCGTCCGGTGCGGTAACCGATCGCAAGAGGCGACGCCGCGCCGACCCGCTCAATCGTGATCTACGAACCGGGGACCCACCAGTAAGTCCGGGGTGAATCCGCGAGCCACGGCCCGCGGTAGGGCGATCTTCCCGCCCGAATCCGTCAGCTAACCCGGTAGGCGGTGTCGGAAGGAGTTCCATTTCCGTGCAGCACCTCACCACCCCTCGGTTGTTCCCCCGCCTCCACGGCGTCGTGGTACCCCCGCTCATTCGTCCGGTGACGGTGAGCTGACCCCCGGGTCACCACCCTTCCCGCCCGGCCGCGCCGGGCGTACCCCTGAGCGGTTCACCATCCGCGGACCACGGTCCGCGCGCTGGCGCCTGCCCGGATACCGGCTCGGCCCCGGTGTGCCGCTCTCCCCCTGAACCGTGGAGGATCCCGTGAAGCACACCCTGAAGCGTCAGCTCCGCCGCCTCACCACTGAGCGTCCGTACCAGATCGTCGCCGCCTCTGCCGCGGCCCTCGCGCTCGCGACCACGACCGGCGCCCTGCTCGCCGGCACCGACGACGCGCCCGCCGCCGGCAAGCACACCGCGACCACGGTCGCCGAGATGCGCAGCGGCACGGTCACCTCCGGCAGCGACGCGCTCGTCATTCCCCCTTCGGCCAGCACGTCGCCGACCGCTGCGGCCCCGACCACCAGCGCCGCGTCGCCGGCCGCCAAGGCCAAGGCCAAGAGCAACCCGGACCTGACCCGTAAGCCGCAGCCGCCGAAGCCGCCCGCGACCAAGGTGCTCGACTACGACTACCAGGCGCAGATCACGTACTACAACTGCGGCCCGGCGGCCACCCGTAACGCGCTCAGCGCCACCGGCATCGACCGTACGCAGGACGAGCTGGGCGCCGAGCTGGGCACCACCGAGATGGGCACCAACTCGGCCGAGGACACCACCCGGGTGCTCAACGCCGAGGTGAAGGGCTCCCCGTACAAGACCCGGATGTTCCCGACCGCGCCGAGCCGGACGCAGATCGACCGCCTCCAGGCCGACGTGGTCGCGGCGATCACCGACCACCGTGGCGTGGTGGCCAACATCGTCGGCGACGCCACCGACACCGACGGCAACTGGCACTCCTACGGCGGCGGCCACTACATCGCCGTGGTCGGCTACAAGGACAGCGGCCGGACCGTGCGGATCGCCGACTCGGCGAACGCGGCTGACCCGGCGTACTGGATCAGCACCATCGACCTGGCCAACTGGATCACCAGCCGGGGTTACTCCGCCTGACCTGGGCGCGTAACGGCTGCGGGCGCCGTCCCCCACGAGGGGACGGCGCCCGCGGCGTCTGGACTCCACAATGGTGGATCTTTCTGCGGCATCGGCGGCGGCGACTCTCGTACCAGGGGCGGAAACCGTGGGAGACTGCGGCCGTGGTAGATGAATCGGGTGACCGCCCTGGCCGTCGGCCGGTCCTGCTGCTGCTGCACGGAATGGGGACGACCGGGGATGTCTGGCTGCCCTGGGCGTCGCTGCTCGAGCAGCACTGGCCCGGGCGGTGGCTCGTTCCGGACCTCGCGGGGCACGGCTGGTCGGCCCCGCTGTCGTCGTACTCCTTCGACGGGTTCGCTCAGCGGGTCGCCAACGGCCTCGCCGCCGACGACCGGATCGTCGTCCTCGGCCACTCGCTGGGCGGGGTGGTCGCTCTTGCCCTGGCCGCCCGCGCCGCGGGGACGCCGGTGGACGCGGTGGTCGGGCTCGGCATCAAGGCGGTCTGGTCACCCGCCGAGCTGACCCACGCCGCCGAGCTCGCCGCCCGCCCGGTGAGCTGGTTCGCCAACCGCACCGAGGCGGCTCGTCGCTACCTGCGGGTCGCCGGGCTCGCCGGCCTGGTCTCGCCGGACGACCCGATGGTGGACGCCGGCCTGCGTCAGGTCGACGGCCGGTGGCGGCTGGCGATGGACCCGGCCGCGTTCGCCGTGGGCGAGCCCGACCTCGCCGCGCTGCTGGCGGCGACCGACGTGCCCGTCGTGCTGGCGCGGGGCGAACTCGATCCGATGGTCACCGACGCGCAGCTCAAGGAGTTCGGCGTACCGGTCGCCACGCTGCCCGGGCTCGGCCACAACGCGCACGTGGAGGACCCGGCGGCCGTGCTCGCGCTGCTCGACCCGTACCGCTGAGCGCTACACCGGTGCGGAGGTGGCCAGGGTCCTGGTCGGCTCCAGCTCCCGACGGGCGGCGTCCAGGAACGCTTCGGCGTACGACTCGGCCGGGAAGTCACCGAGGTAGCGGCGGCGGGTGGCCCAACGCGCCTCGGCCACCGGATCGGTGTCCAGCAGCGCGGTCAGCACCTCGTCCACGTTGGACATGTCCCGGCGCAGCACGTAGCCCGACCCGGCCAGCGGGAAGCGTTCCACGAACCGGTCACCCTCGTCGCCCATGTCGGTGACCGCGTACGGCTTGCCCGAGTAGAGGTAGTCCGAGATGACGCCGGACACGTCGGAGACCAGCGCGTCCGAGCGGTTGACGCACTCGGTCAGGGTCAGCTCCCGGGCCGCCGCGCCCACCACGTGCTGTCGCCCGGTGCGGGCCCGGTCGGCGACCAGCAGCTCGGTCAACCGGCCCAGCTGCCGGGCCGAGGCCGGATTCTGCGTGGTGTACGGGTGGGCGCGCAGGGTCACCGTGGCCCCGCGCTCCAGCAGTCGCCGCAGCAGCCGCTCGGCCACCGGCAGCGAGCAGTAGTCGGCGTCGGCGTGGTGCCCGGTCCAGGTCGGCGTGTAGAGCACGGTCGGGTGCGCCAGCCCCCGCGTCGGCTCCGAGCGCACCTCGATCGACTCGACCTGCGGGCGGCCCACCACGACGAACTTCTCCGCCGGGATCCGCACGCCGGCCCGGGCGTACCGGTCGATGGCGGCCGGACCGGCCACGAAGATCCGGTCGAAGATCCCCGACACCGGGTTGGCGCTCGGTGCCTTGTCGCTGTCACCGTGGTGCAACTGCACGTGGGCGAGCTGGGTGAACCGGATGCAGTGGCTGTTCTTCGCCCCGTGGTTGACGTAGAACGCCGCCCGCAGGCTCGGCACCAGCACGTCGTCCATCGTCCGCAGGGTCGGGCAGTAGACCACCGGGGCGTCGGTGGCCGCGGCGATCGACGCCAGGAACTCCGGCTCGCGGAGCACGACCACGAACGGACGGCCGATCCGCTTCAGGTACGGCAGCCACATGGTGACCTGGTACTCCGAGCCGGGCGGCGCGGAGAAGTAGAGCAGGAACTCCGGCTGGTGCCGGCGCAGCGCCTGGGCCACCGCGCCACCGCCCGCGGTCGGCCGGAACCGCCGCCGGGCCAGGTCCAGGGCGACCGCCCCGGCGCCGGCGGCGACCAGCAGGCTGGCGGCCAGCGCCACGGCGGCGGGCAGGACCAGCGCGGCGGTCAGCGCGATCGCCGCGAGCAGCCCGAGCAGGGCGGTGCCGAGTTGGTCGGCGACGAGCGGCGTCCAGGCCCGCACCGGCAGGTTGGCCGCCCGGATCTCCAGGTTGCCGGCGGTACGCAGCGGCCCGACCAGCAGCACCAGCCCCAGCAGGACCAGCGCGGTGGCGACCAGCGCCAGGTCGAGCCCGTCGTCCAGCCGTCGGGCGTACCCGACCAGGACCGCGGCGGCGACCAGCGCCGTCTCCACGACGAGGTCCGCACCCGGCCGGACCCGCCGCTCGGCGGCAGCCGCGGCCAGCGCGGCGACGGCCAGCGCCAGCCCCCATCCGGTGGCGCCGGTCAGCGCCACCACGACGAAGGCCAGCACGGCCAGTCCGGCGCTCAGGCACCGGGCGGCCAGCTTCCGGACCAGGTCACCACGCATGTCGCTCCGTTCGCCGCCGTCGTCGGTGTCGCGTCGCCGTCGGCGTCAGTTCGCGGAGGCCGCGCCGGCCGGCGATCCGACCCGACCCGACCCGGACTGCGCCGGCACGCTCGGCGCGGGTGCGTCACCCGGCGCCCGGCGGACGTCGATGACCTGACCGGTCAGGTCGGACACCAGCACGTCCAGCGACGACTGGGCGACGGCGTCCGCGGCGAGCAGGGTGTGCTCCGGCTCCTCGCCGAAAGCCTTGGTACGCATCGGCGTCGCGGTCCGCTCGGGGTTGATGCAGTTGACCCGGACGCCGACCTCGGCCCACTCGTCGGCCAGCGCCTGGGTGAGGTTGACCAGGGCGGCCTTGGTGGCCGAGTAGAGCGCGTAGCGGGCCCGCCCCCGGGTGTAGGAGCTGGAGGTGTAGAGCAGCAGTTGGCCCTTGGTCTGCTGCAGGTACGGCAGGGACTGCCGGGCGATGGTCACCGGGCCGACGAAGTTGACCTGGAGCAGCCGGTCCATGGTCGCCTCGTCCATCTCAACGAGCGCGCCCTTCTCCAGGATCCCGGCGGTGACCACGACGTGGTCGATCCGGCCGGTGGCCTCGAACGCGGCCTTCAGGGCGGCCTCGACGTCCTCGGCCTTCTCCACGTGGGTGCCCGTGGTGGAGCGGCTGACCGGGAAGACCTGGGCGCCGTAGCGCCGGGCCAGCTCGGTCAGCTCGTGGCCGATGCCGTAGCTGCCGCCGAACACCACGATGGTGCGGCCGGTCAGCTCCTCGGTGTAGCTGCGGTGGTCGGTCAGCCGGGGCGCCTGCGCCGCGGCGAGCTGGAAGAGCTTGTCCGCCAGGTGCACGTCGACCGGGTGCGTGACCTTGATGTTCTCGTCCGAGCCGTCGATCACCTTGATCGGGGTGCCGGGCAGGTAGCGCAGCACCACGCCGCAGTCGTCGGTGGCGGCGAAGTTCGGGTCATCCTCGGCGACCGCGTACGCCGCACGGATGGTGGGGGAGCGGAACGCCTGCGGGGTCTGCCCACGGCGCAACCGGGAGCGCACCGGGATGTCGGTGATGCAGTCGTTCTCGTCCACCTGGATGATCGTGTCGGCGGACGGGATGGCCACGTCCACCGCGGCGTAGGTCCAGAGCGCGTTCACGCACTCGCGCACGATCCGACCGCTGACCAGCGGGCGCACCGCGTCGTGGAAGAGGATGTTGCAGTCCGCCGGACCGACCGCGTCCAGGGCGATCCGGGTGGTCGCGTTGCGGGTGTCGCCGCCCTCGATCACCTTGGTGACCTTGCGGAAGCCGGCCTTCTCGACGATCTGCCGGGCGTCCTCGACGTGCCCGGTCGCCATCAGCACGATGATCTCGTCGATCTCCGGTGCCGCCTCGAAGACCGCCAGGGTGTGCTCGATGATCGGCTTACCGGCGATCTTCAGCAGCTGCTTCGGGATGCCGAGACCCAGCCGGGTCCCGGTGCCTCCGGCCAGCACCACGGCCACTGTCCGCGAGGGCCGCCACGGTGCCGGGGTCTCCGTTGCGGCGTCCGGGCCAGTGGTCTGGTCCTGCGTCATTGCCGGATCCTCACTCTCAGGAATGCGTTAACGGAAGGTTCCGCCCGAGCGGCGACGGAATGAACCTTAACGCGCGGACCGCGCCGCCCCAACGGGGCGACGCGGTCCGGTGGTCCGAATCGATGCCGTATGTTTCCCGGAACCTTACTTGCTGTTCGCGTAGGCCTCGTATGCCCGGATGACCTCGTCAGTGGGCCCGTCCATCCGCAGCACGCCGGATTCCAGCCAGATCGTCCGTTCGCAGGTGTCCCGGATCGAGCCGAGCTGGTGGCTGACGAGGAACACCGTGCCGGCGCCCTCGCGCAGCTCCCGCACACGCTGCTCACTGCGCTTACGGAAGCCCTTGTCACCGGTGGCGAGCGCCTCGTCGATCAGCAGCACGTCGTGCTTCTTCGCCGCCGCGATGGCGAAGCGCAGTCGGGCGGCCATGCCGGAGGAGTACGTCTTCATCGGCAGCGAGGCGAAGTCGCCGCGCTCGTTGATCCCGGAGAAGTCGATGATCTCGGGGGTCTGCCGGGCCACCTCCTCCGGCGACATGCCCATCGCCAGGCAGCCGAGGACCACGTTGCGCTCGCCGGAGAGGTCGTTGAGCAGGGCCGCGTTCACCCCGAGCAGCGACGGCTGGCCCTGGGTGTAGACCGCGCCGCGGGTGGCCGGCAGCAGACCGGCGATGGTCCGCAGCATGGTCGACTTGCCGGAGCCGTTGCTGCCGATCAGGCCGATCGCCTCGCCGCGGTACGCGGTGAAGCTGACCCCCTTGACCGCGTGCACCTCCTGGATGTTCGGCGCCGAGGTGCGGGTGAGCATCCGCCGGAGCGAGGCCACCGGGCTGCTGCCGCCGCCCGCACCCTTGTGCACCTTGTAGATCACGTGCGCGTCGTCCAGCACCACCGTGGGGATGCGTTCCTCCGTCAGCACGGGCAGGCTGACGGTCGCCTCGTTGGCGGCGTGCAGTTGCTCAACCACGGCCGTACTCCTGTTCGCCGCGCCAGAAGTAGATGAACCCACCGACGCCGGCCACCACGGCCCAGCCCACGGCGACCAGCCAGAGCTGGGTCACCGACTCGTTGAGCAGTGGCGCCTGCTCCAGCAGCGCGTACCGGGCCAGCTCGATGTAGACGAGCAGCGGGTTGTACTGGACCAGCGTCGTCGCCCAGTGCGGCAGCCGCTCGAAGAGGCTGACGCTGTAGAGGACGCCGGAGCCGTACATCCAGGTGCGCATGATGAACGGCATGACCTGCTTCAGGTCGCTGGCCTTGGCACCCATCCGGGCCACCAGGAGCACCACGCCGGCGTTGAACACCGCCTGGAGCAGCAGGGCCGGAATCAGCATCAGCCACTCGAGGGTGATCGGCTCGCCGGTGACCAGCACGATGCCGATCAGCACCACCATCGAGGCCAGCAGTTGCTGGAACTGGGTCACCGTCGTGGAGAGCGGCAGGCTGGCGCGGGGGAAGTGCAGCGCCCGGATCAGCCCCAGGTTGCTGCTGATCGCCTGGGTGCCGGTCAGCACCGCGCTCTGGGTGAAGTTGAAGATGAACAGGCCGGTGGTGAGGTAGGCGATGAAGTTCGGGATCGAATTCTGCGCCAGCACCAGACCGAAGATCAGGTAGTAGACCGCCGCGTTGGTCAGCGGCGTGAGCACCTGCCAGATCTGACCGAGTTTGGCGTTGCTGTACGAGGCGACGAGCTTGGCATTGGCGTACGCGGCGATGAAATGCCGGTAGGCCCACAGTCGGCGGCTGTACTCGACGAGGGCGGGTCGCTCACCGGCGACCCGCAGTCCGTGCCGAGCGGCCAGCTGCGCCTGGGTCAGGCCCGTTTCGGGGTCGACCAGCGCGGTGGTGGCCATGGAAATGGCGCTCCGATCTTTCGTGCCGACGGGGTGTTCGCGACGATGGAATCTTAGTGTTAGCTGTGCGCGCAGCGCCGCCTCGTCGCTGCGTGGACAGTAGTCCGAAACACGTCGGGACGCAACCGTACCGTCGTTGCGCTACGCTGGATCGCGTGACAGGTGCAGAGAGTCCCCGATGACCAGCGAAAAGAGGCGCGCTCCGGCCGGCGCGGCGGTGCTCCGTGGTGAGATCACCACGGCCATCCGCCGGGCGCTGATGCAGGAGCTCGCCGCCGTCGGCTACGGCCGGCTCTCTATCGAGGCGGTGGCCCGCCGGGCCGGCGTCAGCAAGACGGCGATCTACCGTCGGTGGAATTCGAAGCTCGACCTGGTGCTGGACATCGTCGCCGCCGCGGCGCACGGCAAGCTCCCCGTGCTGGACACCGGCACCCTGCGCGGCGACCTCACGCTGCTGTTCCAGGTGGTGGCGCACGCGCTGCACCACCCGCTGGCCTCCCAGATCATTCCGGACCTGTTGGCCGAGGCCGCCCGCAATCCCAGCATCGACGAGACCCTGCGCCAGGTCCTGCAAGCCCGTCAGCAGGAGATCGCCGGCCGCCTCGTCGCCCGCGCCGTGCAGCGCGGTGAGCTGCCCGCCGACACTGACCCGGACGCCGCGGTCGACCTCATCGTCGGCCCGCTCTACTGGCGGCTCGCCATCGCCCGCCTCCCGCTCACCGACAGCTACCTGGATCGTCTGGTCGACTCCGTGACCGCCGGGCTGGGCGCGGAGAGCGCCCTGCCCCGTCAGCGGGAGGTTCCGGTCTCCGGCTGACCAGCTCCACGACACCCGCCCCACGGGGAGCCGGATCTCCCACTCGACTCCGCTACGCTGCCCCCTTGACACTCGGCCGTCACCGTGCCGACACCCGTCCCAGTCCGCCCGACGAGAAGGACGCCCGTGGCCAACGTCGACAGCATCGCCGTCGCGCCCACCGGTTCGGACCCCGAACCGTCCGAGCAGGCCCCGCCGGCCCGCGAGCCCGCCACCGGCCGGACGCCGGTCGCCCGGGTACGCGCACTGGTGGCCGCCGCCCCAACGCTGCTCACCGACGGCGCCGTGGTCGCGTTCGCGCTCTGGACCGTTCTCTATCACGCGGCCTTCCTGGGGGACCTGCGCCCGTCGGTGACGTTCCGGATCTGGCTGGTGGCCTGCGTGCTGCTCGCCGGGGTGGCCCTGTTCCGGGCCCGCCGTCGCTCCACCGCCGCGCCGCGAGGCGACGCCGCGGGAGACGGCACCCCGGAAGGCGACGAGTCAGCGGCCGGGGAGCACCCCGGCGTCGACCGCCGTCTGCTGGTCGGGGTCCTGGTCGCCGCCGCCGTGGCCGCGACCACCGCCGGAGTGGCCGGGACCGGCGTCGCCGTCCCCTGGGTGATCCCGGCCGTGGCCGGTCTGCTCGCGGCGGCCGGCGGGATCCTGCTGGTGCGGCGGGTCTGGCTGAGCGGCTCGCCGTCCGCGCCGGCCGCGCCGGCGCCCACCGCCGCGCAGTCGGCGTACGCGCTGATGGTCTCGGTGCTGGTCGCGATCTCGTCGTTCTTCCTGGCTCGCAACACCCCGGACGACGTGTACTACGTCGGCAGGTCGGTCTGGATCGCCGAGCGGGACCTGGTGCCGCTCAACGACTTCCTGTTCTCCGAGAACACCCTGCCGGCGATGGGCTCGCAGCCGCCGATCCCCTCGATCGAGGTGTTCGCCGGCGCGCTCGCCCGTGCGCTGGGCATCCACGCCGCCTCGGCCACCTGGTACGTGCTGCTGCCGATCCTGGCGGTGCTCGCGGTGCTGGCGCTCTGGCGACTGACGCACCGCTGGGCCCCGCGTCGCCCGGTGCTCGCCTTCACCGTCGCCATCGCGTACCTCTACCTGGTCGTCGGCGGGGACGCCGCGCTGGGCACGTTCCACCTGCCCCGGCTCTACGAGGGCAAGGGCATGTTCGTCTCGGCGGTCATCCCGCTGATGTGGCTGTACCTGACGCAGTGGTTCGACAACCGGTCACGGCGCAGCCTGCTGCTCATCGTGACGCTCTCGATCACCGCGATCGGCCTCACCACCACCGCCGCGATCATCCTGCCGATGCTGGTGGGTGCGGCCGGCTTCGCGATGCTGCTGGTCGGGCGTTGGAAGGCCGCCGTGCTGGCCGCGATCGCCGCCCTCACGTACCCCATCGGCTCGCTGGTGGTCTCCCGCCTGGTGCTCGGCACGCTGGCCGCGTCCGGCGCGGACGACGCGTTCTTCGACGCGGCGGCCACCTACCGGCGGACGCTGCTGTTCGGCGTGGTCGGTGTGATCAGTGGTCTGGCGCTGTGGTGCGGTCCGCTGCTGGCGCGCCGGCGTACGCCCGCGCTGCTCGTCGCCGGCTCCACCCTCGCGTTGAGCGTGCTGTTCATCCCCGGTGTGCTGGAGGCGGTGAGCGCGCTCAGCGGCATCTCGGTGGTGCTCTGGCGGGTGCCGTGGCTGCTCGCCCTGCCGACGCTGATCGGGCTGCTCTGCACCGTGCGGGTTCCGGCACCGACGGTGGCGGTGCGCCGCGCGGTGGCCGGCGGGATCGCGGTGCTGCTGGTCGCCTCGTTCGCCCTCTTCGCCACCCCGATGTGGTCGACGAAGAGCTGGGTCGACGTGCACAAGCGACCCACCTGGAAGCTGCCGCAGCAGCGCCAGTCGATCGCGTTCTGGATCAAGGGACTGGACCGGTCGCCCGGCCTGCTGCTCGCCCCGAAGACGATCATGCGGACCTCCCTGGTGGTCACCAGTCAGGTCCGGGTTGTCCTGCCTCGCGACTTCTATCTCGTGGAGTACGACCTCAACTCCCAGTTCGCCAAGGACCGGCTGCTGCTCGCCGGCTTCGCCGATGGCGACACCACCCCGTCGCCGACCGAGCTGACTCCGGCGCTCGACCGGCTGGACGTCGGCACCATCTGCGTCTACAACGGCAACACGTACGCCCGCGACCTGGCGCCGCAGCTCGGCTTCCAGGAGTTCGCGGCCCGTCCGGCGCCCGGAGCGATGACGTGTTTCCGGCGGGTCGGCTGAGCGCACGGCCCGCCGTGCAGGCCGGGCGCCCACGCGGTGCCCGGCTCGGTGAGGTGTGGAGCTTTGCCCGAAATGATGCTGGATACCCGAGCGACACCGCACTGTCCCTTCGCGTTAAGGTCGCAGTCACACGCTGCCGGCCGTCACGCGGATTCGGGCCGCAGCCGCCGCTGCCCGCTGCACGTCGCGTGCCGTGGGTGATGCGCGGCGGGGAGTGACGTCGACCACCGTGGGCCCAGCCCGTCATGGAACTCGTAGGGAGCGAACTCGTTGTTCGGCACGTTGACAGGACGCATCGGAGTGGCCGCCCGCAGCGCGCTGCTGGTGCTGTCCTACCTGGTCATGCTCGTCGCCGGCGCCCTCGGCTGGGTCGGCCTGTTCGCCGTCGCCGGGCTGGCCGCCGTGATCGGCGAGTTCGCCCTCGCCCGCTGGTCGCCGCCGTCCCAGCTGCTGCTGGAGAAGGTCGGCCTGAGCTTCTCGTACCGGCAGTTGACCCGTGATCTGGCGGCCGTGCTGTTGGTCGCGGCGCAGGTCGCGCTCACCGGCGTCGAGCTGAGCTGGCTGCTGATCCTGCCCGCCACGGTGTGGGTCGTCTCGGTCTTCGCCGGCGCGCTCTCCACCATGATCGACCGTCGCGATCCGTTCGCCGCGATGGTGCGCAACATCGAGCTGGGCCCGATGCGCTCGGTTCCCCGGCCGCCGTCCTGGGCGGCTGCGGTCGCCGGTGACCGGATGCCTCTGCTCAACCTGCTGCTGGTGCCGGCCGCGGTGGCCGCCGCGGTCCAGCACGACGGGACGCCGTTCCTCGTCGCCGCCGTGGTGGCGACGGCCGCGACCGCGCTGGTGGGCGCGATCATCGCGCTGACCTGGGTACGGGGCCGCGGCGCGGGGCCGGGCCCGCTGATGCCCGCCGTGCAGCGCTGGCTGGACACGTACCGACCCGAGGTGGCGCTCTACTTCGCCGGCCCGGTCAAGGACGTCTACCAGGTCAACATGTGGCTCGCCCCGACCGAGGCGCTGAACCAGCGCGCCGTGGTGCTGATGCGCAGCAAGGAGGCGTTCCTCGAGCTGGCCGACACCCGGCTGCCGGTGATCTGCGTACCGGCCGGGGTGGACTTCATGAACCTCGAACTCGGCAGCATCCGCGCGGCGCTCTACGCCGCGAACGTCGGCGCGAACATCCACATGCTCCGCGAGCCCGGCACCAAGCACGTGTTCGTCGGGCACGGCGACAGCGACAAGCAGGCCAGCGTCAACCCGTACAGCAAGGTGTACGACGAGGTCTGGGTCGCCGGCCTGGCCGGTCGGGAGCGGTACGCCAGGGCCGGCGTGGGCGTTCTCGACTCGGACATCGTCGAGATTGGTCGGCCGCAGCTCGCCGGGGTGCACACCTTCGGCGCCGAGTCGGTGGACCGGCCGTTCACCGTGCTCTACGCGCCCACCTGGGAGGGCTGGCTCGACGACGACCCGTACCACACCTCGTTGGTGCTGATGGGTGAGCGGATCGTCAAGGGGCTGCTGGCCACCTCGCCCCGGGTTCGGCTGATCTACAAGCCGCACCCGCTCACCGGGTCACGGTCGAGGGCGGCCAGGACCGTGCACGACCGGCTGGTGGCGGCGATCCGGGCTGCCGGCGGCAACCCGAACGCCTCGTCGCTGGACGGGACGCAGCACCTGGTGATCACCGATCGCACACCGGGGCTGTTCGACTGCTTCAACCAGACCGACCTGCTGATCAGCGACGTGTCCAGTGTGGTCTCCGACTTCGTGCAGAGCCAGCGACCGTACGTGGTGGCCAACCCGGCCGGCCTGTCGGAGGACGAGTTCCGCCGGGAGTACCCGACGGCGCGGGCCGCGTACCTGCTCTCCAAGGACTGCGGTGAGCTGGAGAAGATCGTGGCGGTGACCCGGGCCGGCGACGACCCGATGACCGACGCCCGCCGGGAGCTGAAGACCTACCTGCTCGGCCCCGCCGACGCCAACCCGATGGACCGGTTCCAGGAGGAGATCGGCCGCCTCTGCCGCTGACCCGCGTACGGCGATCCGCGCCCGGCCCGACACCTGTCGGACCGGGCGCGGTCACGTCAGCCCAGCAGGCCGGCCACCGCCTCGGCGGCCGGCACGTCCGCCGCCAGCGCCTGCGCCGTCACCACCGCCGTCACCGGCAGCGGGCCGTACACGTGCGGAAAGAGCTGCCCGCCCCGGGACGGCTCCCAGCGCAGGGTGGCACCCAGCCGGTCGGGGTCGACGGTCAGCAGGGTCAGCCCGGTGACGCCCGCGAAGTGGTGCCGGGCGGTCTCCACCACCTGATCCGGACCGGAGAGGTGGATGAACCCGGACTCGTGGTCGAACGCCGTACCGGTGAACGTGCCGGCGGCCAGGGCGGCGTTCCATTCCGCGGTCGACAGCAGTTTGTAGATCACAGCGGCAGCTTACGGGGGCGTCGCCGCCGTAAGCGCCCGGTTTTCCCCCGTACCGCCGCGCCCGTCGCCCCCCGCCGGGCATGCTCAGGTGGACCGGCCGCGGAGGGGATGGCGATGGAGAGCTACGACGACGACTGGACCGACAGCCAACGCGCGCTGTACGACGAGTGTTACCGGGCCGGCGGCGAGTGGGCGGAGGACCCGGACACCCCCTCCGACGACGTCCAGCACGTGATCAACCTGGCCGAGGCGGACGACGACGCGTTCAACGACGCCGAGATCGACTACCCGCCGCTGGTCGACGCGGTCACCCAGGCCAGCGGGGTCAACGTCACCAGCGTGCCGGCCCGACACGACGACCCGGGTTTCCGGGGGTTCGTCGACGGCGTCCGGGACGGCGTCAACGACGACGTCTTCGGCCTCTGAGCGGTCCGCCCGGGGACACGGGCCTCCCGCTCGCGCCACGCTTCTGCCACCATTCGCAGGACAGCGCTGCGACGGACGGGGGCACGGGTGCGGATCCTGCTGGTGGAGGACGACCGCCGGGTGGCCGCCGCGCTCTCCTCCGCCCTCACCCGACGCGGCTACCAGGTCGAGCACGCCGCCACCGTCGCCGCCGCGCTCGCCGCGGCCCCGTGCGACCTGGTGCTGCTCGACCTGACGCTGCCCGACGGGGACGGCACCGACCTGTGCCGGGAGCTGCGCCGACGCAGCAGCCAGCTCGGCATCATCGCGGTGACCGCGCGGGGCGAGGAACGCGACCGGGTGCTCGGCCTGCGGCTCGGTGCGGACGACTACGTGGTCAAGCCGTTCTCCATGGTCGAGTTGCAGGCCCGGATCGAGGCCGTCCTCCGCCGGGCCGCGCACACCGTGCCGGAGCGGCATCTCATCGAGGCCGGCACGGTACGCATCGACGTGGCCGCCCGTACGGTGACGGTGGCCGGCCGCGCGGTCGCGCTGACCCGTAAGGAGTTCGACGTCCTGGTCTCGCTGGCCCGTCAGCCCGGTGTGGCGGTGCCCCGCGACCGGATCCTGCTCGACGCCTGGGGCACCACCTGGGCCGACCGGCACACCGTCGAGGTGCACGTCGGGTCGCTGCGCGGCAAGCTGGGCGACGCGGGTCTGGTGGAGACCGTCCGTGGGGTCGGCTACCGGCTGCGCGATGCGTGAGGGGCGGCCGTGCGGCGTCGACTGGTGATCAGCTACCTGCTGCTGATGGTGCTCGTCCTCATCGCGTTGGAGACCCCGCTGGCCGCGACCCTGGCCAGCCGCGAGACCGAGCGGGTTCGCGCGGACCGGCTCGCGGATGCCACCCGGTTCGCCTCGCTGGCCGGGCCGGCGCTGCGCGGCGGCGGCCCGGGGGCGCTCAACGAGGAGTTGCGCAGCTACGACGAGCTGTACGCGATCGGTGCGGCGGTGGTCGACCGGGACCGGCGCACCGTCGTGGCCTCGGCGAACTGGCGGTCGGCAGCGGGCACCGCCACCGCACTGGACATCGCCCTGTCCGGGCAGCAGACCAGCGGCCCCGAGTCGGTCTGGCCGTGGACGGACGGCGCGGTGGTGGTGGCGGTGCCGATCAACGACGGTGGCGAGGTGCTGGGCGCGGTGGTGATCGCGACCCCTGCCGGCCCGGTCCGCCGGACCGTCACCGTCTGGTGGCTGCTGCTCGCCCTGGCCGGCCTGCTCGCGGTGCTGGCCTGTGTGCTCACCGCGTTCGGGCTGGCGGGCTGGGTGCTGCGCCCGGTCACCGAGCTGGACGCGGTCACCCACGAGATCGCCGAGGGTGACCGGGGCGCCCGGGTGCTGCACCGGCTCGGCCCGCCGGAGCTGCGCCGGCTCGCGGCCAGCTTCAACCACATGGCCGACGTGGTCTCCGACGTGATGGACCGACAGCGGGCGTTCGTCGCGCACGCCAGTCACCAACTCCGCAACCCGCTCACCGCGCTGCGGTTGCGGGTGGAGGAGTTGGGCCCCAGCCTCACCGACCCGGACGGGGTGTCCGAGCACCGGCTGGCACTGGAGGAGACCGACCGGCTCGCGCTGGTGCTCGACGCGCTGCTCACCCTGGCCCGTGCGGAACGCGAGGAGAACGAGCGGATCACCGTGGACGCCGCCGCGGTGGCCGCCTCCCGGGTGGCCGCGTGGGCGCCGCTGGCACGGCACCGCTCGGTGGCGCTACGGCTGGCGACGACCGACGCGCCGGCGTACGCCCGGACCGTGCCGACCGCCGTCGACCAGGCCCTCGACGCGTTGATCGACAACGCGGTGAAGTTCAGTGGGGCCGGCGGAGCGGTGACGGTGACCGTGGCCCGCCGCGACCACGGCGTGGCTCTGGAGGTGTCTGACACCGGCCCGGGCATGACCGAGAGTCAGCTCGGCCAGGCCACCGAACGGTTCTGGCGGGCACCGGACGCGCAGAACGTGGACGGTGCCGGGCTCGGTCTGACCATCGCGGCGGTGTTGGTCGACGCCTCCGACGGCCGGCTCACCATGCGTCCCGGGGAGTCCCGTGGGCTGGTCGCCGGCCTGTGGTTTCCGGCGCCCCCGGCCGCCGTGGCACCGACGGACGGTGATCCGCCGCTGGCGGCGGTCCGGTGACGCGGTGCCGGGCAGCCGACCTGCTGCCCATGTCCGCCCGCTGGAGGGGGCCGGGTGTCAGGGTTTGGCCGCGCGGTACCAGGCGGCGGCGCCCGGATGCAGCGGCAGCGGTGTGGTGGCGATAGCCGAGCGGGGGCTCATCCGCCCCGCCGCCGGGTGCGCCGCGCCCAGCTCGGCCCGGCGTTCCATCAACAGCCGGGTCACGTCCCGGACCAACTGCTCGGGCAGGTCGGCCCGGACGATCAGATAGTTCGGGTTGGCCACCGTCGTCACCGGGTCCACGCCGTACACCGAGCGGGGGATGTCCCGGGAGACGTAGACCTCGCTGAAGCTGGCGCGCAGCGGCTCCGTCCACTCGCCGAGGTCCACGATCCGGGTGGCGCTGCTTCCGGCCAGCTCCTTGATGGCGCGCACGGGCAGGCCGCCGGAGAAGAAGAACGCGTCGATCAGCCCGGCCCGCAGCGCCGCCACCGAGTCGTCCAGCCCGAGCCGCTCCCGGCGTACGGCGGCGCCGCCGAGCCGGGCCACCTCCAGCAGCCGGGTCGCGGTGATCTCGGTGCCCGATCCGGGCGCACCGACGGAGACCCTCCGCCCGCGCAGGTCGGCGACCGTGCGCACCGGCCCACCGCCGGTCGTGACCAGGTGCAGTTGGTCGTCGTACACCCGGGCCACCGCCTCCACCGGCGGGCGACCCGCCGCGGCGGTGGGCAGCACATCGGCCTGGGTGAAGCCCAACTCGGCCTCGCCGGAGCCGACCAGCCGGATGTTCTCCGCCGAGGCGGCGGTGACCACCACGCTGGCCTGCACGCCCGGCAGCTCCCGGTTGAGGATGGCCGCCAGGGACCTGCCGAAGGCGTAGTAGGTCGCGGTGGGGCTGCCGGTGGCGATCCGGATCTGCTGCGGCGCGGCCGGGGCGTCCCGGCAGCCGGCGACGCCGGCCAGCGTCGCGGTCAGCAGGAACGCGAGCAGGGCCGCCGTCCCCGCGCGACGGCCGGAGGGGGTACGACTCACGCGGTGCACTGTGCGCCGTCGGACCGGTGCGCCGCAAGCCCGTTCGGGGGCAGACGGCGCGGTCACGGGTCAGCAGGCCGAGCGTCGCGCGGGTTCCAGCGCCGCGCTGTGCAGGATTCGTTCCCGGTCCGGCCCGTCGGCGACGCTGACCAGGAAACAGCCGGTGCCCGGGCGGAGGACGGCCGGCACGTCGAGCATGGCCGCGCCACGGATCAGCACCGCGGCCAGCTCCCGGTCGGTGATCCGTACGCCGAGGATGTGCCGCCGGACGTGCCGTCCGCCGGCCAGCAGCGCCGACCGCCAGGCAGCCGCCGCGAGTCGGGACACCCACCGGCGGCGGGCCGGGGACGCCCCGGGCAGCGGACCGCCCAGCATCTCCCGGCGCCCCTGCCGCCAGGCGGTGTCCACCAACCGGGCGTACGCGTCCTGGTGCTCCCGGGGCACCCAGAGCCGGTGCACCTCGAAGCGGCGGCGGAGACCGCCGACGGTGACCTCGTGGCTGACGGGGATGTCCAGCCGGGCGAGCAGTTGCCGCATCCGCTGCGCCGCGTCCTCCCGGTTGAACTCCACCCCCGGTCGGTCGGCGGTCGGCGGCGGCGTGCACCGCAGCAGGCAGGCGGCTTCGAAGGCGTCGCTCAGCGTCAGCCAGTCCAGCGGGGGAGGCGGCACCGGGCGGCGGGGTCGGTCGAGCAGAGCGGGTTCGCGGGCCACTGCGGGGCTCCCTCGTCGGAGTCGTGGTCCCCCTACCGTGCCGGGTGCGCCCCCGGCACGGAACGGGTGCCGCCCAGCCTTGAGCAAATCTTGCGCCGGACGCGCCCGACTACAGCTCGGTGACCACCACGTCGACCGGTCGGGGCCGCCCGGCGGGCGCGTCCTGCTCCTGCACGGTGTACTTCAGCTCACGCAGCGTGCCGATCAGCTCCGCCGCGCTGCGCGGGCGGGCGCCGGCGAGCAGCAGGTCCCGGACCAGGCGCCCCTTGGTGGCCTTGTTGAAGTGGCTGACCACCGACCGCACCGGCACCCCGTCCACCTCCCGCTCGTGCAGTACGCGCACCGTCACCGTGCGGGCGGCCAGCTCCCCGCGCGGCGTCCAGGTGGCCGCGTACGCGCCGGAGCGCAGATCCAGCACCGGGCCCGCGCCGGCCGCGGCGTCCACCGCCGGCGCCAGCTCGTTCCGCCAGTACGCGGACAGCGCTCCGACGCCGGGCAGCCGGGCGCCGATCGGGCAGCGGTACGGCGGAATCCGGTCGGTGAGCCGCACCGCGCCCCACAGCCCGGAGCTGATCAGCACCGATCGGCGGGCCGTCCGCTGCGCCGCCGACGGCAGCGAGGCCAGCTCCAGCGCCTCGTAGAGCACCCCGGTGTAGATCTGTGCGGCCGGCGCGGTGGCCGCCACCCGCAGCCGCGCGTTGCGGCGCAACTCGCCGCGCTGGCCCACGCTGAGGCCGAGCGCGGTCCGGGCCGCCGCCTCGTCCGGCCCGGCGCTCAGCGCCACCAGCGCGTCCAGCACCCGCTCCCGGGCCGGGTTCAGCTCCGGCAGGGCGAGCTTGTCCGGGGCCCACCGCCGACCGGTGCCGGCATCGGCCTTGCCCTCCGAGGGCGGCAGCAGGATGAGCATCGGGTCTCCTCGACGGGCGGATCGGCGGCAGCCCGGCCAGCGTACGACCCGCCCCTACCGCCAGGGCCGGACCGGGGCGTCGGGGTGGTACACGCGATAGCCGCCGACCTCGCGTACCGGGGCCGCGCCCGGTTGGCCGGCGAGCAGGTGACGCAGCCGCCGCTCCATCGGCGAGTCGATCTCCACCACGTAGCCCGGTCGCGCGGCCCGCCCGACGTGCCGCCAGTAGGGCTGGTAGCGGTTCTGCCCGGGGGACAGGTCGCCGTCGAGCACCGCGCAGACCACCGCCTCGTCGGTATTGAAGATCAATCGGTTGCAGGTCCAGTAGTCCCCGTACACCTCGGGTGGCCCGTCGGTGCGCAGCGCGGTGGCCAGCTCGCGGGCCCCGCGCTCGTCGGTCCGGGACGCCGCGGTGCCGCTCGCCGCGAAGAGCACGGTGATCAGCACCGTGGTCGCGGTCAACGCGGCCAGCACGGCGGTCGCCAGCGCGCCGGTGAGCCGACCGAGCGCGCCCACCGTGCCCCGCCAGCAGGCGACCGCGGCCACCCAGAGCGGCCAGAGCACCGCCGGCAGCGACAGTTGCAGCACGGACAGGTAGCGGGCGTTGTCCAGTGGGCTGGTCGCGGCGAGCGGAGTGCGCACGTACGACAGCAGGGTCAACGCCGCGCCGACGACCAGCGCGAGCTGCACCACCGGCCCGACCCGCTCCCCGCGTGGCCTCCCGGCGGCCCGGCGGTACGCGACCACCGCGAGCGCCGCGGCGGCCACCAGGAGCACCGGGTAGAGCAGGCCGAACCACTGCTGCCAACGGCCGCAACCGTCCACCGGGCAGAGCCCGTGCGCCAGCGGCACCCCCTCCAGCAGGCCGCCCCGGATCCGGTCCGCCCAGGGCGGCATCGGCCCGGCCTTCGTGCTGACCTCGCGGAACACCGACAGCGAGTCGTCACCCGGCCCCGCCCGCAGGTTGTCCCAGAGCATCGGCGCCACCCCGACCAGGAAGCCGCCCACCAGCAGCAGACCGGCCCAGCCGACCAGCTCCCGCCACGCCGCCCAGAGCAGCGCCAACCCGGCCACCAGCAGGTACGGCAGGATCAGCCAGTCCGACCAGACGGACGCCCCGACGAGCAGGCCGAACAGCGCGACGGCGAGCCACCGACGGCGGACCGTCCCAGCGGCCAGCCCTCCGGCGATCAGCAGCATCAGCAGCACCGCCGGCTTCACCTCGGGCCGCCCGCCGACGACGGTGAGCTGGTCGCGCACCACCCGTTCCGGGCCGAGCGCCAGCAGGCCGACGAGGAGCGCCGCGAACCACGGCGTACCGAGCCGACGGGTCAGCCGGTAGATCAGATAGAGGAAGACCGCGTAGAGGGCGAGCATCGGCAGCCGCAGCACCGGCCAGCTCGGCCCGGCCAGCGCGATCAGCGGCGCGGCCAGGTACGACTCCAGCATCCCCATGTAGTGCTGGCCGTAGAGGAAGACCGGGCGCTCGCGACCCTGCGCGATGTGCAGCGCGGCGAGGCCGAAGGTCGCCTCGTCGCTGTTCGACACCGGCACCGTGAACAGCGTCAAAACCAGCCGGTACGCCACACCGGCGACCCCGAGCAGCAGCGCGACGAGCGCCGGCCGGTCGAGTCGTGGGCGCCACCGCCCGCCCTGCTGCACTGGGTCTGACACGACCACGCCCCCGTCGTCGTCCCGACCGGAGTGTTTCACGGCCGGCGGACCGCCCGGGGTGGTTCGGCGCAGCCGGGGGCCGGCTCGCGTGGCCGTGGCTGCCGACGTGTGGCAGGGTTGGCGGGTGCCACCCACTCCCGCCGGCCAACTGGCCGTGCCGAATCTGCACCGGGCCGCGCGGATCGAAGACGCCGTGCACCAGCTCGTGGAGCGTCGGTTGCGGCGCACCGGCTGGCGGATGAACATCGTCGCGTACACCGGCTACGGCTCCCCGGGCTGGGTGCGGGTCATGTGCCGCGTGCTGCTGGGCCGACCGGACACCCGTCAGCGGGGCCGGCTGGACAAGGTCCGCGGCTGGCGCAGCTTCACCACCCTGCCCGCCAAACACGTCACCGTGACCATCGAGGCCGGCGGGGTGCGCCACGAGACGCGGGCCGACCGCAGCGGCTTCGTCGACACCCTGGTCGAGGCGGACCTGGCGCCGGGGTGGGGCTGTGTCCGGCTCAGCGTGCCGGACGCCGAGCCGGTCGAGGCGCCGGTGCGCATCCTCGACCCGGACGTCAAGTTCGGCATCCTCTCCGACATCGACGACACGGTGATGGTGACGGCGCTGCCCCGCCCGCTGCTCGCCGCATGGAACACGTTCGTGCTCGATGAACACGCCCGAGCCGCCGTGCCCGGCATGGCGGTGCTGTACGAGCGACTCGTCACCGCCCACCCCGGTGCGCCGGTCTTCTACCTCTCCACCGGCGCGTGGAACGTGGCACCCACGTTGACCCGCTTCCTGTCCCGGCACCTCTACCCGGCCGGGCCGCTGCTGCTCACCGACTGGGGCCCGACCGCCGACCGCTGGTTCCGCAGCGGCATGGAGCACAAGCGGTCCACCCTGGCCCGGCTTGCCCGGGAGTTCCCCGAGGTGCGCTGGCTGCTGGTCGGCGACGACGGTCAGCACGACCAGGAGATCTACCGGGAGTTCGCGGCCGCCCACCCGGAGAACGTGGCCGGGGTGGCGATCCGCCGGCTGTCCCCGACCCAGTCGGTGCTGGCCGGCACCCTGCCCGCACCGGCCGGCCGCCCGTCGGCAGGGCCGGTGGGGCAGCAGTGGCTCTCCGCGCCGGACGGCGCAGGCCTGTGGATGCTGCTCCGCGGCGCCGGCCTGGTCTGACCCGCGACGTCCCACGATCAGCAGGCGGCGACCAGGCGTCGCTATCGTGCCGGTGCTCGAACGAGCGCGACACGTCGGCCGTAGTCGGTGGCCACGGCTATGACGAGGGGACCCCAGGCGAGCAGTGGGGCGTAGTAACGGAGAATTTCCCAACCGGGAGCCTCATGCACCGGTTCGTCGCTGCCAATTCCGACCCAGGTGCCCTGAACGAAGTGGAATTGCTGATTCAGCACGAAGTACACGCAGATGGCGACGAGCAGCCAGCCGCCGACCAGCGCGACGAGCAGGACTGGCCGCGCCGGTATGGGACGGCCCCCGACAAGCGGCACCCAGTGCGGGACCCGCTGCCCCCAGCGTTGCACCAGCCCGAGTGTCAACAACGCCAGCCCCATCGACACGGTCGACAGGAGGATCATGTACCACGCTGTGACGGCGTCGTCGGTGAACACCAGGGACAGTCGCCAGAGCGCGGACGGCAGGACGCAGAGCGGGACGGCGTATGCGGCGCAGACGGCCCAGGGTGACGGGGCGGCGGCGCAAGGGCGGCTGGGATCAGTGGGGCTCATGGTGCTCCGATCTGTGGAGGCCGGCGCCGCGGGAGGCTCTGGCCGTGACGGGGAACCCGGCGGCTCTACGCCGAGACGCCGGCCGCTGTCGTCTGCTCCCGGCCCGGCCGGGTGGCGAGGGCATAGCCGGCGGTCGTGACACCCAGCGATACGCCCCAGCTCAGGAACACCAGCAGAGTGGCGGCCGACGCCCACTCGTCCCACACCTCCGACCAGTGCAGGTCGCCCGCGACCAGTTGGCCGACGAACACCGCGACGCTCAACACGCCGTAGGTGACCAGCGCCAGCGCCACCGCGCCGGCCGGGACCACCGCCAGCAGCCGGGGCACCCGTCGTCCGCGCAGGCCCGGCACCCAGGGTGGAAACTGCTGCCCCCACCGCTGCACCAAGCCGAGAACGAGGAGACCGGCGAGCGGCGGAACGAGAGTGATCGCCAGGCCCGTCGGCGTCGAGAGTTCCTCATGGATGCTGTTCAGGTCGTGCTGAGGCATGCCGAACGGAACACCGAGCGCCCAGAGCCCGTGTGGCACGGCCCAGCCGACCACCGGAAGCGCGACGGCCACGTACGCCCAGCGGCGTGTCCACCGCGGCACCGGCTGGTAGCCGGCCACAGCGTGTCCGTGCTGGGGACCGGATGCGGCCGCGAGCCCGGCGAACAGGAGGCCACCGGCCACCAGCGCGATCCGGGCGCCGAGGTCACGCCAGTCCGAGGGACGCCCCGCCACCGCGGCCGGGACCTCGAAGAGCAGGTGCAGCGGGAGCGCGATGACCAGGAGCAGTGCGGCCGCGAGCCAAGCACCGATGGCCGCCGCGTGGCCGGAGAACCGAACCGCGCACACGACCACCACCGCGAGGGCAACGCACACCCCTATCGCTCCCCATCCCGACCAGAACGGCAGCGCTTCGACGCGGTCAGCGCCGCACCCGCCCGCCGGATCTGCCAGGTCAGTTCGGTCGCAAGCGGTGTATCCCCACCGGCCACCCGCGATCCAGGAGAGACGCAGGGCTACCTCACCGACGATGAAGACGACACATGCCGCCGCCCATGGTCTGGCCCCGCCGGAGCTCACGTCAGCAGTCCGGTCTCGATCCGCAGCCACACCGACAGTCATGAATCAATGATCTTCGGCGCTGGCGACCTCGTCCTCCCCGGCAGCGGGGATCGCACTCCCTCTGCTGAGGGAGGGGTCGTCCGGGCTGTATGCGGGCGCGCCCAAACACCACCGGGAAGGAAAATCGAACGCCGGAGGCGCCTGTCTGCCCGGTGGTGCGTTCTGCGGTCCGTTCCCGGCGGTCAGCCCTGGCGGAGCCAGATGGCGCCCAGCGGCGGCACCTGGAGTGCGGCGGAGGCGACCATTCCGTGCCACGGCACGTTCTCGGCGTGCACCGCGCCCAGGTTGCCCACCCCCGACCCGCCGTAGTGGTGCGCGTCGGTGTTGAGCACCTCGGTCCACGCCCCGCCGGCGGGCAGGCCGACCCGGTAGTCGTGCAGCGGCTGGGCGGAGAAGTTGGCCACGCAGACCAGCGTCGAGCCGTCCGGCGCGATCCGGACGAACGACACGGTGTTGTTGGCGACGTCGTCGCCGGCGATCCAGCGGAAGCCGGCCGGTTCGGTGTCCTGCGCGTACAGCGCCGGGGTGTCCCGGTAGACCCGGTTCAGGTCACCGACGAGCCGTTGCACGCCGGCCCGGGCCGGGTCGTGCAGCAGGTACCAGTCGAGGCCGCGTTCCTCGCTCCACTCCCGGTCGTCGGCCAGCTCGGAGCCCATGAAGAGCAACTGCTTGCCGGGGTGCGCCCACATGTACGCCAGCAGCGCCCGTACGTTGGCGAGCCGCTGCCAGGTGTCGCCGGGCATCTTGCTGGTCAGCGAACCCTTGCCGTGCACGACCTCGTCGTGGCTGATCGGCAGCACGTAGTTCTCGCTCCACGCGTACGCCAGGGAGAAGGTGAGCTGGTGGTGGTGGTGCTGGCGGTAGATCGGGTCCTTCGAGGTGTAGAGCAGGGTGTCGTGCATCCAGCCCATGTTCCACTTGAAGCCGAAGCCCAGCCCGCCTTCGGCGGTCGGCCTGGTCACCCCCGGCCAGGCGGTGGACTCCTCGGCGATCATCACGACGCCGGCGTGGTGTTTGTAGACGGTCGCGTTCACCTCCTGCATGAACGCGATGGCCTCCAGGTTCTCCCGGCCGCCGTACTGGTTGGGGGACCACTGACCGGCTGGCCGGGAGTAGTCGAGGTAGAGCATCGAGGCGACGGCGTCCACCCGCAGCCCGTCGATGTGGAACTGGTCGCACCAGTAGAGCGCGTTGGCGACCAGGAAGTTGCGCACCTCGCGGCGGCCGAAGTCGAAGACGTACGTACCCCAGTCCGGGTGCTCGCCGCGCTGCGGGTCGGGGTGCTCGTAGAGCGGGGTGCCGTCGAAGCGCGCGAGGGCCCACTCGTCCTTCGGGAAGTGGGCGGGCACCCAGTCCAGGAGTACGCCGATGCCGGCGGCGTGCAGCCGGTCGACCAGGTGCCGGAACTCGTCCGGGTCACCGAACCGGGAGGTCGGCGCGTAGTAGCCGGTGACCTGGTAACCCCAGGAGCCGCCGAACGGGTGCTCCATCACGGGCAGGAACTCCACGTGCGTGAAGCCCAGCTCGGTGACGTACGCGGTGAGCTGCTCGGCCAACTCGCGGTAGCCGAGGCCCGGACGCCACGAGCCGAGGTGCACCTCGTACACGCTCATCGGTTCCTTGTGCGGCTGCCGCTCGGCGCGCCGGGTCAGCCAGTCCGCGTCGGACCACTGGTACGTCGAGTGGTGCACCACGGAGGCGGTGGCCGGCGGCACCTCGGCGTACGCCGCGAGGGGGTCGGCCTTGTCCCGCCACTGCCCGTCGGCGCCGAGGACGCGGTACTTGTAACGGGCACCGGCCCCGGCGTCGGGGACGAACAGCTCCCACACGCCGCTGGAGCCGAGCGAACGCATCGGCCAGCCCTCGTCCGGCGCCCAGCCGGTGAAGTCGCCGATCACCCGTACGCCCTGGGCGTTGGGCGCCCAGACGGCGAACGCCACGCCGCCGTCGACGACCCGGGCACCGAGCGCCTCCCACAGCCGCTCGTGCCGGCCCTCGCCGATCAGGTGCAGGTCCAGCTCGCCAAGGGTCGGCGGGTAGCGGTACGGGTCGTCGTGGAGGGCGCCGTCGACCTCGACCCGGTAGTCGAGAACCTCGCCGGGCAGCACCGCCTCGAAGACGCCGACGTCGTGAACCCGCTTCATCGGGTGTCGGTCGCCGTCGACCAGCACTGTCGCGTCGCCAGCCCCGCGCCGCAACGTGCGGATGGTGGTCTGCCCGTCGGCGGGGTGCGCGCCGAGCACCGCGTGCGGGTCGTGCGTGACGCCCCTGATCAACTCGTTCATCGGGCATCCTTCCGGCCGCGGTGGGGCGGGGTTTGCTTGATCTTGGTCTTGGGCTTGGACCGCTGCGGCGGCTTTCCGGCGGGCTTGGCCTGACGGGATGCGTCCGGCTCCGCGGCGGTCGGAGCGGCATCCGTCGGACCGGCAACCGTCGGGACGGCATCGGTCGTGTCGGCACCGATCGGGACGGCATCGCTCGGGGCGTCATCGGCCGGCGCGGGACCGGTCGGGGCGGGACCGGTCGGGGCGGTGCCACCGGACAGGTCGTCCGGCACCTCGGCGACGGTGAGCTGCGCCGGCTCGACGCCCGCCGGCTCCGGCACGGTCGGGGGGATCGGCCGGCGCACGGTCAGCACGTGCGCGGGTTGCAGGTACGGGTCGAGCCGAACCGCGTTGCGCTGCCCCCAGTCGTAGCTGGTGCCGGTCAGCTCGTCGTACACGGTGAACCGCTCGTGCCAGTCGAAGCCGAGCGCCGGCATGTCCAGCGTCATGTTGCCCCACTGCACGGCGTGCGAGTCGAACGAGCAGACCACGATGACCGTGTTGCCGGTCCGCGGGTCATGCTTCGACCAGCAGAGCAGCGCCGGGTTGTCGATGTCGTGGAAGCGCAGGTTGCGGAGCTGGTGCAGCGCCGGGTTGTCCCGGCGTACGCGGTTGAGGGTGCCGAGGAACGGCGCGAGCGAGCGGCCCTGCGCCTCGGCGCCGGCCCAGTCCCGGGGGCGCAGCTCGTACTTCTCGTTGTCCAGATATTCCTCGGCACCCGGCCGGGCCACGTGCTCGAACAGCTCGTAGCCCGCGTACAGCCCCCAGGAGGGGGAGAGCAGCGCGGCCAGCACCGCCCGGATCTTGAACATCGGCGGGCCGCCGTGCTGCAACGACTCGTGCAGGATGTCGGGGGTGTTCGGCCAGAAGTTGGGCCGCATGTAGTCGGCCGCGACGACCAACTCCTCGCAGTACGCCCGCATCTCGGCGGCCGTCGTGCGCCAGGTGAAATAGGTGTACGACTGGGTGAAGCCGATCTTGCCGAGGCCGTGCATGATGGCCGGCCGGGTGAACGCCTCGGCCAGGAACAGCACGTCCGGGTCGACCGCCTTCACCTCGGCGATGAGCCAGTGCCAGAAGTCGAACGGCTTGGTGTGCGGGTTGTCCACCCGGAAGATCCGGATGCCCTCGCCGATCCAGTGCAGCACCACCCGCAGCACTTCGGCGCGGATGCCCTCCGGGTCGTTGTCGAAGTTGACCGGGTAGATGTCCTGGTACTTCTTGGGCGGATTCTCCGCGTACGCGATGCTGCCGTCGGCCCGGGTCGTGAACCACTCCGGGTGCTCGGTGACCCACGGGTGGTCCGGCGCGCACTGCAACGCCAGGTCCATGGCCACCTCCAGGCCCTGCGCGGCAGCCGCCTCGATGAAGGCCCGGAAGTCTGCCGGCGTACCCAGATCGGGGTGGATGGCGTCGTGGCCGCCCTCGGCGGCGCCGATCGCCCACGGCGAGCCCACGTCGGTCGGCCCAGCGGTGAGCGCGTTGTTGGGGCCCTTGCGGTTGACCCGGCCGATCGGGTGGATCGGCGGCAGGTAGAGCACGTCGAAGCCCATGGCGGCGACACCGGGCAGCCGCTCGGTGGCGGTGGCGAAGGTGCCGGAGCGGTCTCTGGTCGCCCCTTCGGAGCGGGGGAAGAACTCGTACCAGGCGGAGTAGAGCGCCCGCTTCCGGTCCACCCAGAGGGAGTACGTCTCACCCTCGGTGACCAGCTCCCGCACGGGGTGCTCCCAGAGCAGGTCGGCCAGCGCCAACGCCGGGTCGACCCGCTGCGGCAGCGACAGCTCGGTGTCGACCAGCGCGGTGAGCGCCGCGGCGAGCCTCTTCCGTTCGGCGGTCGGCACCAGTTCGCGGGCCGCGGCGAGCACCCGCGCGCCCTCGGCCAGGTCATTGGCCAGCTCGGCCGGCCCCTGCCCGGCGGCGATCTTCTTGGTGACGGCGTTCTGCCAGGTCAGGTACGGATCGTGGAACGCCTCGACGGAGAAGCTCCAGGAGCCCACGGCGTCCGGCTGGATGGTGGCGTGCCAACGGTCCTGACCCGGCTCGCCCGGGCGCATTCGCGTGAAGGGTCGCGCAGCGCCGTCCGGGCCGAGCCAGACCACGTTGCAGCCGAGCGCGTCGTGGCCCTCCCGGTAGGCACGGGCCGACACCGGCACCGGCTCGTCGACCACGGCTTTGGCCGGGTAGCGGCCGCAGGCGACGACGGGGGAGACGTCTTCGATCGGGAACCGTCCTGTCACCCCGCCAACCTACTGTGCGAGATCTTCTCGCGCGCGGCAAGCAACCCCATCGCCGTCCGATCTGCCCCCGCGCCCAAGATCCGCGCAGTTTCGGGGAAACTGCTGCCTGCGAGCGGGTTGAGGCAGCAGTTTCCCCGAAGTTGTGCGGATCTTGACGGACGGGGCCGTGGGCGGGGCGGCCCCGGGGGCCCGCCGGTGGGCTCGCGGGGATCGTCGGCAGCTCAGCCACTCGACACGCAGGGCGCGGTGTTGCTGAACTGCCACCGATCGCCTCGGTCAAGCGGGTGGCTCGGCCGCCACAAACGATCCCTTGCCCTGGCGGGTGACGATCCAGCCCCGCTCCTCCAAAATTCGGAGGGCGTATCGAACCGGCCACGCGCTCGACTGGTACTGCTCGCGCATCTCGGCGATGGACGGCAGCTTGTCGCCCGGCGGCAAAGTGCCAGCGCGGATTGAAGCCACGACATCGTCAATGACCTGCCCCTACAGCGGTGCTTGCGGCATGGCGGTGCCACCTCTCGTCAGCGATCCGATCCTCGCACCCGGAGTGACATGCCGTGCATGCTCGCGGCGACTCTCCATGTCACCTGACCGCGCGTCCCGCGGCACGAGCCGGCCGTGCGGCAGCTAGGCGTCCGGGATGTGTCGGGTGAGCAGCGCCACTATGGGCCCGAGCGCCACCGACGCCGCGCAAAGCTGCACAACGGCTCGCGGAGCCGGGCAGTCTCTCGCGGAGCCGGGCAGTCTCTCGCGGAGCCGGGCAGTCTCTCGCGGAGCCGGGCAGCCTTTCGCCGAGCCGCGCAGCCTTTCGCCGAGCTGGAGGACGCCGCGCGGAGTCGCACGACTTTTCTGGGCCGGTCGGGCACCTCCTCGACCCGGTTTGGGCCGTGGGTGGGAGCGCCGTTCCGGCGGTGGCGTTGGTTGCCGACTCGTGGCTATCTGCGCCGGTGGTAGTGGTTGCGGCGGGGGAGTTGGTCGGGGTCGAGCCAGGCGGGAGGCACGAATTCGGGGTGGCCGTCGGCGCCGAGGTGGACGGCCCAGTCGCTGTGGTGGACGTGTCGGTGGTGGTGGCCGCAGAGGAGCACCGCGTTGTCGAGGCTGGTGGGGCCACCGTCGGCCCAGTGCTTGATGTGGTGGGCGTCGCACCAGCGGGGTGGGCGGTCGCAGCCGGGGAAGGCGCAGCCGCGGTCGCGCAGCACCAGCGCGCGGCGTAGCGGGCCGGTGATGAGTCGGCGTTGCCGGCCGACGTCGAGGACCTGACCGGCGCCCCCCAGGATGGCGGGCAGGACGCGTGCGTCGCAGGCCAGGCGGCGCACCGCGTCGGCGCTGAGATGCCCGCCGGTGTCGAAGGTGCCCGCGTCGAGGTCTCGGCGCAGGGTGTCGTAGCTGGTGGTGACGACGAGTTGGGTGGGGTCGCCGGCGTGTTCGGGAAGCTCGCCGGTGCGCAGGGCGAGGCGGCACACGTCGGCGAGGGCGTCGTGGCGGCGTTGCCCGGGAGTGCGGGTGTCGTCGGGCCCGGCGGGTGTGGTGAGCGGGTCGAGGGCGGCGCGGAGGAGGGCTGCGGCTTCGGTGTCGAGGGTGCCGGTGAGGCGCAGGTGACCGCCGGGCTGCTCGCTGATGGTGACCTGCCGGTCTCGGGCGGCCCGCGACTCCTCCGCCTGCAACGCTGCCAGCGCCGCGGCCTCGGCGACCTCCGGGGCGACGTGGTCGAGGATCCGGGTGCCGAGCTTGCGTAACAGGGCGGCGTCGAACTGCGCCGCCCAGCCGACGAGGACACCGACGGCCTTGTCGGCGGCCTCCGCCCCGGCGGTGGCGTGCACGGTTTCGGCCGTCTCGGCGATGACCCGGACCTGGTCGACAGTGACGGCCCCGCCGGCCAACGCGTCGCGCACCCCGGCCGGAGCGCTGTCGAGCATCGCGGCGAGCTCGACCAGACGGCGGGCCGCACCGACCCCGAGACGCAGCCGGTCACGCAACCACACTGCCGTGGAGGACGCGCCCTGCGCGGTCGCGGTGCCTCGACCGTCCAACTCCCGCACGAGGGTCAGCTTGACCGCGGCCACGCGTTGCTCGATGCGGTGCGCGGCATCCAACGCGGCGATGAGGTCGTGCTCGGTGGTGGCCCAGGTGGCCGCGTCGGTGCAGACCGCAACTGCGGCCTCTGCCTGCGCCAACGCATCGATCACCAACAAAGACTAGAACAGGTGTACGACAACTTTCGGCGCCAACGTTCGTGCTGGCCGGGGGCGGCTCGACGCCCCACCGAATGGGCTGACTGGCGTAGCCTCCCGCCCATGATCGAACGGGTGCGAGTCGCGGTGGTGGGTGTCGGCAACAACACCTCGGCGTTGGTGCAGGGGATCGCCCTGTACCGCCAGACCGGCAGCCTGGTGGGCATCCGCAGGCAGGAGGTCGACGGGCTCGGGGTGGGCGACATCGACTTCGTGGCGGCCTTCGCCACCTCCGACGAGAAGATCGGCAGGGACCTGACCGAGGCGATCTTCCTGCCGCCCAACAACTTCCCGCGGCTCGACTGCGAGCTGCCCACGGCAGGTGTCCCGGTAACCAGGGGGCTCGTCGACGCGAGCGAGGTGGATCGGGTGGCGGCGGCACTGGCCGGGGCGGAGGTGCTGCTCTACTCGGCGCCGAGTGGCCGGCCGGCGACCGCCCGGGCGTACGCCGAGGCCGCCCACCGGGCGGGCGTCGCCTTCATCAACACCACCGCCGACCCGGTAGCCCGCGATCCAGAGCTGATCGAGAGATTCGAGGCCGCCGGTCTGCCGCTGGTCGGTGATGACCTGGCCAGCCAGTTCGGCACCTCCGTGGTGCACAGGGCGCTGCTGCGGCTGCTGGAGGAGCGTGGCCTCACCCTGGTGAGTTCGTACCAGGTCAACCTGGGGGGTACCGAAGACTTCCGCAACCTGGTCGAGAACCCGAACTCCAAGAAGCAGTCCAAGCTCAACGCGTTGTCGACGGCCGACAAGGTCGAGTTGGCGCCCCTCGGCTACCTGCCGCACCTGGGGTCGCGGAAGGTGGCGCACCTCAACCTCGAGGCGAAGGGCTGGGGCGAGACGGCGGTGAGCCTGGACGTGAAGCTGACCGTGCACGACCCGAGCGGTGCCGCGGGGGTCAACATCGACCTCATTCGCCTGGCGGCCAGCGCGCTGCGCAACGGGCAGGGTGGAGACCTCGCCGAGGCGGCGTCGATGCTCAAGTCGCCCCCTGGAACGGCGATCTGAGGTCACCCCTTAGCGGCACCGCTCGCCGACCGCTTGGAGGATCTCCGCTTCAGGCTCGGCGTACCGCACGCCCCTCAGCGCGGGCCGAGGGCCGCGCCGACCGAACGGTAGATGTCCAGGGTCTGCCGCGCGATGGCGTCCCAGGAGAAGTGCTCCACCGCGCGGCGCCGCCCAGCCAGGCCGAACTCGGAGGTGCGGCCCGGGTCGGCGAGCAGCTCGTTGAGTGCCGCGGCCAGGTCGGCGACGAACTTCTCCGGTTGCAACGGCGTCCCGGAGCCGTCGGTGGCCTGCTCGATCGGCACCAGCAGGCCCGTCTCGCCGTCGGCCACCACCTCGGGGATGCCGCCGGTGGCGGTCGCGACGACGGCGGTCTCGCAGGCCATCGCCTCCAGGTTGACGATGCCCATCGGCTCGTACACGGAGGGGCAGGCGAAGACGGTGGCGTGCGTGAGCACCTGGATCACCTCGGGCTTCGGCAGCATCTCGGCCACCCAGACCACCCCGGAGCGGTTGGCCCGCAGCTCGGCGACGAGGCCCTCCACCTCGGCGGCGATCTCCGGAGTGTCCGGAGCGCCGGCGAGCAGCACCAGTTGGGTGTCGGCCGGCAGCTCCCGGGCGGCGCGCAACAGGTAGGGCAGACCCTTCTGTCGAGTGATCCTTCCCACGTACGCGACGCTGGGCCGGGTCGGGTCGATGCCGAGCCGGTCCAGCACGTCGGTGCCGCCGTCCGGGGCGTACTCGATGGTGTCGATGCCGTTGTAGACCACCCGGACCCGGTCGGGGTCGATCTGCGGGTAGGCGGTCAGCACGTCGTTGCGCATCCCGCCACTGACCGCGATCACCGCGTCGGCGGCCTCCATCGCGGTGCGCTCGATCCAGGAGGAGAGCGCGTAGCCGCCGCCGAGCTGCTCGGCCTTCCACGGCCGCAGCGGCTCCAGGCTGTGCGCGGTCACCACGTGCGGCACCCCGTGCAGCAGCTTCGCGGTGTGTCCGGCCAGGTTGGCGTACCAGGTGTGGCTGTGCACCACGTCGGCGCCGGCTGCGGCGGCGGCCATCTCCAGGTCGACGCCCATCGTGCGCAGCGCGGCGTTCGCGCCGGTCAGGCCGGGCGGTTCGGGGTACGCGGTGACACCGGGCTCGGTGCGCGGCAGGCCGAAGCAGTGCACCCGGACGTCGGCGAGTCGGCGCAGCTCCCGGGCCAGATATTCCACGTGTACGCCCGCGCCGCCGTAAACCTCCGGCGGATACTCACGGGTGAGCAGATCGACGCGCAGGGGTGCGGTGGCCGGGGAGGAGTCGGTCATGTGCGCACCCTAGTGCAGAAGTGTCCCCGTCCGAGTGGTGAAGTGGGACGCGGGTGGATAGCGTCGGGGCATGGCTGCCAAGGTGCTCGCGATCGTCCTGGCGGGTGGGGAGGGCAAGCGCCTGATGCCACTCACCACGGATCGGGCCAAGCCGGCCGTCCCGTTCGGCGGGATGTACCGCATGGTCGACTTCGTCCTCTCCAACCTGGCCAACGCGGGCTTTCTCAAGATCGTCGTGTTGACCCAGTACAAATCCCACTCGCTCGACCGGCACATCACCAAGACCTGGCGGATGTCCACGCTGCTCGGCAACTACGTGACCCCGGTGCCGGCGCAGCAGCGTCGTGGCCCCTGGTGGTTCGCCGGTTCCGCCGACGCCATCTACCAGAGCTTCAACCTGATCAACGACGAGCAGCCCGACTACGTGATCGTCTTCGGTGCCGACCACATCTACCGGATGGACCCGCGGCAGATGGTGGAGGACCACATCGCCTCCGGCGCCGCGGTGACCGTCGCGGGCATCCGCCAGCCGCTCTCGATGGCCGACCAGTTCGGCGTCATCGAGGTCGGCGACGACGGCAAGCGGATCCGGGCGTTCCGCGAGAAGCCCACCGACGCGGTCGGCCTGCCGGACGCGCCGGACGAGATCTACGCCTCGATGGGCAACTACGTCTTCACCACCCGGGCGCTCTGCGAGGCCGTGGAGCGCGACGCGGAGGACAAGACCAGCAAGCACGACATGGGCGGCAGCATCATCCCGATGCTCGTCGAGCGGGGCGAGGCCAACGTCTACGACTTCCGCGACAACGAGGTGCCGGGGAGCACCGACCGGGACCGCGGCTACTGGCGGGACGTGGGGACGCTCGACTCGTTCTACGACGCGCACATGGATCTGATCAACGTGCACCCCGTGTTCAACATGTACAACTTCGAGTGGCCGATCTACACCGAGCAGCCGCCGTGGCCGCCCGCGAAGTTCGTCCACCAGTGGGGCGAACGGGTCGGCCGCGCGGTCGGTTCGATGGTCTCCCCGGGTGTGGTGATCTCCGGCTCGCTGGTGGAGAACTCGATCGTCTCGCCGAAGGTGCGGGTGCACTCCTGGGCGCACGTCGACAGCTCCGTGCTGATGGAGGGTGTCGAAATCGGCCGGCACGCGGTGGTCCGGCGAGCCATCCTGGACAAGAACGTTTTCGTGCCGGAGGGCGCGGAGATCGGCGTCGACCTGGAGAAGGACCGGCAGCGCTACACCGTCTCCGACAACGGCATCGTGGTGATCGGCAAGGGCCAGAAGGTCGAGCTGTGACCGACCCGTACTTCCCGAGGAGGATCCCGCAGTGACCCACCCCCGTGCCGGCCAGCCAGCCGAGCCCGCCGACCTGGTCGACGTGCCGCGCCTGGTGACCGCCTACTACGCCGAGCATCCGGACCCAGCGGACCCGGCGCAGCAGGTCTCCTTCGGCACCTCCGGCCACCGGGGCTCCAGCCTGCGCAACGCGTTCAACTCCGACCACATCCTGGCGGTCACCCAGGCGCTCTGCGACTACCGGCGGGAGCAGGGCCTCGACGGCCCGCTCTTCCTCGCCCGGGACACGCACGCGCTCTCCGCCCCGGCCGCGGTGGACGCTCTGGAGGTGCTGGCCGCCAACGGGGTGACCGTGCTGGTGGACAGCCGCGACGGCTACACCCCCACCCCGGCGCTCTCGCACGCGATCCTCACCCACAACCGGGGGCGCACCAGCGGGCTCGCCGACGGCATCGTGATCACCCCGTCGCACAACCCGCCGGACGACGGTGGCTTCAAGTACAACCCCACCAACGGCGGGCCGGCCGACACCGACGTCACCCGGTGGATCCAGGACCGGGCCAACGCGATCCTGGCCGCCGGGCTCAAGGAGGTCCGCCGGGTCACCTACGCCCGGGCCCGCGCCGCCGACACCACCGGGGAGTACGACTTCCTCGCCACCTACGTCGACGACCTGCCGGCCGCCATCGACATCGACGTGATCCGGGACGCAGGAGTCCGGATCGGCGCGGACCCGCTGGGCGGGGCGAGCGTGGCGTACTGGGGCGAGATCGCCGAGCGGCACCGGCTGGATCTGACCGTGGTCAACCCGACGGTCGACCCGACCTGGCGGTTCATGACCCTGGACGGCGACGGCAAGATCCGGATGGACTGCTCCTCGCCGAACGCGATGGCGTCGCTGATCGCGGCCCGCGCCGCGTTCCAGATCTCCACCGGAAACGACGCCGACGCCGACCGGCACGGCATCGTCACCCCGGACGCCGGCCTCATGAACCCCAACCACTACCTGGCGGTGGCGATCAGCCACCTTTTCCGTACCCGCACGAGCTGGGGTCCGGCCGCCGCGGTGGGCAAGACGCTGGTCTCCTCGTCGATGATCGACCGGGTCGCCGCCGACCTGGGCCGGCCGCTGCTGGAGGTGCCGGTCGGCTTCAAGTGGTTCGTGCCCGGCCTGCTGGACGGGTCGGTCGGCTTCGGCGGCGAGGAGAGCGCCGGCGCGTCGTTCCTGCGCCGCGACGGCTCCACCTGGACCACCGACAAGGACGGCATCCTGCTGTGCCTGCTCGCCGCCGAGATCCTGGCCAGCACCGGTCGTAGCCCCAGCGAGCACTGGACGGAGCTGGCCGAGCGGTTCGGCGCGCCGGCGTACGCCCGGATCGACGCCCCGGCCAGCCGGGAGCAGAAGGCGGTGCTCGGCAAGCTCTCCCCGGAGCAGGTCACGGCCACCGAGCTGGCTGGTGAGCCGATCACCGCGACGCTGACCAGGGCACCTGGCAACGACGCGCCGATCGGCGGCCTCAAGGTCACCACCGAGTCCGGCTGGTTCGCCGCGCGACCGTCCGGCACCGAGGACGTCTACAAGATCTACGCCGAGTCCTTCCGAGGCCCCGACCACCTCCAGCAGATCCAGAAAGAAGCGAAAGACCTGGTGGACGATGTCCTAGCCCAGGCCTGACCGCCCCGAAGGGCTAGCAGCGGGGTGGGATCTCCCGTTGGTTGTCGCGGCCGCGAAGCTCGTCGGGGAGGAGTTCGCGGAGTTGGTCGGGGAGGAAGGGTAGGTCCAGGAGGCTCATCTTGAGCTGGTTGCGTTCCTGGTGCCGCAGCGGGTCGAAGCGCACCACCAGGCCGGCGTTGCGGCGGTAGCTGATGTCCACGGTCCCCTCGCTCGCCGAATCCCGGAACACCACCCCGTCCATCTCGACCACCACCGCCGACGAGTGGGGCTCCAGCTCCAACTGGATCTTCTCGTTCGGCGAGAGCACGATCGACCGGGAGATGCCGGCCATCGGCGCCGACGGGGTCACGACCACCGCGTCGGCCGCCGGAGAGATCAGCGGACCGCCGGCGGCATAGCTGTACGCCGTCGAGCCGGTTGGCGTGCTGACCACCACCGCGTCGGCGCGGTAATAGCCGTACCGCTGGCCGTCGATCGCGAGAGTGGCGGTGACGAAGCCGGAGCCGGGCTGGCGGACCAGCGCGATGTCGTTGAACGCCACCACGTCGTCGCCGCACACGTCGCAGGCGAGACAGGCGTGCGACTCGATGGTGAAGTCCTTCGAGAGCAGACGGCTCAGCGCCTCGGGCAGCGCCGGAGGCTCGATCTCGACCAGGAAACCGAGCCGACCCAGGTGGACGCCGAGCACCGGCTTCGGGTCGAGGACGGCGGAGCGCAGGGCACCCAACATGGTGCCGTCACCGCCGATGCTGATCAACGCGTGGGCACGGACGGCCACCTCGTTCTCCGGCACCGCCTCGACGCTGGCCGGCACGCGGTGCCTGTCCTGCGCGCGCACGTACAGCGTCTTGTGGTGGCGTGCCGCCCACCGTTCGATGATCGCGACCACCTCGGTGACATCCCGGGTGGGGTGCAGCACCAGTCCCATTCCCCGCCCCGACACCCGTACAGCTCATCACATCAGGGTCGGCCGCGCCGGGTGTACAGCGAAGGTGCGCCGACGGTCCGGGGACCGCCGGCGCACCCCCGTGCCACCTCAGCGGCGGGGCCGGCCGGTGAGGTGGGTCAGCGAACGGGCGACCAGGTCGTCGCGGGCCGCCGGAGCCAGGCCCTCCAGCCCGAAGCCCAGGTAGACGGTGTCCTTGGTGACCACCACCGAGCCCTCCTCGAACGCCTGCTGGCTACGCGCCCAGTCGTTGGAGTTGCCGCCGGAGCCGGCCGGTGGACCGGCCACCGTCCAGCCGCCCAGATCGGCCGACTCGAACGAGGTGTCCGCCACGGCGGCCCCGTTCACGAGCACCCGGGCGTCGTCCAGGAAGACGCCGAGGCCCTGGGTGCCCCAGTCCGAGGCGTACGAGATCGACAGCTCGACCTGCTTGCCGGCGTAGCCGGACAGGTCGACCACGAACTCCTTCCACCCGCCGGAGGCGCCGGTCGCCGCGTTCCAGCTACCGGTGCTACCGGTCGGCGAGCAGTCCGCACCCTGGTAGTGGCTGATGAACGGGTGCAGCTCGTCCCAGTCACCGGCGCAGCTGTCCCCGGTGACCGTGCCGGTCTTGCCGTTGACGTCCGGCAGGGTCGTCCAGGCGTCGGTGCCCACCTCGTGCGCCTCGACGAAGAGGAAGTCCCAGTTCTCCTCCAGGTCGTACGAGGTGAAGAAGCGCAGTTCACCGCTGCTCGCCCCGGTCAGGTCGACGGTGCGGGTGAGCCGCTTGTACGACTCGTCCGCCTGCCCGCTGTACAGGTACCAGTCCCCGGTGCGCGGGTCGAACGGTGCACTGCCCGGGCGGGTCCAGCCCACCGGCGCGGAGCTGGCGAACTGGGGGAACTGGTCCGGCGGCAGGAACGTCGAGGTGGTCAGGAACGAGGCCGTGTGATCCTGGTTCTGCGCCGACCCGGGGGCGTTGAGCTGCCCGCTGAACCCGGTGAACCCGGGGCCGTCGCCGGCGACCGGGTACGGCTCACCCTCCGGCGAGGTGCCGCCGTCGCCCACGTAGGTGAAGGCGCCCAGCCAGTACTGCTGGAAGTCGTTCAACAACGGCAGGCAGGTGGCGTCGTCGGCGTCGGTGCACTCCGGCGGCGCGTCGGGGTGGTAGACGTACGAGCCGTTGGCGCCCTGTGCCAGCAGCGCGTTCTTGCCGCTGACCAGCAGCTTGCCGCCCTCGTTGAGGTAGTCCCGGACGGCCAGTTCGGTGTCCAGCGCGGCCCGGGCAGTGGTGCCGGGGACCTGGCCGGGGGAGCGCAGGATCACGTCGTCGCCGGTCTCCCAGACCACCGCCCGGTAGTGCGACAGCACCCCCAGCGGGTGTGGGGCCTTGCGGCCTCGGGCGTCGAAGTCGTACACGTCGCTGCTGCGGCCGGCCCGAGCCAGCGACGTGGCGACCTCGTCGGCGTACTTCGCGGTGCCGCCGGTCTGTGCCGGGCTCAGCCCGGTGACGTCCTCCACGGCGAGGACCAGCACGTCGCCGCCGATGTCGTCGTGCACCCGGTAGGTGAAGTGCGCGCTGGCCACCGGGCCGGAGCGGGGCTTCACCCCGGTGAACCACACCTCGACGCGGTCACCCGGCCTTGTGCCGGTGACGGTGCCGCGCAGCTCGGCGTAGTAGTCGTCGCCGGTGTCGCCGTACCGCTCACCGCCGCGCCACTCGCGGACGGTGCTGGTCTTCGGCCGGCCGCCGTTGACGGTGTAGTGCATCCGGACGTTCTTGAGCGCCCGGCGGGTGATCGAGGCGACCTGCTGGGTGCGCCCGTACGAGGTGTCGAACGTGTCGACCACGAAGTCCGGGGTGCTGCGGCCGACCACCGACACCGGGTCGTCCGGGTCGGCCGCCGACGTCGCCACCGCCAGCGCGAACGGCAGGTTCTTGGCCACCTCGCCGGCGATCAGGCCCTCGTCGTCGGGGAAGATGAAGTCGCTGATGCAGTCCTCTGGACGCCACTCGTCGTCCGGGTCGACACCCGACGCCGAGGCGCAGGTCGACATCTCCGGGGTGAAGCCCAGCGTGCCGTAGCGGACCGTGGCGTGGCTGTCGGTGTCACCGTTGGTGGTGTACAGCTCGGCGGAGATGTCCGGGTCGTAGCCGGGCACCGCCGGGTGCGCGTCGTCACCGGCCATCGCCTGGTAGATCACGTCGTCCGGCGTGGGGGTGCTGACCTGCCAGCCGACGCCGTAGAGCAGCAACTGCGCCGCCGAGTGGTAGTTGACGAAGAACTCGAAGCCGACCCGTTGGAACAGTCGGTCCAGAGCCTTGGTCTCCGGCTCCGAGTTGGGCGCCGGGCCGCGGTAGGTCTCGCTGTTGGGCTCGGGCGAGGAGCCCTCGTTGTCGTACCCCCACTTGTAGCTGAAGTTGCGGTTCAGGTCGACACCGTCGACGGTGGTGATCTGCCCGTCACCGTCGTTGTCGCGCAGGTTCTTGCGCCACAGCCGGTTGCCGGGGGTGAAGGTGTGGTCGTAGCCGTCGGGGTTGGCCACCGGCAGGAACCACAGCTCGGTCCGGTCCAGCAGGCGGGTGATCGCCTTGTCCCTGCCGTAGTTGTCGAGCACGTGGTGCATGAGCCGACGGGTCATCTCCGGCGTGATCCACTCGCGGGCGTGCTGGGCGCTGCCGTAGAGCACCGCGGGGCGGCGGCCGTCCGGCACCGTACGGGCGTTCTTGGTGACCTTGACGGCGAGGATCGGCTTGCCCTGCTGGGTCCGACCGATCGTCTCGAGCTTGGCCAGGCCCGGGTGGCGCGCGACGGTGGCGGTGATCTCGTCGCGGAGGCCGCCGGGCTCGCTGTAGGAGCGGAACGCCGACCAGCCGGCCGCCGTCTGCTCGCGCAGCGCCTGCGACGCGTCCTTGCCGCGCACCTTCTTGACCGTCAGGGGTACGCCCTGGCCGGTCAGTCGCTTGGCCTGCCGACGGCTGAGCACCGTCTCGACCTGGGTCTGCCCACCCGCGTCGGTCACGGCGTCGTGGCCGAGGTCGACTCCGGCGGCGCGGAGCTGGCCGAGTTGCTTCGCGTCGAGCGTGCCGACGTACACCTCGAGACCGTCACGACCGCCCGGGTCGGACGGTGGCCGTGCGCTCGCCGGTGCGGTCAGCGCCAGTGCGCTGACCAGGGTGACCACGCCAGCGATCGCCAGTCGTCTCGGTCTCATCGCGCCTCCTTGGGGGAAGGACCTGTAGGCGCGAGCCTTCGGGCTGGCGTAAATGATGTCAATAGTTCGATGGGTGTCAGGTCGCTGACCGTGTCGGCGTCGGTGCCACCGGTGATGGCCGGGCTGCGCGTTCCGCGGGGGTCAGCTCGCGCGGGGCGTCGGGGCGATCGCCACCGCGGATCGCCGAGCGACGCCCTGGGGTTGACCGCACAACCAGGCGAGTCGATCGATGATCTTCTCCGGGTCGTCGAACGGGTCGAGTGTGGTGATCTCGGCCGGGTCGAGTGGAGGCACTGTCACGTGGGAGATGAGCGGGTGCAGCGGGCGGACGTCCTGTTCGCCGGCGTTGATGAGGTCCTCGTGGAGTTTCTCGCCCGGCCGCAGCCCGGTGTAGACGATCTGGACCGGCCCGGGTGCCTGGGCAGCCAACTGGCGGGCGATGTCGTCGATCCGTACCGGCTCGCCCATGTCGAGGACGAGCGCCTCGCCGTCGCGGCCGATGCCGGCGGCCTGGAGCACCAGGTGGACCGCCTCCTGCACGGTCATCAGATAGCGCGTGACGTCGGGATGGGTGACCGTGATCGGCAGTCCGGCCTCGATCTGTGCCCGGAACGCCGTGACCACTGAGCCGCGGCTGGACAGCACGTTGCCGAACCGCACACTGAGGAACGTGCCGTCGTGTACGGCGCCGGCGTGTGCGGTCAAGCGTTCGGTGACCCGCTTGGAGTAGCCGAGCACGCTGATCGGGTTAGCGGCCTTGTCGGTCGAGATGTTCACGAACTTCGCCACGTCGCGACACGCGTTCAACACCGCCTGCGTGCCCCAGACATTCGTCTTGACCGCCTCGCCCGGGTGTCGCTGGAGCAGCGTGAGGTGCTTCAGGGCCGCCGCGTGGAAGACGATGTCGGGCCGGCGCTCGGCCACCACCCGACGGATCCGCTCCTCGTCGCGGAGGTCGGCGAGAATCAGCTCGGGGCTGTCCAGCATCGCGCGGCCGGACAGCGACAACTGCAGGGCGTGCAGGGCCGACTCGTCCCGGTCGAGCATCATCAGCTCCCCGGGATCGGCCCGCATGATCTGGCGGCAGAGCTCCGAGCCGATCGATCCGCCCGCACCGGTCACCAGGATCCGGCGTCCGCGCAGCTCCGATTCCGCGTTGGTGAGGTCGCCGGTCACCTGCCGCCGTCCCAGCAGGTCCGCCATGTCCGGGTCGCGGACGTCGTTGACCGTGATCCGGTGGTCGACCAGTTCCCGTACGGAGGGGAGGACCTTGAACGCGGCCCCGGTCTTCAGCGTGCTCTCCCGGACATCGTTGATCAGCTTCGAGTCGGCGTTGGCGGCCGAGAAGATGACCAGTTTCGCTCCGGTGCGTCGCACGGCGGTGTCGATGTCGTAACGGGAGCCGAGCATGCGGACCCCGGCAAGAGACAGTTGGCGCTTCTGCGGGTCGTCGTCCAGCATGCCGACCGGCAGGAACTGCCCGGCCGGGTCGCTCAGCATGGCCCGTAGGAGGCCCTGTCCGGCCGAGCCCGCGCCGAAGAGCAGGACCGGCTCGGCCCGGCCGGCGTCCGGGCGCAGCGTACGGTCCCTGCGGCTACGGTAGGCCAGCCGGACGGCGAGCATGACGAGCAGCGCGATCGCTGCGCCGACCAGGGGCGTGCTCGCGGGTACCGGCCGGGCCGCCATGGGCACCAGCGCGACCAGTACGAGGAACCCGGTGATCAGGGCCGTGTTGGCGAGCCCCTGCATCTCCTCGACGCTGCCCACCGGGTGCCAGCCGGAGTACGTCCGCCGGATGGCGGACACCGCGACGTGTGTCACCGCGGCGACCAGACCCATGCCTATCGCGCGGGCAAGGGCGGGGCCGGTGAGCGAGAATTCGAAGCGCGCCCACGCGGCGATGGCGAAACCCGCAATCCAGGCCAGAGTGTCCGCCGCGAGGAAGCCGCCGGTCAGACGGGGGTTGCGACGCGACCGACCGGGGCGCGTGGGGCTTGTCCCCGAGCGTTGCATGAGAAAACTCCTGCTGCGGTAGCGGCGGCCCGTCTGGGGACCCCTGCGGATGGCCTGAGATGTGTCAGACCCAAAATAATCGGCTTATGAGCGGTTTGCGGCTTCTTGCGGACTTTGCCTGACTTTCGGGTCAATAGTCCGTCTTTGCCGCGCCGCTTCTTGAAGCACCTGCTCGAACCGCTCGAAGAGCAGATCCCGGTCGAATTCGGTGGCCGCGACCACGCGGGCCGCTGCCCGCGCCGCGGCGGTCCTCGCCGGATCGGTCACGAACGCGCCGACGAGCGTCGCGGCTGCGGCGGGATCCCCTGCGGGCAGTACGAGTCCGGCGCCGCTACGCCGCAGGACGTCGGCGATCCACCCCTCGTGGTTCACCGCGACCGGCCGACCGGCAGCCCACCCGTCGAAGACCTTGTTGGCCGAGTTGGCGTGCAGCGCCGGTTCGTCCCGCACCGTCGACACGGCCAGGTCGCAGGCGGCGAAGAACGCCACCACCTCGGCCTTCGACACCTGGTCCAGCAGGAAGAGATTTCGACCGAGGACTCCAGACTCGACTGCCAACGCCCGCACGTGCGCTGCCTCCGCGCCCTGCCCGACGAGAGCCACCCGTACGTCGGGGTGGTCCCGACGGAGCGTCGCCGCCATCCGGACCAGGTAACCCACGTCGTTGACGAGGCCGAGCGTCCCCGCGTACAGGATCAGAGGCCGGCCGCCCAGCCATGGTGTGCGATCCCGTAACGCTCGGCCCGCCGTGTCCGCGTCGGCGAACAGGTGGCGGTCGCAGCCGTTGGGGACGACGGTCACCGTCGCGCCGGGGCACCGCGCCCGAACACCCGCCGCCATTCCGGGCGACAGCGCCACGACGTGAGCGGCGTTGCGGTAGGCCCAGACCTCGAGCGTCGTGGCTGCACGGCGCAACAGCGGCGACCGCAGGGCACCCAGCGCGATCGGCACCTCAGGCCAGAGGTCGCGCACCTCCAACACCATCGGCACCCGCCGACGCCGGGCGGAGTAGACGGCAGGTATGGCGATGGTCAGCGGCGTGCTGGTCGCGAAGATGACGTCCTGCTCCAACGACGCCGCCCGCGCGGCCGCCAACCGGGCGAACTGGCCGAAGGCCGAGATCCGAGCCCGAAAGGACATCGCGTTGCGGTAGGGAACCGCCGCCCAGTGCACCACGACGCCCGCTTCCACGGTGGTTCGCCAGGTCGGCCCGACGTCCGGTACGGAGTCGGTGTCGCTCGTCACCACGTGCACCTCGTGGCCGCGTTGCACGAGACGCCGGGCGAACTCGTACGACCGGGTGCCTCCGGACATCTGCGGTGTGCGGAAGTACTGGTGCAGGTAGACGATCCTCACCCGTCCGCTCCGCTCCCGCGCAGCTCGGCCCGATCGCTCGTCAGCCGCTGATAGCACTCCTGCACGATGGCGACCTGGCGCGACCAGGACTCCGAGGTCTCGATGAACTGTCGGTTCTGCTGCTGTAGTCGGGGCTCCAGCGGACGGGCGGCCAGGAAACGTTCCGACAGCGCGGCCTCCAGCGGCCCTACGACGATGTCGGCCCCCATGCCGTCCGCCACCATCTCGTGGTACGGCGGTAGATCCGCCAGCAGGAGCCGGCAGCCAGCCAGGGCCGCCTCGAGCACCGTGCAACTGCGCTGGTCGAAGCGGGGAACCGAGATGCTCACCTCGCTCGCCCGCATCAGTCGGAACGTGTCCTCCGGGGTCAGAGGCCGGTCCACGACCGTGACCCGACCCGGCAGGCTCGCGGCGAGATCGTGGGCTTCGCTGACGCATTTCCGCTGTGCCTGAGCCGCTGCCGCCTCGGCGGGACGGTGCCCGGCCAGGACGACAAGGTGGAGATCGGGTCGGGCGGCGGCCACTCCGGCGAAGGCCCTCAGCACCTCCGAGGTGCGGTAGACGGGGCCGGCCGTCCGGGCCGCGAAGAGGACGGTCGCGTCGACCGGGATGCCGAACTGCCGCCGTACGACGTCCTTGTCTACCGTGTCCCGCAGCTCGAACAGGTTGTCGGCCACGCCCCAGGAGACGGTACGGGTCCGGTTCGCCGGTATCCGGTAGCGCTGGAGAATCTCCGTGCGGACCGATTCCGCGGTGGGCAGGACGAGGTCGGCGCGGTGCAGGGCAGCTCGGGCCACCCACCGGCGGACCCGGGACCGGCGAGCGGACTGCAGGTCGACGCCCCAGGGCGTGATGACCCGGGCGGGTCGCCGTGGTGCCAACAGGGAGAGCAGACCCGCCATCCCCACCGAATGCACATGCAGGACGTCGGGGTCCGACTCCCGTACCTGCCGACGTAGCCACCAGCCGACGGCGGCGAGCTGCCAGACCGCACCCCACCGCCCGTGTCGGGTCCGGCCGGTCCCGGGCGCGACGCGCAGGTCGACGCCGTCGATCGGCTCCGCGCCGAGCCAACTCGCGGCGATCACCGGGTGGCCGCGCTCGGCCAGCGCGACCGCCCACTTGCGCGCGTGCTGCGAGCTCGCGCCGCAGAGCAGCAGCACCGACGGAAGCACCGCGGAGGAGTGATCATCCGTGGCTGCCCGCCTCTGCCGCGGCTTGTCGAGACCGCCGGCTCGTGGCTTCTCGGGACGCGTCGCTGTCACTTCGGACTCCTCCACAGTCAGATCAGCACCTTGTCGACGTTCGCCCGGCTGCGGCCGGCGTCCTGGGCTCCCGGGCCGGGGGCCGGAACCGGTCGGCTCTGCCGCACCGGCTGCCGCGGCCGGGCAGGGCGACTGTCGGGTGCCTCGCCGGGCTCGGTCCGCGGGCGTCTGGTGGCGATGGCCAGCAGGAGCACGAACGGGATGAGCACCGGAAGGGTGAGCAGCGGCTCTCCGAACAGGCTGCACGCCCCGACCGCGACCATGCCGAGCACCGCCGCATCCGCTGTCGGGTCGCCGGCGCGCAGTCGCCGACGGACCTGGCGGATCACGAGAAACAGCAGCCCACCCACGAGCAGAGCACCGACGAGCCCGGTCTGGGACAGCACCGTGAGGTAGGTGTTGTGCGCGTGGTTGAGATTGGCGAGCTGCACGTCGACCACCGACCCGGTGACCTCGGGCTGGAAGTACGCCGGCAGGTGAGCGCGGAAGTTCTGGAAGCCCACGCCGACGAGAGGATGGTCGGCGGCCATCCGTAGGGCGCTTGCCCAGAGGTCGAGACGGACGCTGCTGGAGCTGTCGAGCCGCCCGTCCACCGTGGTATAGGAGATCCGCTCGGCCACACCGTCGGGCACCAGCTGGATTCCGGTCAGGCCGACGGTGATGACGACGACCATCCCGGTGAGGGCGAGGGCCACCGTGCGCCGGCGCTGGATCACGAAGCAGAGCAGGAGCAGAGCCCCGCCAACGTACGTCGAACGGCTGTAGGACAGGACCACACTGACGATCACGGCGATGGTCCCGGCGACGGTCAGTGCACGCGCCGCGCGGGACATGCCCGACCGGATCCCGCCCAGCAGGACGGCGAGCGCCAACAGCAACATCGGGCCCCAGGTGTTGTGGTTCAAGCTGCTCAGCGAGTCCGCGACGTCGGGGTTCTCCTTCACGAGGGCGGGCACCCCGATGAGCGCGAGTCGGGCGTGGACCAGACCGACCGCGGCAGCGGCGGCGGCGAACACGAGGAGAACGTGCCGGGACCGGGTCCGGGCGCTGTCGACCAGCGGTATGCAGGCCAGCGGTATCGCGATCGCGGCAACCGAGCGGAACGCCTGGTCGGGTTGGTTGCCGGTGGTCACACCGAGAGCAAGGAGGCAGGTCAGGCCGGCCACGATGAGGATGGCGGGAGCGCCCCGACGGGCCAGCCGGCCGTTGAGCAACGTACCGATCACGGTGCAGAGGATCAGCGTGAGCAGGTGCGTGGTGGTCGGTGCCACGTCGAGGGGCAGTTGTGACGCCGGTACCGCCACGGCGACGCAGTAGAGGCCGATTCCGGGCCGGGCGATGACCAGCACCAGCAGGGCGAAGGCGGCCAACCGGAGCAGGAGCGTGGTGTCCTGGACCGTCACCACGCCGGCCGCCGTGCCGGCGAGGACCACACCGGCCGCCGTGCCGGCGATCATCACGCCGGCCCGTGCGGGCGCAAACCGTAGGCGTACGCGATCCCGCGTCCCCGGTGACGCCCGGCGGCCGGTCCGGTGGGTCTCGCCGCTGGTCGTGTCCCGCCGCGGGTGGCGGTCCGGCCGGCACCCGAGGAAGGCCCAACCGACGACCAGGCCGTAGAGGGTGTATCCCGCCGACACGGCGAGGCCCGCTCCCGGGGCGCCGAAGCGGGGGGTCAGGAGGACCATGGCGAGCAGCCCGGCGGCGGTGGCGCTGACGGCCGCCAGGGTCGTCGGGCCGGGCCGGTCGAGGGCCGTCAGATAGCTCTGCGCCGTACGGGCCACCGCGAGCACGATGAGGCCGGGCAGCATCGCCCACAGCACCGGTACCGCCGGGGCGAACTGCGGCCCGAAGAGCAGCGGGAAGACGAGCGGGGCGCCTGCGGCCAGCAGCGCCGCCCCGGCGGCCGTGATGAGCAGCGTTCGCATCGACATCCTGCGGACGGTGTGCCAGTCGGCGCCGCCGTGCGCGACCGCCGGCACCAGGATGAGGCTGAGCGCCACCGGGAGCACCAGGAGCATCTCGGCGAACGGCACCGCCACGGAGTAGACGCCGACGGCACCGGCACCGGCCAGCAGGTGGAGGGTGGGCACCTGGCTGCGCACCATCGCGAACTGGGCCAGGTTGGGTGCGTAGGCCCGACGGGAGAACGACCAGTACGCCGTGGCGTCCCGGGGTGGGCCGGGGTCGCGGTCCAGCGGCAGCGCGCGGACGAGCAGCACCAGCGCGCCGCTCGCCTGCCCCACGAGGTACGCGCCGATGACGGTGTCGGTCTCGGCGCGGCCGACCCCCGCCAGGACGGCGAGCAGCAGGCCGTACACGACCAGCCCACCGATGACGGTCATGTTGTAGACCGAGGCTCGGCTACGGCCGATCTCCGCCGTGCCGAGCAGGGCGGAGAGCAGCACCACGGGGCCGAGGGCCAGGGTGAGGCCGAAGGTGACTGGGTCCAGTCCGAATCGGACCGCCGGCCCGACCAGCACGGCCAGCACCCCCCAGGCGGTCGCCGCGCCGACGCCGACCGATCCGACGTGCCGAAGGGTGCGCCACACCGTCCGACGATGGGCCGCGCCCGATCCGCCGGCATACCGGAGGTTGCCCGTCTCCATTCCCAGGCTGAGGAGGGCCCCGAAGATCGAGGCGCAGGCGAGCACGACCGCCACCACTCCCCGGTCGTGCGGGCCGAGCACCCGGGCGGCCAGCACGCCCGTCGCGAGACTGATGGCCAGGAGGAGGATCCTGGACCCGACCGATCCGGCGGCGGCGGCCGAGACGTCGCTGTCGGAGGAGCGTGCTGGCACGTCCGTTTCGGCTGGGGGAGCGGCCGTCACTGGACCACTTCCGGCACGCGGCCGAGCTGCGGCAGGCGGCGACCGGCGAGCGCCGCCCGGTAGATCGCCTCGACGGTGGCGACCGTTCGCTCGATGTCGAAGAGCTGCAGGCAACGGCTGCGGCCGAGGCGGCCCATCGCGGCCCGGCGCTGGGGATCCGTCAGCAGGTCGACGACCGCGTCGGCCAGCGCGCCCGGGTCCGCCGGTGGCACCAACAGGCCGCTCTCGCCGTGTTGCACGGTGTCGGGCAGCCCGCCGACGTCGCTGGCCACCACGCCCCGCTCCATCAACAGCGCCTCGACGGTGGCGTAGGACGCGGATTCCTCGAGCGACGGTGTGACCGCCACGTCGAGGCCGGCCAGCACGTTCTGCACGTCGTTCCGCCGGCCGGTGAAGTGCACCCGCTCGGCCACCCCCAGCCGGGCGGCGCGCTCCTCCAGGTCGCGGCGGTAGCCCACGTCACCGGACAGTTCGTCGCCGACGACGAAGAGGTGGGCCTCCGGTACCCGGTGCAACAGGCGCGGCGCCGCGTCGAGGAAGACCTCGTGGCCCTTGAAGCCGATGTCCTGGAACGCCTGCAGTCGGCTGCGGTACAGGTGCGCGAGCATCCCGACGGTGGGCGTACCGGGGGCCAGTCCGAACTCCGCGCGGAAGGGCTCCCCGCTCGCGCTCGGGTCGAGCCGGTGCACGTCGCACCCGTAGTGACTGACCGTCACCGCCCGGGCGCCCATGCGTCGGTACTCTTCGGCGAACGCGTGGCACGACCCGATGAGGACGTCCACCCGGGGCAGGGTCGCGTGGTCGATGCGGCTCAACAGCGGACTCCGCAGATGTACGGTGCCGGCGATCTGGTTGACCAGCAGCGGCCGGCCAGCGGCCAGGTTGGCCAGTCGGCAGGCGATGTTGGCCTTCACCAGGTGGCCGTGCACCACGTCCGGCTTGAAGCGCCTGATCAGGCGGACGAGACGCAGTTGGGCCGCCGCGACCCGGGGAAGCTGCCGCGGGCGCCAACCCGACATCGGCACGATCTCGGTGCGCACCCCGGCTGATCGCAGTCGGGCGGTGAGCGGGCCCTCGCCCGGTACGACCGCGCACACCTCGTGGCCCAGCCGGGCCAGGCCGGTCACCTGATCGTGGAACCAGTCACCGCCGACGGCCGTGCTCGTCACCTGGAGGATGCGCAGTGGTCGGTCGTCGGCACCCCGGCGGTGGGTGCTCATGCCGCCCCGACCACGGCGCGTCGGGCCAGGAAGTCGTCGATCGCTCCAAACACCTGCCCGACCTGCGGCTCGGTCAGCGCGCTGCCGCTGGGCAGGGCGAGTCCGTGGTCGAAGAGCCGGTCGGCTGCCCCGGTGAGCAGGCTCTCCGCGCCGGCGAAGACCGGCTGACGGTGCATCGGGTTCCAGACGGGCCGCGTCTCGATGCTGCGCGTCGCCAGGTGGGCGGCCAGGTCGGCGGCCCGCCAGCCACACTGCTCCTCGTCGACGGTGATGACGGTGAGCCAGCAGTTCGAGTCGGCGTCCTCCGCGCCAACCAGTTCGACACCGGGCACCGGCGCGAAGACCTTCGCGTACTGGTCGCGGAGCTGCCGTCGTCGGGCGATCATCCCGTCCAGCCGGACGAGCTGGGCCCGACCGAGCGCGGCCAGCAGATTGCTGAGCCGGTAGTTGTAGCCGGTCTCGCGGTGCTCGTAGTGCGGCGTTGGTTCCCGGGCCTGGGTGGCGAGGTGTCGGGCTCGGGCGAGCAGCGCCGTGTCGTCGGAGACGAGCATCCCACCGCCGGACGTGGTCATGATCTTGTTGCCGTTGAAGGAGAGCGCGCCGACCCGTCCGAAAGACCCGGCCGGGCGGCCGCGATGGCTCGCGCCGAGCGCCTCGGCGGCGTCCTCCACGAGGGGGATCCCGGCCTCGGCGCAGACCGGGGTCAACCGCGTGTAGTCGGCGCAGCTGCCGAACATGTCCACCGGGATGATCGCGCCGACCCGCTCGCCGCGCGAGCGCAAACGTCGCACCAGCTCGTCGACGACGTCGACGTCCACGTTGCCGGTCCGGGGGTCACAGTCCACGAAGACCGGACGCGCGCCGATGTACCGGACCGCGTTGGCGGTCGCGATGAAGGTGAGGGTGGGCACGATGACCACGTCGCCGGGGCCGACCCCGACGCCGAGCAGGGCCAGGTGCAGAGCGGCGGTACCGGAGTTGACGGCGACGGCACCGCCGGTGCCGACCCGCTCGGCGACCGCGCGTTCGAAGGCGAGGAGGTCCGGGCCGACCGGCGCGACCCAGCCCGAGCGCAGGGCGGCGACGAGGTACGACTCCTCGAGCGGGCCGATGTCGGGTGACGAGAGGTGGACGGTGTCGCTCATCGGGCGGTGCGCCCTCCTTGATAATGGACAAAAGCCGTGTAAGAGTATTAGCAGGCATCATCAGGGTAAAAGCCTGGAATGGCCATAGTCGTGATGATTGGCCCGGCGGCTTCGCGGTGCCCTGCGGCCTGTCGGCGGGTCTTGACCCGTTCGGGCGACGGGGACGGCTACCCTCGGTCTGTTCATTTCATGACAAAGGTGTAGTCAGTGATACGAATGCTGGGCACGGTACGTGCGCTACACACGGCTCTTCGTGATCGTCGAGCGGCAGCCCGGGACCCGGAGGGCTTCGCGCGCTCCCTCGGCGTCGACCTGCGGGGCCGGGTCCGGTTCTACGGCGTCGACCGGGCGATGTTCGGCTCCGAGCCGTGGCTCGTCTCCCTCGGCGACAACGTCTACGTCACCGCCGGGGTGCAGTTCGTCACGCATGACGGCGGCACGCTGATCCTCCGCAAGGAGGTGCCCGATCTGGAGTGGACCGCTCCGATCGTGGTCGGCAACGACGTCTACCTCGGAGTGCGGACGACCATCCTGCCGGGGGTGACGATCGGCAACCGGTGCGTCATCGGCGCCGGCTCGGTGGTGGCCCGCGACATCCCCGACAACAGCGTCGCGGCCGGAGTTCCGGCCCGGGTGGTCCGGACCACGGACGACTATCTCGCCCGCATGCAGGCCCGTTCACTGCGCTGCGGGCACCTGCCCGCGGCGGAGAAGGCGGCGGTGATCCGGCAGATCTACGGGGTGCCGGAACAGACCGGCCCGCGAGCGGGCTCCTGATGCGGGTCGGCGCGCACCGTCCCGGTGCGCTCCTCCGGCCGGTGGTCGTGGCGCTGGACCGTCTCCTGTGTTCCGGCTCCCGGGCCCGTCGCGCCATCCGTGGCCTCGCCCTGGCCGGCCGGTTCGCTGCCCGGGGCGACAACTTCACCTTCGACCCCGATGGCGTCTACACCTGCCACACGATCGAGGTGGGCCGCAATGTCGACCTCGGGTACCGGCCGATCCTGATGGCCACCCGCGCCCGGATCCGGATCGGCGACAACGTCATGTTCGGTCCCGAGGTGACCATCCGGGGCGGCAACCACCGCATCGATCAGGTCGGCCGGCCGATGATCGCGGTCGGCAAGGAGCCCGGCGACGACACCCACGACCGGGGCGTGACTATCGGAGACGACGTCTGGGTGGGCACCCGGGCGGTGATCCTGCACGGGGTCACGATCGGCCGGGGGGCGGTGATCGGCGCCGGCGCGGTGGTGACCCGTTCAGTCCCGCCGTACGCGGTGGCCGCCGGCAACCCGGCCCGGGTGATCCGGCTGCGGTGGCCGGTCGAGACGATCCTCGCCCACGAGCGGCAGCTCTACCCGGCGGACCGGCGGCTGAGCGAGGCCGAGCTGTCCAGCCTGGCCGAGGTCCCGGTGCCGCGGTCGACGGCGCAGACGAAACCGCTGACCACCGGCGTCCAGGCCCGGTAGTCGAAGCAGTAGGCCCGCTCGCGGGCCGCGTGGCTCATCGCCCACCAGTCCGCGTCGCGCAGGGCCAGCGCCCGGGCCAGCCCGTCCCTGACGTCCACCTCGGTGGGACCGGCCAGCACGATCCCCTCCCGACCGTCGACCACGTACCGGGCGAGGTCGCTGGTGTGGTTGAGCAGCACCGGGCAGCCGGCGGCCAGGCTCTCCGGCACCTTGGAGGGGAAGCCCGCCTGCGCGTACCCGGCGGATGGCCGGACCAGCACCGAGAAGTGCGACCGGCGCAGCTCGGCGAGCACCCGTTCGCGCGGGACCCGCCCGAGGAAGCTGACCTGGTCGTCGAGGTCGCCCAGTGTGAGGTCGCCCAGGTCGGAAAGGCTGTCGGCCTGGTCCCGGCTGATTCCGGCGATGACCAGGTGCACCCGGGACCGATCGGCGGCGGGCAGGCCACGGATGCCCGCCAGCACCACGGCCAGCTGATCCTTCGGTCCGGCGGAGCCGGCGTAGAGCAGCCGCAGCCCGTCGTCGAGCGAGGGCGGTGCGGGATCGGGGTAGTCGGCGCAGTCCACCTGTGGCGGCACCAGCAGCGTCGGTCGGCCCCGGCGGACGAAATGCCGCTCCAACGCCTCGGAGATGGCGATGATCCGGCCGGCCAGCCGACCGGCCAGGAACGACGACCACCGGTGCCGGATGAAGTAGGGCGTCAGCCGGCCCCGGGGAAACTGCGCCGGGTCGTGCCGCTCCAACACGTCCACGGTTACCGGGCAGGGCACCACCACCCGCAGGACCGCCCAGGTGAGCAGGTCCCAGAGGCCGAGAGGCAGGTACACGCCGGTCAGCTCGCGGCGGCGGACGCCGGCGCGGCGCAACGCGGCCACCATTCGCAGCGGACGGGTCCGCCGGTGCAGCCAACGGCCGAGCACCCCGCCGCCGATGCGACGGCGAGGCAGCGTGATCAGCCGTACGCCGGGCGGCAGGTCCGGGGCGGTGGGCGGACACGTCCCGTCCTCGGGCCAGTCGTTGACCACCAGGGTGACGCCTCCGGGCGGGGTGGCGGACCGGGCGAGTTGCAGTAGCCGGTTGGACATCGCATCGCCATGCGGAAACCGGTACGCGGCGAGCGCCATCAGCAGTGGCGTCTTGCCGGTAATGGCGGGCTCGCCCATACTCTGCCTCTCTGGGGTGTTTGAGGTTATGCGGCAGCTATGGACGTTAAGTCTAGTTCCACTGTCGACGACGTACGCCGACGCCGCTCCGTGTCGGCCAGGTAAGACGCGCGCCTCCGGCCTTCTGAGCGCTCAGTTATGGGCCGGGTACTATCCGCAACGGGACGGGTTTAATCGCCAACCGGGCGCTGGAGGCGGGACGGCATGCGACGACTGAGCGCCGGGGTGTGGCCGTGACCGGCCACGCGCCGGTCCACGCCGCGACCGGGCAGTGGCCCGCCCCCACCCCCGGCTCCGCCGCCGCCCACTGGCCGGTGCCCACTCCGACCCCGGTCGGTCGGAAGTCACCCGCGGCCGGGGCGCCCCGCGCCCTCGATTCCGGAGTCCGGAAGTCCCGGGGCCGGCGGCTCGTCATCGGCATCGCCACGTCGCTGGCGGGCAAGCTGGTCGGCCTGGTCGCGCCGTTGCTGATCACCCCGCTGGCGTTCCGCAGCCTCGGCGCCGAGCGGTACGGCCTCTGGATGGCGGTCACCTCCCTGACCGGCATGGCGCTCTTCGCCGACTTCGGGCTCGGCAACGGTCTGCTCACCCGGCTGGCCCGGCTGCACGGCACCGGCGAACGGCGGGCGGCGGCCCGGGAGATCTCCAGCGCGTACGCCATGCTCGGCGCCCTGGCCGTGCTGCTGCTGGCGGCGCTGTTCGTGACCACGCCCTGGGTGCCCTGGCCGGGGCTGCTGAACGCCACGGACCCGGCAGTGGCCGCCGACGCCCGACCGGTGGTCCTGCTCTGCTTCGGCGCCTTCCTGGTCAACATCCCCCTGGCGCTGATCCAGCGCGTCCAGTACGCCCAGCAGCAGGTGGCGCAGAGCAACCTCTGGCAGGCCGGCGGGAGCCTCGTCTCGGTGGCCCTCGTCTACGCGGCGGTCGCCGGTGGGGTCGATCAGGTGCTGGTCATCGCCGCCGCCGTGCTCGCGGTGCCGGTGGTCAACCTGGCCAACTCGCTCTGCTACTTCAGCTGGCAGGACCGGGACCTGCGCCCCCGCGTCGGTGACGTGCGGGTGCCGGTCGCCCGGGACCTGCTTCGACTGGGCGCGCGGTTCTTCCTGCTGTCCCTGCTCACCTCGGTGGTGCTCAACCTCGACGGTTTCCTGATCGGCCGGCTGCTCGGGCTGCCCGCGGCAGCGACGTACGCGGTGGTGCTGCGGGTGTTCGCCCTGCTGACGCTCTTCGTCACGCTGGTCAACATGCCGCTCTGGCCGGCCAACGGTGAAGCGTTGGCGCGCGGCGACCTGGCGTGGGTACGGCGCACCACCCCCCGAATGGTGTACCTGTCCGCCACGGTGGTCGCCCTACCCGGGCTGGCGCTCGTGTTCGTCGGCGACGACGTGCTGCGGCTCTGGGTGCGCTCGGCCGACCTCGCGCCGGTGCCGCGCTCGCTGTTCGCCGCGCTCGCGGTGTGGTCGGTGCTGCTGGCCGTCGCGTCTCCGCTGTTCATGGTGCAGAACAGCATCGGTCTGCTCCGGCCCCAGTTCGTCGGCTGGGCGGCGTGCCTGCTGGTGGCCGTACCCCTGAAGATCGTGCTGGCCGGCCGGGTGGGCCTGCCCGGGGTGGCGCTGGCCTCGGCCGCGACGTACGGGCTGACGGTGCTGCCGGCCGCTGTCGTCGGCTACCGCCGTGCGTTGGTGGAGGGGCACCAGGGCCGCCACCGGGCCGTGGAGATCGAGCCGCCAGCCGCCGCGTAACCAGGCGCGGCCCTCGGCGTGTCGGCGCTTCGCGGCTTATGCCGGAGTTACCGTACGTGGTGCTGTCGGCACGACGAGATCCGGTCGTTGCCGAGCCGCCGTCGAAGTGGAGGGTCATGCAGCGTCTCGTCGTGGACCGACCGGTGGTGGTGCAACACTCGGCCGGTGCCCCCGGCGCCAACGGGCCGCTGACCGCCGTGCAGCGGGTGCTCGACTCACCCCTGGCCGACCGGTACGAGTTCGTCCGGATGCACCAGAGCGCGGGCAACGGCGCTCTGAACGTGCCGCTGCTCCGCGAGTGGGTGCGGCTGTTGCGGCGCGTCCGCCCAGCCCTGGTGCACGTGCGCGGTTTGCAGAACGAGGGCTTCCACGGGGTGCTCGCCGCCCGTCTGGCCGGCTGTCCCCGGATCCTGGTCACCGTGCACGGCACGGTGCGCGATCTGCGCCAGCCCGGCCGGGCCTTGCGGCGCCGACTGCTGGTGTACGGGGCCGAGCCCGTAACCCTGCGGCTGGCCACCCACGTCGGCACCGTCTGCGAGTACGCCGCCGGCCGGGACTTCCTCCGCGACCTGGGCGGGAAATTCGTCGGGGTGATCCCGAACGGGGTACCGCTACCGCCACACCCACGGGTGGCCCGGGACCGCGTCCGTGCCGACCTGGGGCTGCACATCGACGACGTCGCCATGATCGCGGTGTCCCGGCTGACCTGGGAGAAGGGCTTCGGCGTGCTCGCCGACGCGCTGCGCCGGCTGTCGCCGCCCGCCGCCCGCCGGCTGCCGCCGCCCGCCCGGCGGGTGCTGCTGGTCGCCGGCGACGGACCCGACCGGGCCGGCATCACGGCCGCCCTGACCGAGGCCGGCGCTGCCGGCGGAGTCGAGGTGCGGCTGCTCGGCAACCGGCTCGACGTGCCGGACCTGCTCGCCGCGGCGGACCTCTTCGTCTTCCCGACCCTGCACGAGAACCTCTCCAACGCCCTGCTGGAGGCGATGGCGCACGAACTGCCGGTGGTCGCGTCGGCGGTGGGTGGCAACGTGGAGGTGCTGCGCTCCGGCGGCGGCCGGCTCGTGCCGGCCGGCGACCCGGACGCCCTGGCCGCGGCGCTCACGCCGCTGCTCGACGACCCGGCGGAGCGGCGCCACGTCGGGGGCCTGGGCCGCAAGGTGGTGGCCGACGGCTACAGCCTCGACGTCATGCTCGGCTCCCTCGACCGCGTCTACGAGCGCCTGATCGGGGAGTGAGCGGTGCCACCGGAACGCAGCCCCCGGGTCACCCTGCTGGGCTTCACCGTGACCGACGAGCTGCTCGCCGAGATCATCGCCCGGGACACCATCATGCCCACCCAGACCCACACCTTCGCCTGGAGTCTCATCCGCAGTCTGCGCGCCGCCGGCTGCCCGGTGCACCTGCTCTCCGCGGCGCCGGTGTCGAGCTGGCCGGGCAACCGCCAGGTCCGCTTCCGTGCGGGCCGGTTCCGGCAGGACGACGTGGACGGTCAACTGCTGGCGTTCGTGAACCTGCTCGGCCTCAAGCACGTCACGCGGTTCCTGGCCGCCTGGCGAACCGGCGGTCGCGCCCTGCGCGACGGTGGGACCGACGTACTACTGATCCACGGCGTGCACTCGCCCTTCCTGTGGTTCGGCGCGCTGTGGGCCCGGCGCGCGGGCGTCCGGGTGGTCCCGGTGCTCACCGACCCGCCGGGCGTCGCGCTGCCCACCGACGGCCGGGTGGTGCGGCTGCTGCGCGGGCTGGACGTGGCGCTGGTCCGGGCGGCCCTCGCGCGCTGCTCCGGGGTGATCGCGCTGACCCCCGCGCTCGCCGACGACTTCGCGCCCGGTCGCCCGCGACTGGTCATGGAGGGGATCTACGCGCCGGATCCGGGAGGCGACGCACCCGCGGACACCGCGGCGACCCGGGACATCGTGTACGCCGGTGGACTCAGCCGCGCCTACGGCGTCGACCGGCTGGTCGAGGCGTTCCGCGGCCTATCCAGTGACGACCTGCGGCTGTTCGTGTACGGGCGCGGTGAGCTGGCGAACTGGCTGCGCGACCAGGCTGCCCTGGACCGGCGCATCGCGCCTCCCGAGTTGCTGCCCCGGGCCGAGTTGCTGCCCCGGCTGGCCCGAGCGAGCGTGTTGGTGAACCCGCGCCCGGTCGACCAGGACTTCGTCCGCTGGTCGTTCCCCTCGAAGATCATCGAGTACCTCGCCACCGGCGTACCGGTGGTGAGCACCCGGCTGCCGGGCATCCCGGCGGACTACACGCCCTGGCTGTCGTTCGCCGAACCGGACACCGTCGACGGCCTGCGCACGGCGATCGATCGGGTGCTGAGCCTCTCCGAGCGGGAGGCTCACGCCCTCGGGGCCGGTGGGGCGCGCTTCGTCCGGGAGACCCGGAACCCGGCCGCCCAGGGCCGCAGGATGCGCGACTTCCTCGCCGGTCTGACCGGGCTCGGTGGTCGGCCCACCGCCCCGGTCAGCGCCGGCACCGTCCAGCCGGAACGGGCCGGCTGAACAGGGTCGACGTTCCTTTCCGCACCGGTCCGGTCCCCGTCCCCCCGAATCACTGTCGCGCGCCCTTTGCTCTGCTTCACCCGGCGCAACACGGACGGCCTCTTGTCGTTGCGTCCGTTGAAGCAGAGCAAAGGGCAAACATCCGGGCCGGCCAGCCGGGATCGAGGCGCACCGTTCGCGGGGACAGGAGCTAGCGCGTCGTTGCTGACGGCATCCTGACGGCACGCTCGGGGCCGAGGTGCCGTCGCTTGTCGACGCCGACCCGCCGGCGCTGCCGGTGGGCCGGAGGCCGGACGGGCAGCGCCACCGGCAGTCGGGACCAGATGGCCAGCACCAGCCAGGCCGCCGGCGAGATCTCCCAGTGGCCGCTGAGCCAGATCGGCGTCCACGCGACGATCAGAGCGCCCACCAAAAGCCCATGACGACGGCCCTGACCCGGGGCTGCGCCGCGCAGGAGGAAGCCGATCAGCGCCACGAACAGGCCGATCCCGAGAAGGCCCACGTCGTTGCCGAGGGTGAGCAGCAACGTGTGCGCACCCACCTCGTAGTACGGGTTGGTGCTCGGGAAGGCGCCCGCACCGATGCCGACCACCGGTGACTCCCAGAACGACGCCTCGGCGATCGGCCAGACGGCCAGCCGCCCGGAGAGGTCGTCGAGTGGCCGGTCGAACAGGTTCTCCAGCCACTGCGGCGGGTGCTGCGCCAGGTGCCCGAACGGTACGGCGGTCAGAAGGATGACCGCGGCGGGCGCGGCGAGGACCCAGGTGCGTACGGCCAGGCGGCTGAGGATCAGATAGACCGCGACGGCGGTCAGGGCGATCAGGCTGGCCCGCGTCCCGGTCAGCGTGGTCGCGTAGACGAACACCGGCAGCAGCAGCCACAGCGCGACGCGAACCAGCCGGTTGCCGGGCCGGACCACCAGCAGCAGGAGGCTGACCAGCACCGCCGTGACGAGGCAGTAGGCGGTGTAGTTGACGCCCACGCCGTCGAGGGAGGTGCGCAGCGCCGGAGTCGGGTCCGCCTCCGCGCTGTCCCGGACCAGCATCAGCTGCACCGCCGCCCAGAGGGCGCCGCCGAGGAAGGACCCGGCGACCAGGAGTAGCCGGCGTCGGGTGGACAACACGTGTCGTGCGGCGATCAGCAGCAGGGCGACGGTCCACCAGGCCCGTACGGCGATCTGGCTGCTCTCGACGTCGCGGCTCCACATGAGTGTGGTGCTGGCCCAGCAGCAGATCAGCAGGGCCAGGTAGTCGGCCGGCCCGATGCGGGGGATGCGACCACTGGTCAACAGGGCGAGGGCGGCGAGCCAGAGCCCACCGGCGAACACGAGGTTGGGGTTGGCCGGGGCGAGCGCGGCGGCGACGCAGATCGGCAGCACGCCGAGCCCGGCCAGGTTCCACCGGGGAGCGACGAGCCCCTGCGCCGGGACGCCCGGCATGCGGAGCGAGCCGATCGGCGACGAGCCCGCAGGCGGGCCCGCCGAGGGACCTACCGGCGGATCCATGGTGGACTCGACTGCCCCGGGCCGCTGCGCCACAGGCTCTCCTCCCGCCGTACGGTGATCCGTCCGGCGGCCGCCGGACCGTGCCGCAACGAGCCTAGGCGGGGCATGAGCAATATAACTGTTTTTCGCCCGATGTCGGAAAAACGTGGTGCTGACGGTTTGTCGCATCAGGCGCGGCCTCGGATGATGGCCTTGGCGAGCATGTCCTCGAGTTGGTCCACACCCACACGCAGGGACATCCGGTCCAGGTAGAGCTCGCGGCCTCGGCGGCCCATCGCGAGCCGCTGGTCGGTGGGCACCCGGGCGGCAGCGGTGAACTGTTCGGCCAGCGCCCGCCAGTCGTCCGGCGGGCAGACCAGCCCGGCGCCGCCGGTCTCCACCAGTCGGGCGGCGTCGCCGTCGGCGGACATCAGTATCGGCGCGCCGCAGGCCAGCGCGGCCTGCAACTTCGAGGGCACCGTCCCGCGCAGCCACGGGAGGTCGCGCAGCATGACGAGCTGGTAGTCGGCAGCGCCGTACAGCTCGGCCATCTCGGCGGCCGGACGCTGACCGAGGAACCGGACGTTGCCCGCGCCCAACTCGTCCGCGAGCTTGCGGGCCTGCTCCGCGCCCAGTCCGGTGCCCACGAAGACCAGGTCCACCGCGTCCGGCACGGCCGCCGCCGCCCGGATCGCCACGTCGACACCCTGCAGCAACCCCAGATTGCCGGCGAACATCACCGTGGTCCGGCCCCGGTGGCCGATCGTCGCCCGGGCCTCGTCGGTCGCCGGTACGGGGCGGAACAGCACCTCGTCGGTCCAGTTGAAGACGGTGCGTAGCGCGCTTGGATCGACGCCTCGCTCGACCAACTGCTCGGCCATCGCCGGCGCGATCACCGCGACCCCGGCGCACCGCCGGTAGATGCGGCGCATCGTGCCGCTGAGGATCACGTCCAGCGCCCGCCCGGCGAGCCCCGACGGGGCCATCCCGGACGCCGTGACCGACTCGGGCCACAGGTCCTGCACGTGCAGGACCGCCGGGACGCCCCGCAGCGTACGCAGCAGCCCGGCGGGGACGTACGAGGTGGGTGGCGGGTGGTAGACGTAGATCGCGTCGACGCCGCGCAGGTAGCGCAGCGCGGCCACCGTGCTGGTGGCGGCGAAGGAGAGATAGCTGGCCGCCCGGCGCAGGCCGGACCGGTCGTGGCTCGGGTACGCCGGCACCCGGCGCACGGTCACCCCGCGGTTGGTTGCCTGGTGGTTCCAGCGTTGCCGCCAGCCCGGGTAGGTCCGTCCGAGCGGCAGGCTCGGGAAGGTGGTCAACACCCGGACCTCGTGCCCCCGACGGGCCAGCTCCGCGGCGAGCTGACCCGGCACGAAGGTGCTCTCCGGCGGGTACCACTGACTGATCAGTCCGATTCGCATGCGCTCGGCGCTCCCGTCGACCTCGACTCGCCCATCAGGGCGGACAACGGGCGGACGGGATCGAAAGACACGCGACGTCCGGTCCGTTTCACGTGACTTGTGGCTAGAGCCGTCGTTGTCCCACTGTGGTCGCCGCGCGGCCACGTCCTCAGGCTCGCCGGGCTGGCATCGTGCCGCCGGGTCGGCCGGGGGCCGGACCGACCGGGGAGACACGTTGAAGGTAGTGGTGACCGGGGGTGCCGGCTTCATCGGCGCGAACCTCGTACGGGCGCTCGGCGAGGTTCCGCAGGTGAGCGAGGTGGTAATCGTCGACGACCTCTCCACCGGGCTGCTGGACAACCTGGACGGGCTGCCGGCCCGCCTGTTCCAGGGCAGCGTGCTCGACCCGGACCTGCTGGACGACGCGCTCGCCGGCGCGGCCAGCGTGGTGCACCTGGGCGCGCTCGGCTCGGTGCCGCGCTCCATCGACCAACCACTGCAGAGCCACCACGCCAACGCCACCGGGACGCTGATGGTGCTGGAGGCGGCCCGCCGGCACGGCGTACGGCAGGTGATCCTGTCCTCCTCCTCGTCGGTGTACGGCGCCAACCCGGTGCTGCCCCGGCAGGAGGGACTGCGCCCGGTCCCGGTCTCGCCGTACGCGGTCTCCAAACTGGCCGCCGAGGCGTACGCCGTCGCTTACTCCGCCTGCTACGGCCTGCCCGTGCTGCCGTTCCGGTTCTTCAACGTGTTCGGTCCCCGGCAGGCGGCGCACCACGCGTACGCGGCCGTGCTGCCCCGGTTCGTCACGGCCGCGCTCGCTGGCGAGCCGCTGCGGGTGCACGGCGACGGCCGGCAGACCCGCGACTTCACGTTCGTCGGCAGCGTGACCTCGGTGATCGTCGACGCGATCGTCCGTCGGGTGACCACCACCGACGTGGTGAACCTCGCCTTCGGCGCGCGGATCTCCCTGCTCGACCTGATCGCCGAGTTGGAGGACATCCTCAGCCGACCGCTGCCCGTGGTGCACGAGCCGCCGCGCCCGGGTGACGTCCGCGACTCGCAGGCCGACTGCTCCCGGCTGCGGGAGCTGTTCCCGTCGGTGCGTCCGGTGGCCCTGCGCTCCGGGCTGGAGCAGACCGTCTCCTGGATGTCCGGTCACGTGCTTACTGGCCATTAGCATCTTGTTTGGTGTGTTTCAGCCCAAACGGCGTATCCGGTGCTCAGAGGCCTCGTTGACCCGAATGCCGTATCCGGCGGGGCTTCCGCCTGGCGGCGGACGGGAGAATCAATGAGCGTGAAGACCGCGGGCCGTCGGGTGTTGATCACCGGTGGAACCGGATCGTTCGGACAGACCATGGCGCGGCGACTCCTCGCCCGAGACGTCGGAGAGGTAAGGATCCTCAGCCGGGACGAGGCCAAGCAGGAGGCCATGCGGCGGGCCCTCGGCGACGAGCGGGTCCGCTACCACGTCGGCGACGTCCGCGACATCGACACCGTGCTGCGCGCCACCCGGGGCGTCGACTTCGTCTTCCACGCGGCGGCGCTCAAGCAGGTGCCGTCCTGCGAGTTCTTCCCCCTCGAAGCGGTCCGCACCAACATCCTCGGCAGCGGCAACGTGGTCGAGGCCGCCGCGCAGAACGGGGTCAGCTCGGTGGTGGTGCTCAGCACCGACAAGGCCGTCTATCCGGTCAACGCGATGGGCATGAGCAAGGCGCTCATGGAGAAGGTCGCCCAGGCGTACTCCCGGAACAACCCCAACAGCGCGACCACCGTGTCCTGCGTCCGGTACGGCAACGTCATGTACTCCCGCGGCTCGGTGATTCCGCTCTTCATCGAGCAGATCAAGGCCGGCCAGGCCCCCACGGTCACCGACCCCACCATGACCCGGTTCCTGATGTCGCTCGCCGACTCGGTCGACCTCGTCGAGCACGCGTTCCACAACGCGCGGCCCGGCGACGTGTTCATCCGCAAGGCCGCCGCCTGCACGATCAGCGACCTCGCCGAAGCGGTGTGCCAGCTCTTCGGCGTGCCGTTCAAGCTCGAGGTGATCGGCGTACGGCACAGCGAGAAGTGGCACGAGACCCTCGCGAGTCGGGAGGAGTTGGCCCAGGCCGACGACTTCGGCGACTTCTTCCGGGTGCCGCTGGACGCCCGCGACCTCAACTACGCGCTGTACGTCTCCGAGGGCGAGCTGGGTGAGGTGCCCCCCGAGGACTTCAACTCGGCCAACGCGACCCGGCTCGGCGTACCCGAGGTGGTGGAGCTGCTGAAGACGCTGCCCGAGATCCGGGCGGAGCTGGCCCTGCGCGACCCGGCCCTCGCATGCTGAGGCTCGCCGTCACCGGCGCGGGCGGCTTCGTCGGCTGGCACGTGCGGGTCCTGCTGCACGCCCTCGGCTGGCCCGCACCGACGGTGATCAGCCGCACCGACCTCGCCGACCCGGCGGTGGTCGCCCAGAAGGTCGCCGGAGTGGACCGGGTGCTGCACCTGGCCGGGGTCAACCGGGGCGAGCCGGCCGACGTGGCCGCCGGTAACGTCCAGCTCGCCGCCCAACTCGCCAACGGCCTGCGGGCCTGCGCGGAGCCGCCGGCCAAGGTGGTCTACGCCAACTCGGTGCAGGCCGGCAACGGCACCCTGTACGGCGACGCGAAGGCCACCGCGGCCGCCATCCTCGGCGCCAGCGGTGTGCCCCTCGACGACCTGCTGCTGCCCAACCTCTACGGCGAGCACGGCCGACCGTGGTACAACTCGGCGGTCGCCACGTTCTGCCGGGTGCTCGCCGAGGGCGGCCAGCCGGAGGTGCACGGCGACCGGGAGATGGACCTGGTCCACGTCACCGACGCGGCGGCCCGCCTGGCCGGGGTGCCCGAAGGCGGCTCGTGGGATCCGGCCATGCCGGCACTGCGGATCGGGGTCCGCGCCCTCGCCGACCAGCTTGCCGCGTACGCCGGCACCTACCGCACCGGCGAGATCCCGCCGCTGCGCGACCGGCACGACGTGCGGCTGTTCAACACCTACCGGTCGCACTGCTTTCCGGCGCACTACCCGCTCGCCCTGCCCACCCGGGCCGATGCCCGGGGAGCGCTGGTCGAGACGGTGAAGACGCACGGGGGTACGGGGCAGACTTTCAGCTCCACCACCCGACCCGGGATCACCCGGGGCGAGCACTTCCACCTGGCCAAGGTGGAGCGGTTCGTGGTGCTGCGTGGCACCGCCGAGATCAGCCTGCGCCGGATCGGCGACACCGAGGTCGTCCGGTTCCCGGTGAGCGGCGACGAACCGGTGGTGATCGACATGCCGACCATGTGGGCGCACAACCTCACCAACACCGGCACGGACGAGCTGCTCACCCTCTTCTGGACCAACGAGCTGTTCGACCCGGAGCGGCCGGACACCTGGCCCGAGCCGGTCGACGTCGAGCACCGGATGCCGGCGGGCGTCCAGTGAGCCGTGTGCGGAGGGAGACCACATGACCCGGGTGATGACCGTCGTCGGCACTCGCCCCGAGATCATCCGACTGTCGCGGGTGCTCAGCAGGTTGGACGAGACCGTCGACCACGTGCTCGTGCACACCGGGCAGAACTGGGACACGGCGCTCTCCGAGGTGTTCTTCACGGAGCTGCGCCTGCGTGAGCCGGACCGCTTCCTCCGGGTCGACACGTCCTCGTTGGGCCGGGTGCTCGGCGGGGTGCTGGTCGGCATGGAGGCCGCGCTGGCCGAGCTGCGGCCGGACGCGCTGCTGGTGCTCGGCGACACCAACAGCTGCATCGCCGCGCTGATGGCCCGCCGGATGCGGGTGCCCGTCTACCACATGGAGGCCGGCAACCGCTGCTTCGACCTCAACGTGCCGGAGGAGACGAACCGCCGGTTGGTCGACCACGTGGCCGACTTCAACCTCGTCTACACCGAACACGCCCGCCGCAACCTGCTGGCCGAGGGCCTGCACCCGCGCCGGATCCTGCACACCGGCTCACCGATGCGCGAGGTCCTCGACCACTACCGGGGCCCCATCGCCAGCTCGGCCATCCTGCGCCAACTGGAACTCGACCGGGGCCGCTACTTCCTGGTCAGCGCGCACCGGGAGGAGAACGTGGACCGCCCCGAGCGGCTCCGCCAACTGCTCGACTGCCTGGTCGCCGTACGCGACCGATGGGGCCTGCCGGTGCTGGTCTCCACCCACCCGCGCACCCGCAAGCGGCTGGAGGCGTTGGCACCGGACGCCACCGCGCTGGACGGCATCGCCTTCCATGAGCCGTTCGGCCTGCTCGACTACGTACACCTGCAGACCAAGGCGTACTGCACCCTGTCCGACAGCGGGACGATCAGCGAGGAGGCCGCCATCCTCGGCTTCCCCGCCGTGACCCTGCGCGAGTCGATCGAACGCCCCGAGGCGCTCGACGCCGGCGGCATCATCATGACCGGTCTCGACCCGCAGGGCGTGGTCGAGGCCATCGAGGTGACGGTGGCCCAGGTCGCCGCACAGGGAGTGCCCTGCCCGGTCGACTACCAGGTGCCGGACACGTCCCGGCGGGTGGTCGACTTCATCCTCTCCACCGTGCGCCGGCACCACGACTGGGCCGGCATCCGACACTGAGGCACCACCAAGGGCGGTCGGTGGTCCGGCGGGACCGGCCACCGGCCGCCACCGTCGTGCTCAATGCGGGCGGGCCGCCACGTCCTCGACGATGTCCGCCACCTCGGCCGCCGCGCGCAGGTCGTCGAAGGACGTCAGCACGTGCCGGCGGGCCAGCCGGCCGCGCAGGGTGAGCGTGCCACCGACCCAGTTGCGGTACGCGGCGCCCAGCGCGTCCACCAACGCCGTCGGATCACCCGGCGGAACCACCCAGCCCGAGCGCTCGGTGACCGCCTCGGGCAGGCCGCCCGCCGCGCTCACGATGCTCGGCACGCCCATCGAGCCAGCCTCCACCGCCGCGCCCGGGCCGTCGCAGAGCGACGGAGAGACGCTGACGTCCGCGGCGGCGTAGCAGGGTCGGACGTCCGGCACCGACTCCACCCAGGTCACCCCGGGATCACCGGGTACGCCGAAACGCTCGCTGAGCTGCCGCCGGTAGCTCTCCCCGGCCGCCGTCCAGCCGCCCCCAACCAGCAGCAGGTGCGCGTCCGGTTGTCGGCGACGAAACGTCCGCCAGGCGGCCAGCAGCACGTCGTGCCCCTTCACGCCCCGGCCGGCGTGCACGAGACGCTTGGGTGGATAGACGTGGGAGATCATCACCGCCAGGAACGCGTCCTGGTCGATGCCCAGCTCGGCGCGGAGCTTCGCCCGCTGGTCCGGGCCGGTGGCGTCCGGGCTGAACGAGTCGGTGTCCACCCCGTAGACGGCGACCGGACGCCGCTGCGGCGGGCAGCCCAGCTCCTCGTACCGCGCGGAGGCGTACCGGCAGCCGCAGATCAGGACGTCGTCCAGCCGCCACAGAAACCGCTCCACCGACCGGACCAGCCGGGACTCGAGGTACGCCGGGCCGGCCACCATGTGCACCCGGCGCACCGGCAGGCCCAGGGTGGCCAGCCGCACGGCGTACGCCGAGGCGATCAGGTGGTACTGCACCACGTCGGGGCGCATCCGCCGCAGGAGTGCGCGCAGCCGCAGCAGCCCGAGCGGCGCGGAGCGGCCCAGCGTGAAGTCGTACGGCGACGCGAGCACCTCGAGGCCACGGCGTTCCAGCTCGTCGGTGAGCCGGCCGGACCCGGGGGGCAGCACGACGGTCACCTCGTGCCCCCGGTGTCGCAGCTCCTCGACCTGCGGCAGCAGCCACATCCCACCGGCGTTGGTCTTGACCAGCACCGCGACGCGCAGCCGGCGGGTGCCGAGCGGGTGGCCCGAGCCGGGGCTGCCGGTGGCGTCGACCGCGTTCACCGGGCCGGAACTCCCTTGACCACGGTGCCGGCCGGCACGTCCCGGACCACGCACGCCCCGGCGCCCACGGTGGCGTCGGCACCCACCCGCAGCTTCTGCAACACCACCGCCCCCGCGCCGATCAGCACACCGTCACCCAGCCAGCAGTCGCCGGAGACCGCGCCCAGCGGATTGACCGAGACGTGGTCACCCACCTCGCAGTCGTGCGCCACGGCACTGTTCTGGTTGAGGTGCACGTGCCGACCCAGCGCGACGTTGGTGGTGACCCTGGCACCGGGGAACGCGAGAAGTCCCTCGCCGTAGACGGCGTCCGGCCCGACCGTGGCGTCCGGGTGCACCAGCACCGCCGCCGGCAGCCGGTACGGCGCCAGCCGCTCGTCCACCGTCCGTCGGGCGGACGGGTCCCCGATGCCGAGCGCCAGGTACGTGCCGGCGGGCTGCTCGGCGAGTCGGGCGGTGCTGCCCAGGAACGGAACGTCCAGCCGCTGCACCCGCTTCAGGTTCACCTCGCTGGGCTGATCGTCGACGAAACCGCGTACCCGCCACACCGGGCCGGCGTCGGCAGCGGCGTTGATGGCCCGGACGATGCCGAGCACTTCCCGGCCGTGTCCGCCGCAGCCGACGATGACGAGGTCCACGCTCACGTCCGGTGCCCCGCCCGTGCCGGGCCCGTGCCGGCGGAGGCCAGTTCGGGCAAGCCGAGGTACTCGTGCGCGGTGGCCGCTCCGGTCGCGGTGATTCCCTCCCGACGCAGCACGGTGTACACCGTGCGGGCCAGGATCCGCAGGTCCAGCCGGAGTGAGCGGGTCCGCACGTACCGCACGTCGAGCTCGAAGCGCTCCTCCCAGGTCAGGGCGTTGCGCCCGTACACCTGTTGGAGCCCGGTGATGCCGGGACGGACGTCGTGCCGGTGGAACTGCTCCGGGGTGTACCGGGTGAGGTACGCCGGCAGCAGCGGGCGCGGCCCGACCAGGCTCATCTCGCCGCGCAGCACGTTCCACAGTTGCGGTAGCTCGTCGAGGCTGGTGGTGCGCAGCCATCGGCCGAAGCGGGTGAGCCGAGCGGCGTCGTTGGCCGGCGCGCCGTCCTCGCCCCCGATGGTCATCGAGCGGAACTTGACCAGCCGGAACAGCCGTCCGTGCCGACCCGGTCGGGCCTGCCGGAACAGCACCGGCCGGCCCATGGTGACCAGGACGGCCAGTGCCACCGCGGTGAGGATCGGTGTGGCCAGGACCAGCCCGACGGCGGCCACGATCACGTCCAGCACGCGCTTGCCGCTGTCGTAACGCTGGGCGTGGCGGCTCACCGACGGCCGTCCAGGAACTCGGTGATCGCCGCGAACACCCGGTCCACCTGGTCGTCGGTGAGCGCGGAGCCGCTGGGCAGGGAGAGGCTGGTGGCGAAGAGCTCGTCGGCGGCCCCGGTGAGGGCGACCTGCCGGTCGCCGTAGACCGGCTGGCGGTGCATGGGCTTCCACATCGGGCGGCTCTCCACCCCCCGGCCGGCCAGGTGCTCGGCGAGCTGTCCGGCGTGCCAGCCGGCCCGCTCCGGCTCGATGACCACCGAGGTCAGCCAGCAGTTCGAGCCCGTGTCGCCGGCACCGAGGATCCGGGTGCCCGGCACGGCGGCGAAGAGCCGGTCGTACCGGTCCCGCAGGGCCCGCCGGCGGGCGATCATCGTGTCCAGTCGGCCGAGCTGGGCCCGGCCGAGGGCGGCGAGCAGTGTGCTCAGCCGGTAGTTGTAGCCGACGTCCCTGTGCTCGTAGTGCGGCACCGGTTCGCGGGCCTGGGTGGCCAGGTGTCGGGCCCGGGCGACCAGCGCGGCGTCGTCGGAGACCAGCATCCCCCCGGCCGAGGTGGTCATCACCTTGTTGTGGCTGAACGAGTAGATCCCGACCTGACCGAAGGTGCCGGCGCACCGGCCCCGGTAGGTGGAGCCGAGCGCCTGCGCGGCGTCCTCCACCACCGGTACACCGGTGGCCGCGCAGAGCGGCAACAGCCGGTCGTAGTCGACGCACCGGCCGTTGATGTCCACGGTCAGCACGGCGGCGACCCGGCGGCCGGCGTCGGCGAGCCGACCGAGCAGGTCGGCCAGCAGGTCGACGTCGAGGTTGCCGGTGGCCGCGTCGCAGTCCACGAAGACCGGTTCGGCTCCGGTGTAGGTGACCGCGTTCGCGGTGGCGGCGAACGTGAGGGTGGGGACCACCACCACGCTGCCCGGCCCGGCGCCGACGGCGACCAGCGCCAGGTGCAGCGCGGCGGTGCCGGATGCGAGCCCCAGCGCGTGCCCGACGCCGACCCGCGCGGCGACCTCCCGCTCGAACGCGCCCAGCTCCGGCCCGTCCGGGTCGAAGCGGCCGGCACGAATGGCCCGGAGCAGGTACGACTCCTCCAGCTCACCGATGTCCGGAGGGGAGAGGAAGACCGGATCGGTCACGGCCGGGCCACCGCTGCGCGGCGCCACGGGCGGACGTTGGTGAATCAGGTCCACGGACGACGCCTCCGATCGGTCATGAGAAAAGCCCAAAATGGTTGTAGCAAGGGCTATGAGCACGCGTGAGCGGTTTCGCCATTTCTGCGCCAAATCAACCCGATCGGCCCTCGTGGTTCGCCGAACCACCTGACGCAGCCGGTAGAGTGCTGCCGCCCGCGCGAGCGCAAATCGTCCACACCAGGGAGAACGAGTGCTGCACCTGAGGGTGATCGTCCCGGCGGACCGATCAACCGAGGTCGTCGACTTGCTGACAGCCGAGGCGGGGGTGACCCACCTGGCTGTGCTTCCTGGCGCTGCCCGGCAGCCGCAGGGTGATCTCATCCTCTGCGACGTGGTGCGGGAGAGCGCCGACCGGGTGTTCCAGGGGTTGCAGCGGATCGGTGTGGACACCAGCGGTGGCATCGCCGCCGAGGATGTCGAGTTGACCATCTCGGCGGCGGCTGACCAGGCCGCGCGCCGGGCCCCCGGCAGCGGCGCGGACGCGGTGGTCTGGGACGAGATCGCCGCGAAGACCGGTGAGCAGACCGAGCTGTCCGGCACCTACCTGGTGCTGATCGTGGTGGCCACCATGATCGCCGGCATCGGTGTGCTGCTGGACCAGCCGATCCTCATCGTCGGGGCGATGGTGGTCGGCCCGGAGTTCGGCCCTCTCGCCGCTCTCTGCGTGGCGCTGCTGCGCTTCCGGCTCGGGGTGATCGGCCGGTCGGTGCAGGCCCTCGTGGTCGGCTTCCTGGCGGCCATGGTGGCGACAGCGCTGAGCACCTGGGCGCTGACCGCCGCCGGCCTGGTCAGCAAGGAGATGCTGCTCGCCGAGCGACCGCTGACCGACTTCATCTGGCGGCCGGACGCCCTCTCCTGGGTGGTCGGCCTGCTCGCCGGCGTGGCGGGCATGCTCTCGTTGACCTCGAAGAAGTCGGGCAGCCTGGTCGGGGTGCTGATCTCGGTGACCACCGTCCCGGCCGCGGCGAACGTGGCGGTCGCCGCCTCCTACGGCGTGTGGGACGAGGCGGCCGGGTCAGCCCTCCAGCTGGTGATCAACCTGTCCGCGATCGTCCTGGCGGGGCTGCTCACTCTCCTGGCGCAGCGGCTCTGGTGGTGGAACCTGGCCCGCCGGTCCCGTCGCCCAGTAGCCGGGTGAGCAGGGTCCGCAGGGGCATCGACTCGCCGTCCCGGCCGCCCGCCCCGAGGACCATCGGCGCCGGACTGGGCTCCGGGTCGACGCCGAACAGTCGGGCGCGCAGGCCGCCCGGCACGGTCAGCAGGTGGAACCGACCGGTCACGTCCACCGCCCGGGTCTCGGCCCGGTCCACGTACCAGCCGGTCAGCCGGGTCCGGTAACGCCCACGTCCGTCGTACCCCCGGGCGCTCAACCGGGTGGTCGGCAGCCCGCGCCGGGTCGCCTCGGCCACGAACCAGGCCACCAGCTCCGCCGCCTCCGCCTGCTCGGCGGCCCGCCGCCGCGCGTCCGCGTCGGCGTGCGCCCGCACCGCCTGCCGCTGCCGCTCCCGCCACTCCCGGCCGTCCCGCTCACTCACGTCCCCGACGGTACGCCCGCGAGCGCGACCCACCCCGATGGCGCCCGCCCCGCGCTCCGGCGCTCTGCGCGGGGCGATCGCGCCACAGATCGCCGTCGCCTGCCCTGGCCCGCCCGGCCGGGCCGCCGTGCCTATGGAGCTGAGTCGTTGGCAGCGTCGAACCGCGATCCGTTCACGACGTCAGCTCCATAGCGGCCGGAGGCCCGACCACCGGGCAAGGGTGATCGAGCCTCCGTCAGCGTCGGGCCTTCGGCTGAAACGGTCAGGCCAGTCCGGCGCGGCGCAGGGCGTCCGCCATCGCGTCGTTGGCCGGTGCGGACCCGCCGCCACGGCCCTGCTGCTGGCCGCCGCGTCCGCCCTGGCCGTTGCCGGCACCCTGGCCGCCGCGTCCGCCCTGGCCGTTGCCGGCACCCTGGCCGCCGCGTCCGCCTTGCCCGCTGCCCGCACCCTGACCGCTGCGCGCACCCTGCCCGCCGCGCTGGTCCCGGCCGCCCTGGGCGCCGCGCTGCGCCGGCCCTCCGCGTCCATCCTGGCCCCTGCGGCCGCCCTGTCCGTCCCGGGCGCCATCGGGGGCCGCGCCCGCCTCGGCCCGGGGGCGACCTCGCTCGGCCGCGCCGGCTTCGTCGTCCAGGCGCAAGGTCAGTGAGATCCGCTTGCGGGGTACGTCCACGTCGAGCACCCGCACCCGGACCACGTCACCGGACTTCACCACCTCGCGGGGGTCCTTGACGAACGTCCGGGACATCGCCGAGACGTGCACCAATCCATCCTGGTGCACCCCGACGTCCACGAACGCGCCGAACGCGGCCACGTTGGTGACGACGCCCTCCAACACCATGCCCGGCGTCAGGTCACCGATCTTCTCCACGCCCTCCACGAAGGTGGCGGTGCGGAACTCGGGCCGGGGATCACGTCCCGGCTTCTCCAACTCGGCGAGGATGTCGGTGACGGTGGGCAGGCCGAACCGCTCGTCGACGAAGTCGGTCGCCCGCAGCCCGCGCAGAATGCCGCTCTTACCGATCACCGAACGTAGGTCCTGGCCGGTGGTGGAGAGGATCCGGCGGACCACCGGGTACGCCTCCGGGTGCACGCTGGAGGAGTCCAGTGGGTCGTCCCCGTCGGGAATGCGCAGGAAGCCGGCGCACTGTTCGAACGCCTTGGGGCCGAGCCGCGCCACCTTCTTCAGCTCGGACCGGGATCGGAACGGCCCGTTGGCGTCCCGGTGCAGCACGATGTTCTCGGCCAGCCCCGCGCCGATCCCGGAGACCCGGGTCAGCAGCGGCGCGGAGGCCGTGTTGACGTCCACGCCGACCGCGTTGACGCAGTCCTCGACCACCGCGTCCAGCGACCGGGACAGTTTCACCTCGGACAGGTCGTGCTGGTACTGCCCGACCCCGATCGACCGTGGGTCGATCTTGACCAGCTCGGCGAGCGGGTCCTGGAGCCGACGGGCGATCGACACCGCGCCGCGCAGCGACACGTCCATCCCGGGCAGCTCCTGTGAGGCGTACGCGCTGGCCGAGTAGACCGACGCGCCGGCCTCGGAGACCATCACCTTGGTCAGGTTGAGCTGCGGGTGCCGCGCGATCAGGTCGGCGGCGAGCTTGTCCGTCTCCCGCGAGGCGGTGCCGTTGCCGATCGCCACCAGCTCCACGCCGTGCGTGGCGGCGAGCCGTGCGAGGGTCTCGACCGACGCGTCCCACTGCCGGCGTGGCTCGTGCGGGTAGATGGTGTCGGTGGCGAGCACCTTGCCGGTCGCGTCCACCACGGCAACCTTCACGCCGGTACGCAGGCCCGGGTCCAGCCCCATCGTGGGCCGGGTGCCGGCCGGCGCGGCGAGCAGCAGGTCCCGCAGGTTGGTGGCGAAGACCCGTACCGCCTCCTCCTCGGCCGCCTGCCACAGCCGCACCCGCAGGTCCGCGCCGAGGTGGATGAGGATCCGGGTGCGCCACGCCCAACGGACCGTGTCGGTCAGCCAGCGGTCGGCCGGGCGGCCGGCGTCGGACACGCCGAACCGGCCGGCGATGGCCCCCTCGTACCGACTCGGACCGGCCGGGACGGCGTCCGCCTCGCCGGCCTCCTCCGGGGCCATGGTCAGGTCGAGCATGCCCTCCTTCTCGCCCCGGAACATGGCCAGGATGCGGTGCGAGGGCAGCTTCGGGTACGGCTCGGAGAAGTCGAAGTAGTCGGCGAACTTCGCGCCGGCGCTCTCCTGCCCCTCGCGTACCCGGGAAACCAGCCGGCCCCGCGACCACATCTGCTCGCGCAGCGTGCCGATCAGGTCGGCGTCCTCGGCGAAGGTCTCGATCAGGATCGCCCGGGCGCCCTCCAGCGCGGCGGCGGCGTCGGCGACGCCCTTCTCCTCATCGACGAACCCGGCGGCGGTGGCCTTCGGGTCCTGGGTGGGGTCGGCCAGCAGCGTCTCAGCCAGCGGCGCCAACCCCGCCTCGCGGGCGATCTGTGCCCGGGTCCGGCGCTTGGGCTTGTACGGAAGGTAGATGTCCTCCAGCCGGGACTTCGAGTCGGCCGCCAGAATCTGCGCCTCGAGGGCCTCGTCGAGCTTGCCCTGGCCGCGGATCGACTCGAGCACCGCGGCCCGCCGCTCATCCAGCTCCCGCAGGTAGCGCAGCCGCTCCTCGAGGGTGCGCAGCTGGGTGTCGTCGAGCAGGCCGGTGGCCTCCTTGCGGTAACGGGCGATGAACGGCACGGTGGCGCCGCCGTCGAGCAGGTCAACGGCCGCCCGCACCTGACGCTCGGCCACGCCGAGCTCGTCGGCGATCCGCTGATGAACAGACTGGGTCACGATCTCGATCCGCCTTCGACTTGATCCGCCTTCACAGAGCGGGTACCGCCCTGCATTGTGCCGGGCGGCCCACGGCGCTGTCGCCGCGCCCGGCCGGGGCGAGCCGCCACGGCCCCGCCCGGCCTGCGCTAGCGTGGCGATCATGGAAAAACCTGCGGAGCCGCGCGCCCGGCGGCTCTTCGGCGGCAGCGCCCGGGCCCTCGGTGACCTCGCCGCCGACCCGTTCCGCGCCGACCGGGACCGGATCGTCGGCTCGCCGTTCTTCGCCCGCCTCGGCGGCGTCACCCAGGTGATCAGCCCGGTCGGCTCCGGCCTGCTGGTGCACAACCGACTCACGCACAGCCTGAAGGTCGCCCAGGTGGCCCGCTCGATCGCCGAACGGCTGACCGCCGACGAGCGGTGGCGCGACCTGCTGGACAAGCTCGGCGGCTGCGACCCGGACGTGGTGGAGGCCGCAGCGCTCGCCCACGACCTCGGCCACCCGCCGTTCGGGCACCTGGGGGAGCGGGTGCTGGACCGGCTCGCCCGGCAGCGGCTGGGCCTCAGTGACGGCTTCGAGGGCAACGCCCAGTCGTACCGGATCGTCACCAGCACCGAGATCCGGGGCGCGGCCACCACCGGGTTGGATCTGACCGCCGCGGTCCGCGCGGCGCTGCTGAAGTACCCGTGGACCCGGCTGGACCATCCCGACCCGCACCCGCGCACGATGGACCCGCCGCCGCGGGGGGCCACGCCGCCGCCGGACGACCCCGAGTCCGGCTCGTCGAAGTTCGGCGCGTACCGGACCGAGCTCGACGATCTGCGGCAGGCCCGGGAGCCGTTCGCCGGCCGCATTCCCCAATGGCAGCAGACCGTGGAGGCGTCGGTGATGGACACCGCCGACGACATCGCGTACGCCATCCACGACGTGGAGGACTTCTACCGGGTCGGTGTGCTCCAGCAGGGTGCGGTGTCCGCCGAGCTGATGGCCTGGCAGCGCGACAGTGGGCAGCTCAAGGCCATCACCGACGCGGCGTTGGCCACGGCGGCCCGGCGCCCCGGCGCGGCCATCGAGCGGCTGCGCCGGCAACTGCACCGCAAGGACGCCTGGATCGCCGACGACGACGCGTTCGCCGCTGCCGTCGAGCACGTCCGGGAGGAGCTGGTCGACGGGCTGCTGGCGATGCCGTTCGACGGCTCGATCGAGGCCGAGCAGTACGTGGCGCGGTTCTCCGCCCGCTGGTCCACCCGCTTCGTCGAGGCGATCACGGTCACCGAACGGCCGTCGGTGCGCTCCGGGCACGTGCTGCTCGGCTGCGCCCAGTGGCACGAGGTGCAGGTGCTCAAGTTCGTCCACCACCGGTTCGTGCTGGCCCGTCCCGACCTCGCCCTGCACCAACGCGGCCAGGCCCGCCTGCTGGGCACCCTGGTCGAGGCGCTCTGGGAGTGGCTGCTCGACCCGGAGGAGGAGTCCCGGCTGCCTCGTCGCCTGCACGACCTCGTCGAGTTGGCCGAGGCGGAGCTGCACCCGCGCACCCCGGACCGGATCGGTCGGGCCCGGGGGCGGGCCATCGTGGATTTCGTCGCGCAGCTCACCGACGGTCAGGCGGTGGCCATGCTGGACGCGCTCTCGGGCCGCTCCGGTGCCCTCTGGACCGACGCCTTCGTGCTCTGAGCCGCCGAGCGGCCTGGGCTCAGGCGACGGCCTGCCACCAGCCGTCGACGGCGGGCGGCTCGTCGACCACGACCCGCTCGCCGGGGCGGGGCACGGCGAGCCGCACATCGCGGGCCTTCGCCTCGGCCCAGAGCCGGTTGACGGGCTCGGACCAGTCGTGCAGGGCCAGGTTGAACGTGCCCCAGTGCACCGGGACGAACAGCCCGCCCCGCAGGTCGAGGTGGGCGCTGACCGCCTCCTCGGGGAACATGTGGATCGTCGGCCAGGCCCGGTCGTACGCGCCGATCTGCATGAGCGTCACGTCGAACGGCCCGTGCTCGGCCCCGATCGCCGCGTATCCGTCGAAGTAGCCGGAGTCGCCGGTGTAGAAGACCTTGCGACGGGCTCCGGCGACCACCCAGGAGCTCCAGAGCGTGCCGTCGCGGCGCAGCCCCCGGCCGGAGAAGTGCTGGGCAGCGGTGGCGGTGATCTCCAGCCCGGCGACCTGGTGCGACTCGGACCAGTCCAGTTCGATGATCCGGTCGGCCGGCACGCCCCAGCGGTCCAGGTGCGCGCCCACGCCCAGCGGCACCAGGAACGGCGCGGACTGCCCGGCGAGCAGCGCCCGCACGGTGGGCATGTCCAGGTGGTCGTAGTGGTCGTGTGAGATCAGGATGGCGTCCAGCGGGGGCAGCTCGTCCAGGCGTACCGGCGGCTCGTGCAGCCGGCGAGGGCCGACCAGACCCGAGGGGGAGCACCGCTCGCTCCACACCGGGTCGAGCAGCACCCGCCGGCCCTCGATCTCGATCAGCGTCGAGGCGTGGCCGTACCAGATGATGTTGAGCTCGTCGGCGGTGTCAGCGGCCGCCGGTGCGCTCGGGCGCAGCAGCGGCACGGGTGCGGTCGGGCGCCGCTTCTGCTTGCCGAAGATCAGATCGCGGAGCAGGTTGCGACCCGGGTCGGCGACCATCGTGCGGGTGCCGGCCCGGTTGTGGAAGGTGCCCTCGCGGAACTGCGGCGAACGGGCCGCCCGTTCGGCTCGGGCCCCGCTGAGCCGGCCACCGAGCGCCGCCGGGACATCCCGGGCAACCCAGGCCAGGCCCGCCAGCGCGGCCAGCCCGGCCGCGCCTCGCATCCGCCGCCCGAGCGACCGTTCGACGTCCGTGCTCTGCGCTCGCGCCATTGCCGTCCCTCCGACGTGTCCGCCCTACACGGTAGTCACCCGGGCCGACCCGTGCTTGGGCGGTCGCCACGCCGGGTCGGTCGCCGGCAGCGGCGACCGACCCGGGGACGGGTTCAGGGTGTGCCCTAGCCGCCGTTGCTGGGACGCCGGGAGGTGATCCGGAACGTCTTGCCCGCGCCGGCGATGCGGTCCACCGCGGCCAGGAACTTGGGGCCCATGGCGGCCCGGGCCTGGACCGCCGGGTGGGTGGCGCCGAAGTCCTCCGGGTTGGCCTGCCCGTCGGCGAAGAGCGCGTAGGTGAGCACCGCCGCGCCGGCCCGGTCGAAGATCACACCAGCCTCGTGCCGGGCATCGTCATACCAGCCGGCCTTCGTGGCGATCCGCGCCCGCTCGTCGGAGGACATGGTGCGCCGGATGCCGTCGGTGAACGCCACCGGGGAACGCAGCAGGCCCAGCATGTACGTCGTCGAGGCGGGGGAGAGCAGTGTCCCGCCGACCAGGGCGCGCAGCAGGTCGTGCATCTCCCGGGGGGTGCTGGTGCCGAGGAAGTAGCGGTTCGGGTTCGCGACCAGCTGGACCTGGGTGTTCGGGAAGCCCTTGGCGACCAGGATGGAGTTGATCTCGGCGGCCGGGCAGACCAGGCCGCACAGCCGCACCGACGTGTCGTCGGAGACCGTCAGGAAGGTGGCCAGCACATGCCCGAGGGTCACACTGCTCGGGTACGCGCCGTCCAGGCTGAAGATGCCGTCACCGCCGGGCACCACGATCTCCGCGGTCACCTCGACCCGCTGGTCCAGGGTGAGCAGCCCCCGGTCGACCTTGTCGAGCACCGCCGTGGCGACGGCGATCTTGTTGACGCTGTACGCCTCGATCCGCCGGTCCGCGTCGGCCGCCACCGCGACCACCGGCGCGCCGGCCGGGTCGGCCACGCTGACGTACGCCTGCCAGTTGCCGCCGGCCTCGGCGCTGTGCTTGCTGAAGACGGTGGCGACCCGCCGGGCGGCCCGGGCAGGGGTGGTCGGGGCGGGCTCGGTGCCCTCGGCGGCGCTCGCCGGGCCAGCGGCACCGAGCACTGTGCCGGCGGTGGCCACGGTGCCCAGCCCGAGTGCGGTCCTGCGGTTCAGCCGGATAGTCAACTGTCTCTCCCGTCGTGGAGCGCCGAAGCGCTTGCCGGCCCACCACCCTAGGCGAGGTGATCGACGCACGAAGCCCTCGAACAGTCCCGAACAGTTCCGAACAGGTCAGCCGAGCCGTCGGCGCAGTGCGGCGCCCATCGCACCGACCGGTCCGAACAGGAGTTGCCGCAGGTCGCGCCGACCACCACCACCCGACTCACGGTTCGAGCACGACCTTGATGCAGCCGTCCTCCTTCTTCTGGAACATCTCGTACGCCTGCGGCGCCTGGGCCAGCGGCAACCGGTGGGTACGCAGATCCTCCACGCCCAGCGGGTCGTCGTCGCCAGCGAGCAGCGGCAGGATCTCGTCGGTCCACCGGCGCACGTGGCACTGGCCCATCCGCAGCTGAATGCCCCGGTCGAACATCTCCATCAGTGGCATCGGGTCCGCCTCGCCGCCGTACACACCGGACACCGACACCGTGCCACCGCGGCGAACCCCCTTGACCGCGGCATGCAGGACGGAGAGACGGTCCACGCCGACCCGGTCGGTCATCGCCTGGGCCACTTTGTCCGGCAGCAGCCCGACGGCGGCGTGGGCCAGCTTGCCCACCGGCGAACCGTGCGCCTCCATTCCGACCGCGTCGATCACCGCGTCCGGGCCACGCCCGTCGACCAGATCGATCAGCGCGCCCGGCACGTCGGACAGGTCGCGGACGTCGAGCACCTCGATGCCGTGCCGGCGAGCCAGCTCCAGACGCTCGGGCACCAGGTCCAGCCCGATCACCCGGCCCGCGCCGAGGTGACGGCCGATCCGCGCGCAGAACTGCCCGACCGGACCCAACCCGAAGACGGCCAGGGTGCCGCCCGGCGGGGTGTCCGCATACTTCACCGCCTGCCAGGCGGTGGGCAGGATGTCGGACAGGTAGAGGTAGCGCTCGTCGGCACCGGTCTGCGGGATCTTGATCGGCCCGAAGTGGGCCTGCGGGACGCGCAGGTACTCGGCCTGCCCGCCCGGCACCGAACCGTAGAGCGAGGTGTAGCCGAACAGGGCCGCGCCCTTGCCCTCGCCGCTGACCTGGGTGGTCTCGCACTGCGCATAGAGCTCGCGCCGGCACATCCAGCACCTGCCGCAGGCGATGTTGAACGGCACCACCACCCGGTCGCCCGGCTTGAGTCCGGTCACCTCCGGCCCGACCTCCTCGACGATGCCCATCGGCTCGTGGCCCAGGACGTCACCGGGCTTCAGATACGGCCCGAGCACCTCGTACAGGTGCAGATCGGAGCCGCAGATCGCGGTCGACGTGATCTTCACGATCGCGTCGGTCGGCTCCTCGATCCGGGGGTCCGGCACGTCCTCGACCCGTACGTCCCGCTTGCCCTGCCAGGTCAACGCCTTCATGTTCGCTCGCCCCTCTCGCCGCCGTCCTCTCGACTGCTACCCGGGAACGGTGAGTTGAACCAGCAGCCGGTCGATTCAGGCCCCGCCGTCGCCCATCGCCCGTCGCGGGGCCGGCGTGATCGACACCGTTTCGCTGATGTCGCGGTATCCCGTTGCGGGGATACCGCGACATCAGCGAAGTCGAGTGGATCTGAGCGCGGGGGGACGGTCGCCCCAGCCCACACCGCGACCAAACGCGGACCGCCGTACCCCGGCAAGGCGCGGGATACGGCGGTCGGGGTGGCGGGCCTCAGGAGCCCGGGGTGCCACCCTTCGCGGTGGCCTTGAGGTAGTCGCGGTTGAGCCGGCCGATGGTGTTCAGCGGGATGCCCTTCGGGCAGACCGAGGTGCACTCACCGGCGTTGGTGCAGCCGCCGAAGCCGGCCTCGTCGTGCGCGTCGACCATGCCGATCACCCGGGTGTACCGCTCCGGCTGGCCCTGCGGCAGCAGTGAGAGCTGGGTGAGCTTGGCGGCGGTGAAGAGCATGCCGGAGCCGTTCGGGCAGGCCGCCACGCACGCGCCGCAGCCGATGCAGGCCGCCGACTCGAACGCGGCGTCCGCGTTGGCCTTGGCCACCGGGGTGGAGTGCGCCTCGGGTGCGCTGCCGGTCGGCGCGGTGACGTAACCACCAGCGGCGATGATCTTGTCGAAGGCGTTCCGGTTGACGACCAGGTCCTTGATGACCGGGAAGGCTCGCGCCCGCCACGGCTCGATGTCGATCGTCTCGCCGTCCTTGAACTGCCGCATGTGCAGTTGGCAGGCGGTGGTGCCGCGCTGCGGTCCGTGCGCGTCGCCGTTGATCATCAGACCGCACATGCCGCAGATGCCCTCGCGGCAGTCGTGGTCGAACGCCACCGGGTCCTCGCCGGCGAGGATCAGCCGCTCGTTGAGCACGTCGAGCATTTCCAGGAACGACATGTCCGGGGACACGTCGTCGACCGGGTAGGTCACCATCTGACCCTTGTCCTCAGGGCCCTTCTGGCGCCAGATGCGCAGGGTCAGGTTCACTTGTAGCTCCGCTGCGTGGGGTGGACGTATTCGAACTTCAGGTCTTCCTTGTGCAGGATCGAGGGCTCACCGGCGGCGGTGAACTCCCAGGCCGCCACGTACGCGAACCGCTCGTCGTCGCGCTGTGCCTCGCCGTCCGGGGTCTGGTGCTCGGCCCGGAAGTGGCCGCCGCAGGACTCCTCGCGGTGCAGGGCGTCGATGCACATCAGCTCGGCCAGCTCGAAGAAGTCGGCCACCCGGCCGGCCTTCTCCAGCGACTGGTTGAGTTCCTCGCCGGTGCCGGACACCTTGACCCGCTGCCAGAACTGGTCGCGCAGGGCGCGGATCTCGCTGATCGCCTTGCGCAGCCCGGCGTCGCTGCGTTCCATGCCGCAGTGCTCCCACATGATCTGGCCGAGCTCCCGGTGGAACGAGTCCACGGTCCGGTCGCCGTTGACCGCCAGCAGCCGCTGGATCCGGTCCTCGACGTCGGCCTGCGCCTCGACCGCCGCCGGGTGGCTGGCGTCGACCTTGTCGAGCGAACCGGAGGCCAGGTAGTTGGCGATCGTGGTGGGCAGCACGAAGTAGCCGTCCGCGAGGCCCTGCATCAGCGCGGACGCGCCGAGACGGTTCGCGCCGTGGTCGGAGAAGTTCGCCTCGCCGATCACGAACAGGCCCGGGATGCTCGACTGGAGGTCGTAGTCGACCCAGAGGCCGCCCATCGTGTAGTGCACGGCGGGGTAGATCCGCATCGGTACCTCGTACGGGTCCTCGCCGGTGATCCGCTCGTACATCTCGAAGAGGTTGCCGTACTTGGCCTCGATGGCCTTGCGGCCCAGCCGGCTGATCGCGTCGGCGAAGTCGAGGTAGACGCCGAGCTTGGTCGGCCCGACACCCCGGCCCTCGTCGCAGACGTTCTTCGCGGCGCGCGAGGCGATGTCCCGGGGGACCAGGTTGCCGAAGGAGGGGTAGATCCGCTCCAGGTAGTAGTCCCGCTCGTCCTCTCCGATGTCTCGTGGGTTGCGGTCGTCGCCCTTGGCCTTGGGCACCCAGACCCGGCCGTCGTTGCGCAGCGACTCGCTCATCAGGGTCAGCTTCGACTGGTGGTCGCCGGAGACGGGGATGCAGGTCGGGTGGATCTGCGTGTAGCAGGGGTTCGCGAAGTGCGCGCCCTTGCGGTGCGCCCGCCAGGTGGCGGTGACGTTGCAGCCCTTGGCGTTGGTGGAGAGGTAGAAGACGTTGCCGTAGCCGCCGGAGGCGAGCACCACGGCGTCGGCCATCTCGGTGCTGATCTCGCCGTTGACGAGGTCGCGGACCACGATGCCCCGGGCCTTGCCGTCGACGATGACGAGCTCGAGCATCTCGTGCCGGGTGTTCATCTCGACGTTGCCGAGGCCGATCTGCCGCTCCAGCGCCTGGTACGCGCCGAGCAGCAGCTGCTGGCCCGTCTGGCCCCGGGCGTAGAAGGTGCGCTGCACCTGGGCGCCACCGAAGGAGCGGGTGTCCAACAGGCCGCCGTACTCGCGGGCGAACGGCACGCCCTGGGCGACGCACTGGTCGATGATGTTGACCGAGACCTCGGCCAGTCGGTGCACGTTCGACTCCCGGGAGCGGAAGTCGCCGCCCTTGACGGTGTCGTAGAAGAGCCGGTGCACCGAGTCGCCGTCGTTGCGGTAGTTCTTCGCGGCGTTGATGCCGCCCTGCGCCGCGATCGAGTGCGCCCGGCGCGGGCTGTCCTGGTAGCAGTAGGACTTGACGTGGTAGCCCTGCTCGGCAAGCGTGGCCGCGGCCGAGCCGCCGGCCAGGCCGGTGCCGACCACGATCACCGTCATCTTGCGGCGGTTGGCGGGGTTGACCAGCTTGGCCTCGAAGCGCCGGGTCTCCCAGCGCTTCTCGATCGGGCCGTCGGGAGCCTTGGTGTCGGCGATCGGGTCGCCCTCGGTGAAGAGTTCCATGTCAGGACACCAATCCGGTGAGTACGGCGAACGGGACCACCAGGTAGCCGCCGCAGAGCGCGACGGCGAGGACCAGTGCGGCGGCGCGCGCGCGACGCTCGCCCTGCGGGGTCTGCTGGCCCAGGCTGCGGAACGCACTGAACGCGCCGTGGCGTACGTGGAAGCCGACCGTGACGATCGCCAGGGTGTAGAAGAGCGTGACGTACCAGCGCTCCGGTGCGAAGTCGGCGACCACGTTGCCGTAGGGGTTGCTGGCGTCGCCCTGGGGGTTCAGGTGACCGGTGGTCAGGTCCAGGATGTGGTAGATCACGAAGAGCAGAATGATCACTCCACCCCAGCGCATCGTGCGGGCCGCGTAGCTGCCCTGCACCTTCTTGCGGTGGGCGTACTTCACCGGGCGGGCGGCGCGTGCGCGCCGGGCCAGCACGGTCGCGGCGACGATGTGCGCCACCAGGGCGACGGTGAGCACGGCGCGCTGGATCCACAGGTACCAGGTGTGGGGCAGCAGCGGCGTGCCGATGTCCCGCAGCCAGTGCGCGTAGTGGTCGAACGAGGTTTCGCCCGTGAAGATCTTGAGGTTTCCCAGCATGTGCACGATGAGGAACAGCACCACCAGGATGCCCGTCACCGCCATCACGGCCTTGAGACCGACGCTGGAACGGATGGGCGACCGAGTTTTCGTGATTACCACGGGTTCGACGCTAGGAGGAGTTCGATCAGTCGTCCAATGCATCGAAGTCGCAGTGTTGATAGCCGTAGGCTATTTGGATGCAGCTCCATCAGCTCAGGTACTTCGTAGCGGTGGCCGAAGTACGACATTTCACCCAAGCCGCCGACATCGTTGGCATAACCCAGCCCTCGCTGAGTAAGCAAATTCACGCCCTGGAGACCGACCTCGGTGCCCCGCTCTTCGAACGGATAAGGGGCAACATCGCCCTCACGGCGGCCGGCGAGGTGCTGCTGCCGTTGGCCACCCGGATCCTCGCCGACGTGGAGACCGCGACCCGCGAGGTCCAGGAGTTGGTCGGGCTGCGCCGCGGCCGTGTCCGACTCGGCGCCACTCCCAGCCTGGCCACGTCGCTCGCCCCGCCGGTGTTGCGCCGGTTCCGCGACGCGCACCCCACCGTCGACCTCCAGGTCGAGGAGGGCGGGTCCCAGGATCTCGTGCGCAACCTGCTCCGGGGTGACCTCGACCTGGCGCTGATCATCATGCCGGCCCAGGGCGCCGACCCCGGGCTGCGCGTCGACCCGATCCTGCGGGAGAGCCTGGTGGTGGCCTCGGTGGGGGAGGTGCCGACGGCGTCGCCCACCGGTGAGCTGCGCATCACCGACCTGCGCAACCAGCCCATGGTGATGTTCCGGGAGGGCTACGACCTGCGCGACGCGACGATCCAGGCCTGCCGCGAGGCGGGCTTCGAGCCGACTTTCGCAGTGGACGGTGGCGAGATGGACGCGGTGCTCAGCTTCGTCGAGGCCGGGCTGGGCATCGCGCTGGTGCCCGGCATCGTGCTGGCCCGCCGGCCGGGGGTACGGATCACCCCGCTCGCGCCGCCCGGCGTCCGCCGGACCATCGCGGTGGCCCGGCGGCGCGACGTCGTACCGACCCACGCGGGTCGTGAGCTGCGGCGGATCCTGCTCGACTACGTACAGTCCGCAATCGACTCCGACGACCTCCCCCCAGGTGTGGATCCCCGCTGATCGGGTCCGGTTTTCGACCTGGTGGGTTAATTCGTCATTAAGCGCGCAATATAACCGTCGGTATGCATGTCCGTCACCTAAGGTGGGTTCTTGCACGGGGGCAAAAGCCTCATTCATCTCAGCAGAGGGCGCCGGTGACGCGTCTCGCCGGCAGGGAGGCCACACATGAGGATCCTCGTTACTGGCGGCGCCGGCTTCATCGGGTCGCACTTCGCGCGGAGTCTGCTCGGCGGCTGCTATGTGGGGTTCGAGCACTGCGACGTCACAGTGATCGACAAGCTGACCTACGCCAGTGACCGGGCCAACCTGCCGGCGGCCCACCCCCGGTTGACCTTCGTCCGCGGCGACATCTGCGACCGGCAACTGCTCGCCGAGGTGGTGCCCGGGCACGATGCGGTGGTGCACTTCGCCGCCGAGTCGCACGTCGACCGCTCGATCGACGACCCGGCGCCGTTCTTCGAGACCAACGTGATGGGCTCGCACCACCTGTTGGCAGCCTGCGCCCGCAGCGGCGTCAGCCGGGTGGTGCACGTCTCCACCGACGAGGTGTACGGCTCGATCAGTGAGGGTTCCTGGGACGAGCGCTGCGTCCTGGAACCCAACTCGCCGTACGCGGCCTCGAAGGCGGCCAGCGACTGCGTGGTCCGCTCCTACTGGCGCACCTACGACGTGGACGTGTCGATCACCCGCTGCGCCAACAACTACGGGCCGTACCAGCACGTCGAGAAGGTCATCCCGCGCTTCGTCACGAGTCTGCTCACCGGCCAGGACATCACCCTGCACGGCGACGGCAGCGCGGTCCGTGAGTGGCTGCACGTGGACGACCACTGCCGGGCCATCGCGCTGGTGCTGGCCAAGGGCCGCGCCGGCGAGGTCTACAACATCGGCGGCGACGTCGAGCTGACCAACCGCGCGCTCACCGAGCGGATCCTGCGGCTGGCCGGCGCCGGCTGGGAGCGGGTCCGACACGTACCGGACCGGAAGGTGCAGGATCAGCGCTACTCACTCGACTTCCGCAAGATCACCGAGGAGCTCGGCTTCGAGCCGCAGATCCGGTTCGAGGACGGGCTGACCGAGGTCTTCCGCTGGTACCGGGAGAACCGGGCCTGGTGGTCGCCCACCGCCGCGGAGTCCCGCAGCACCGCGCTCACCAGCTCGGTCCGCAATGTCCCGGCCTCCCGAGGCCTCTCCGTCCAGGCACACTGACCCGTCCAGCGCCGGCCCGCGCCGGCGCCCCGACCCGCCGGCCGCGCGCCGATCTAGGGCAGATCGTCGTCACTGAAGATCAGGTAGCAGCCATCTGCCCTAGATCGGCGCGGCGGGCTAGACGGGCGCGGCGGGCTAGACGGGCGCGGCGGGCTAGACGGGCGCGGCAGGGCTAGACGGGCGCGGCGGGCTAGACGGGCGCGGCGGGCTAGACGGGCGCGGCGGGGCTAGACGGGCGCGGCGGGGCTAGATCGGCGCGGCGGGGTGCCGGCCGCCGACCCGAGTGGAGTCGGGTCAGCGGCCCTCGGCGTCGTCCATCGCCCGGTAGATCCGCTGCTCGGAGACGGGGTACGGGGTGCCCAGCGCCTGGGCGAAGACATTCACCCGCAGCTCCTCGATCATCCAGCGGATCTGCCGGACCGCGGTCTCCTGTCGACGTGCCGGAGGCAGTGCGGCCAGCAGGTCGTCGTACTCCTTCTGCACGGCCGCGACCCGGTCCTGCTGCTGGCGGTCCCGCTGCGGATTGCCCCCGAGCCGGTCCAGCCGACGCTCGATCGCGGTGAGGTAGCGCAGCAGGTCGGGCAGTCGTGCGTACCCGGTCTCGGTGATGAAACCGGCGTGCACCAGGCCGGCGAGCTGCTTGCGGATGTCGGCCAGCGCGGCCACCACGGCCAGGTTGCGGGTGGCGCCGAGCCGCTGCTCGACGACGTACGCGGCGGCGAGCACCTTGCGGACCCGGTCCATCACCTCGACCACCGTGTCGACCAGGTCGGCACGGACCTTCTCCCGCACCGCCGCGAACCCGTCGGCGTCCCAGGCCGGCCCGCCGGCCTCGCCGATCAGCCGGTCGATCGCCGCGCCCGCCGCGTCCTCGATCAGCCCCTGCACGCCGCCGTGCGGGTTGCGGCTCAACGCGAGCTTCGCCTCGTTGCTCAGCCGGCCCTGCAGGAACCGCGCCGGGGAGGGCACGGTGAGCCGCAGCAGTCGGCGGGTGCCGGCCCAGTGCGCCGCCTCCGCCTCGCCGGGGGAGTCGAACACCTTCACCCCGACGGTGGCGCCCTCGTCGACCAGCGCCGGGTACGCGGTCACCGCGTAGCCGGCACGGACCTGCTCGAGGGTCCGCGGCAGGGTGCCGATGCTCCACTCGCGCAGCCCGGTGCGGGCCACCTCCGGCGCGGCGGCCGCCACGACCTGGCGTACCTCCTGGCGGAGCTGGCGTTGCAGGGCCGGCAGGTCCTTGCCCTCGGCGACCGGCTTGTCCTCGTCGTCGAGCACCCGGAAGGTGACCCGCAGGTGCGCCGGGAGCTTGCCCGGTTCCCAGGCGTCGCGCGGCACGGTGACCCCGGTCATCCGGCGCAGTTGCCGGGTGAGCGCGTCCAGCAGCCCTTCCTCGCCAGGGGTGATCGCGGCCAGGGCGGCCCGGGCGAAGTCCGGCACCGGGACGAAGTTGCGGCGCAGCGCCTTGGGCAGCGAGCGGATCAGCGCGATCACCGTCTCCTCGCGCAGCCCCGGCACCTGCCAGTCGAAGCTCTCCGCCGGCACCTGGTTGAGCAGCGGCAACGGGATGTCCACGGTGACGCCGTCGGTCGGCGTACCCGGCTCGAACCGGTAGGTCAGCGGCAGACTCACCCCGTGCGCCTGCCACTCGTCCGGGTAGTCGTCCTCGTCGACCCCCGGCCGGCCGTCGTTGACCAGCAGTTCACGGGTGAAGGTGAGCAGGTCGGGCTTGTCCCGGCGAGCCGTCTTCCACCAGCTGTCGAAGTGTCGGCCGGAGGACACGTCGGCCGGGATCCGCTGATCGTAGAAGCCGAAGATGGTCTCGTCGTCGACCAGGATGTCCCGGCGTCGGGCCCGACTCTCCAACTCCTCGATCTCGGCCAGCAGCCGCTTGTTGTCCGCCCAGAACTGGTGGTGGGTCTGCCAGTCGCCCTCGACGAGGGCGTGCCGGATGAACAGCTCCCGGCTCAGCACCGGGTCGATCCGACCGAAATTGACCTTGCGGGAGGTGACCAGCGGGACGCCGTACAGGGTGACCTTCTCGTAGGCCATCACCGCGGCCTGCTTCTTCTCCCAGTGCGGCTCGCTGTAGCTGCGCTTGACCAGGTGCTGCGCGAGCGGCTCGACCCATTCCGGCTCGACCCGGCCGGCGATCCGGCCCCAGAGCCGGGAGGTCTCCACCAGCTCGGCGGCCATCACCCACCGCGGTGGCTTCTTGAACAGGGCCGAGCCCGGGAACAGGGCGAACTTCGCTCCTCGCGCGCCCAGGTACTCGTGCTTCTGGGTGTCCTTCAAACCGATGTGCGACAGCAGGCCGGGTAGCAGGGACTGGTGCACCTTCGGGGTGTCGATCTCCTCCGGCAGGTCGGCGGTGCGGCGGCCGTCACCCTGGCCGGCGTCCGCGCCGGCCGCCGTGTCCCGCGCCGGTCGCCCGCCGCGCCGGTCGCCCTCGGCCGGGGTACGCAGCACCTGGCGCAACTGGCCCACGATGTCCTGCCATTCGCGGACACGCAGGTAGTTCAGGTACTCCGCCTTGCACATCCGGCGGAACGCGCTGGAGGAGAGCTCCCGCTGCTGCTCGCGCAGGTACCGCCAGAGGTTGAGCAGCGCGACGAAGTCGGATTCCCGGTCGGTGAACCGGGCGTGCGCCTGGTCGGCCTGGGCCTGCTTCTCGGCGGGGCGTTCCCGCGGGTCCTGAATGGAGAGCGCGGCGGCGATCACCACCACCTCGGTGGCGCACCCGTTGCGCTCGCCCTCGACCACCATCCGGGCCAACCGGGGGTCGACCGGCAACTGGGCCAGCCGCCGGCCCAGCGCGGTGAGGCGCTTCGACGGGTCGGGCTCGGTCGGGTCCAGCGCCCCCAACTCGTGCAGCAGGTTGGCGCCGTCGGCGATGTTGCGCTTGTCCGGCGGGTCGATGAACGGGAACGCCGCGAGGTCGCCGAGCCCGATCGCGGTCATCTGGAGGATGACCGATGCCAGGTTGGTGCGCAGGATCTCCGGGTCGGTGAACTCCGGCCGGGACAGGAAGTCCTGTTCGTCGTAGAGGCGGATGCAGATGCCGTCCGAGGTGCGACCGCAGCGGCCCTTGCGCTGGTTGGCCGACGCCTGGGAGACCGGTTCGATCGGCAGCCGTTGCACCTTCAGCCGGCTGGAGTAGCGGGAGATCCGGGCCGAGCCCGGGTCCACCACGTACTTGATGCCGGGCACGGTCAGCGAGGTCTCCGCGACGTTCGTGGCGAGCACCACGCGACGCGCGGTGTGCGCGGCGAAGACCCGGTGCTGCTCGGCCGCGGAGAGCCGGGCGTACAGCGGCAGGATCTCGGTGCCGAGCAGCGAGCGTTTCTTCTGCACCAGCTTGCCGAGTGCGTCGGCGGTGTCCCGGATCTCCCGCTCGCCGCTGAGGAAGACCAGGATGTCGCCGGGGCCCTCGGCGGCCAGCTCCTCGACGGCGTCGGAGATCGCCTGGATCTGATCGCGGACGGTCTCCTCGTCGGCGTCGCCGTCCTCCTCGCCCTCGGCGACCTCGACCAGCGGCCGGTAGCGCACCTCCACCGGATAGGTCCGCCCCGAGACCTCGACCACCGGCGCGGGCACGCCCTCCGGCTCGTCGGCCGTCGGCGGCCCGGCGAAGTGCCGGGCGAAGCGGTCGGTCTCGATGGTCGCCGAGGTGATGATCACCTTGAGGTCGGGCCGACGGGGCAGCAGCTCGCGCAGGTACCCGAGGATGAAGTCGATGTTGAGGCTGCGCTCGTGGGCCTCGTCGATGATCAACGTGTCGTACTGGCGCAGCATCCGGTCGGTCTGCAACTCGGCCAGCAGGATGCCGTCGGTCATCAACTTGACCAGGCTGCGCTCGCTGACCTGGTCGGTGAAGCGGACCTTGTAGCCGACCACGTCGCCCAGCTCGGTGCCCAGCTCGTCGGCGATCCGGTCGGCCACCGTGCGGGCGGCCAGCCGCCGGGGCTGGGTGTGCCCGATCAGCCCGTGCACCCCGCGCCCCAGCTCCAGGCAGATCTTGGGTAGCTGGGTGGTCTTGCCGGAGCCGGTCTCGCCGGCCACGATCACCACCTGGTGGTCCCGGATGGCGGCGGCGATGTCGTCCTTGCGCTCGCTGACCGGCAGCCCCGCCGGGTACGTGATCACGGGCACCGCCGCCTGGCGGGCTGCGAGCCGCTGCTCGGCCCGGCCCACGTCGGCGGTGATCTCGGCGAGTGCCGCGTCCCGGCGCTGCGGGTCGCGCAGCTTGCGGGCACCGTCCAGCCGCCGCTGGAGCCGGCGCTGGTCGCGGAACATCAGGGGGGTGAGGCGGCGGTGCAGCTCGCGGACGGGTTCGGTCGCGGCGGAGGCGGCTGGATTCTGCATGTCGTACGCAAGGATAGGCAGCCCGCCGCCGGACCGCCCCTGGGTTACCGGCGTAGTCGATCTACCGGCGGACGTCCGGCCGTCTAGAGTTGGCGGCCGACGTCGAGCGGGGGAGCCGGGATGGAGCTGCGGGACACCGACCGGGCACTGGTGCAGGCCGCCACGGCGGTCGCCAAGCTGCGCTGCCGCAGCCAGCGCCACACGGTCGCGGCGGCCGCCCGGACCGCCGACGGTCGGGTCTTCACCGGCGTGAACGTCCACCACGGCAGCGGCGGGTCCTGCGCCGAACCGGTCCTCGTCGGCACCGCCGCGACGCAGGGCGTGACCGCGCTGGAGACGATTGTCACGGTCGCCGACCGGGGGCGCGAGGTCGTCCCGCCGTGCGGCCGATGCCAGGAGCTGCTGCGGGACTACTTCCCGGCGCTGCGGGTGATCGTCGGCCCGGTGGACGCCCTGCGGGTGGTCCCGCTCGCGGAGCTGCCCTCGGAGGCCGGGAGCGCCACGGCCGGCTGACCGGCGCGGCGCTCAGTCGCCGGCCGCCGCCTCGAGCATCGACCGGGGCATCGGCACGCTCTCGAACCGGACGTTGCCCTCCGGCACCAGCCAGCTCGTCACCCGCGCGGCCAGCCGGCCGGCCCGTACGGCCGGGTCGTCGGCGTAGAGCGCGCGGGCCTCGTCCGGGGCGATGGAGAGCACGACGAAGCCCCGCAGCGTGTCGTCGTCGGGGTGCAGGAACGGCCCGGCCGCGAGCACCAGTCCCTGTTCGACGAGCCCCGCCTGGTGGGCCAGGTGCGCGTCCTGCAGCCGGTCGATCGCGTCCTGCGGCAGCTCCGGCGGATCCGACGGTCGGATCAGGAGGACGACCGTGTGCTGGTCGAATCGCATGCCCACACCCTATGGCCCGATTGAGGGCCGTGCGTCCGGCTGTCCCCCTTTCGGAGGCGATTCTGGGTTCCGTCCTTCTTGATGGCTATTGCGAAACTTGTTCCCCTATCGTGGGGACCGGGAGCGAACGGGAGGTACGAGGCATGGTCACCAGACGACGGCTGCTCGCCGCGGGTGCCGCCGGTGGCGCCACGGTCCTGGTCCCGGCGGGCTGGGCGGCGTCCGGCCGGGCGCTCGCCGCGGCGGCACCGCTGGATGCCAGCGGGATTCCGAAGTACGTCACGCCGCTGCGGATCCCACCGGCCATGCCGGCGGTGGCGAGCGGTCCGGAGCGGGACACGTACGTGATCGCGGTGCGACAGTTCCGCCAGCAGATTTTGCCCCCGCCGTGGCCCCGCACCACCGTGTGGGGTTACGGCTCCACCGCCCACGCCGGCAGCTTCGGCTATCCGGCGCCCAGCATCATGGCGCGGGTGGACCGCCCGGTCCGAGTGACCTGGCTCAACCAGCTCGTCGACGGCCGCGGTGACTACCTGCCGCACCTGCTGCCGGTGGACCCGACCCTGCACTGGGCCAACCCGCCCGGCGGGACGGCCCACCGGGACCGGCACGGCCGTTGGGACGGCAACCCCCAGGGGTACCGCGGGCCGGTGCCCCAGGTCGTGCACCTGCACGGCGGGCACAGCACGCAGGAGAGCGACGGCCACTCCGAGGCGTGGTACCTGCCGGTGGCCCGTGACGTACCGCCCGACTTCGCCGTGAGCGGCGGGGTGTACGGCGAATTCCGGTCCCGCTTCGCGGAGCGTTCCGGTCTGCGCTGGGCGCCGGGTTCGGCCACCTTCGAGTACGCCAACGACCAGCGGCCCTGCACCCTCTGGTACCACGACCACACGCTCGGGCTCACCCGGGAGAACGTCTACGCCGGACCGGCCGGGTTCTACCTGCTCGGCGGCGGGGACGACGACCTGCCGGAGGGGGTGCTGCCCGGCCCGGCGCCGGCCAGAGACGACCCGCCGGACGCCCGGTACCACGACATACCGCTGATGATCCAGGATCGGAGCTTCACCGCCGACGGCGACCTCGCGTACCCGGGCGGACACCGCGCCGACGGCCACCAGGCGTCGCGCAGCGGTGTGCCGCCGATCTGGAGATCGGGGTTCGCCGGCGCCACCATGGTGGTGAACGGCCGCACCTGGCCCACCCTGACGGTGCAGCGCCGACGCTACCGATTCCGGCTGCTCAACGGGTGCAACAGTCGGTTCCTGCTGCTCAGCGTGGTCGCGCACGCCACCGCGCGGCCGGCCCGCCCGGTGCTGCCGGTCTGGCAGATCGGCAGCGACGGCGGCTTCCTGCCCGAGCCGGTGCCGCACGAACGCGTGCCGCTCGGCCCCGCCCAGCGGGTCGACGCCATCGTCGACTTCACCGACGTACCGGCGGGTACCGAGCTCTACCTCGTCAACGAGGGGCCGGACGGGACGTACGGCGGCGGCGGGCCCGGGGTGGACTTCGCGCCAGCCGACCCGCGGACCACCGGGCAGGTGTTGCGCTTCGTGGTCACCGAGGCGACCGGCGTGGACCGGAGCGTGCCGCCGGAGCAACTGCGGTTGCCGTCGCGTCGTCGGCTCGGGCCGGCCGAGCGGGTACGACAGCTGTCCCTCAACGATCGGACGTCCCGCAGGTTGACGTCGGGGCCGACAGCCATGCTGCTCGGCATTCTCGACGAGCGCGGCCGGGGCCTGCCGTTGCGCTGGAGCGACCCGGCCACCGAGCGGCCGACCCTCGGTGCCACCGAGGAATGGGAGCTGCACAACTTCACCGGGCACGTGCACCCGATCCACCTGCACCAGGTTCAGTTCGAGCTGCTCGGCCGGGGCCGTTCGGGCAGGTCGCGTCCCGGCCCGGCGGACCGGGGCGCGTTCGACACGGTGCTCGCGTACCCGGGTGAGGTGACCCGGATCAAGGCGCACTTCGACCTGCCGGGCCGCTTCGCCTGGCACTGCCACCTGTTGGAGCACGAGGACAACGAGATGATGCGGCCCCTGCACGTGCTGCCGCGCGGTGGTACGGCGGCCGGGGACGGCGGCTCTCGGCCCGTGCCGGGCCGTCTCGGGACGGGATCGACGGACGCCGGTTAGGCCACTTCCCGCAGGTCGGCTAAGGTAAGGCGATCCTAAGCTTGAACGTGCAGGAGACTCGTGACCGCCCTCGCCGCCCGGCCGACCCCGGCCCGCAACCGGTCCGGCACCCGTACCGGCCGCCGGGTGGCCGTCACCGTCGCCGCCGCGCTGGCACTGCTGCTCGCCGTGCTGGCCAGCTTCGCGCTCGGCAGCCGGGAGCTGGGTGTCGACCAGGTCTGGCATGCCCTCGTGGCGCCGGACGGCGGCGAGGCCAGCACCATCGTCCGCGAGCTGCGGATGCCGCGTACCGCGCTCGGCCTCGCCGTCGGGCTCGCGCTCGCCGTGGCCGGTGTGCTGTTCCAGGCGCTCACCCGCAACCCCCTCGCGGAGCCGCGCATCCTCGGGATCAGCGCCGGCGCATCGTTCGGCGTGGTGCTGGCGATCTCCGTCTTCGGCGTCAGCACGCTCGCCGGATACGTCTGGTTCGGCATCGCCGGGGCGCTGCTCGCCGGGCTGCTGGTCTTCGCCATCGCCACCCGCGCCCGCGAGGGTGCCAGCCCGGTCACCCTCGCGCTGGTCGGCGCGGCGCTCGACGCCAGCCTCGCCTCCGGGGTGTACGCGCTGCTCAGCATCGACACCCGCACCTTCGAGGAGTACCGGTTCTGGGTGGTCGGCGCGCTGGCCGGCCGCGACCTGTCGGTCGCCCTGCAGGTGCTGCCCTTCGTCCTCGCCGGCCTGCTGCTGGCCGCCCTGGTGGCCCGGGGCCTGGACGCGCTGGCCCTCGGCGACGACGTGGCCCGGGGCCTTGGCCACCGGATCGGCCTGGTCCGCCTCGGCGGTGGCCTCGCGGCGGTGCTGCTGACCGGAGCGGCGGTCGCGGCGGCCGGGCCGATCGCCTTCGTCGGGCTGGCCGTGCCGCACCTGGCCCGTGCCCTGGTCGGCGCGGACCACCGCTGGACCCTGGCCGTCTCCGCCCTGCTCGGGCCGGCGCTGCTGCTCGGCGCCGACGTCGTCGGTCGACTCGTCGCCCCGCCCGGCGAGATACCGGCCGGGATCGTCACCGCCCTGATCGGCGCGCCGCTGCTGGCCGTGCTGGTCCGCCGCGCCAAGGTGGTGACCGCGTGAGCACCGCTGCCCGCCCGTTCGACGTCCCGGCCGCCACCCTCGCGCCGTCGCGCGCCGTGCTGGTCCGCTGCGAGGTGGTGACCGCGTGAGCACCATGTCCCGCCCATCCGATGCCGTCATGCCGTCCGGTGCCGATGCGGCTCGGCTGCCCGGTCGGTCACTGCTGCGGGTCGGCCCGGTGAGCGTGCAGATCCGCCGCCGCGCGGTGCTGGTGGCCGTCGCGCTGACCGTGCTGCTCCTGCTGGCGGTGGTGCTCAGCCTGTCGCTGGGCACCCCGTACGTCGCCCCGGCCGACGTGCTGCGCGCGCTCTCCGGCGCCGGCACCCCGTACGACCTCGTTGTCTTTGATCTTCGGCTGCCCCGGATCGTGCTGGCCGCGGTGGCGGGTGCGGCCTTCGGCGTGGCCGGCACGCTGATCCAGAGCGTGGCGCGCAACCCCCTCGCGAGCCCGGACGTCATCGGCATCACCCAGGGCGCCGGCCTCGCCGCGACCGTGGCGTTGACCAGCGGGGCGGCCGCCGTGCTGGTGGCACCCGGCGCGCTGGTGGGCGGGCTGGTCGCCGCGGTGCTGCTGTTCGCCCTCGGTGCCAAGCACGGACTCGCCGCGCAGCGGTTCGTGCTCGCCGGGGTGGCGGTCGCCTTCGCCTTCCGGGCCCTGACCGAGGTCGTCATGCTCAGCGCCGACCCGGTCGACGGTCAGCGGGCGCAGCTCTGGCTGATCGGCACCCTGGCCGGCAAGGGCTGGACCGAGGCGGCCTGGATCGGCGGCACCCTTCTGGTGCTGCTGCCGGTGCTGGGCTGGGCCGGTTGGGCACTGAACAGCACCGCGCTGGACGACGACACGGCGCGCGGCGTCGGGCTGCGCCCGGTGGCCCGCCGGATCGGCCTCGCCAGCGCCGGCGTACTCGTCGCCGCGATGGTCACCGCGCAGGTCGGCGCCGTCGACTTCGTGGCGCTGGTCGCACCCCAGGTGGCCCGGCGACTGGTCCGGGCCGAACGGCCGCCGCTGATCTGCTCGGCGCTGCTCGGCGCACTGCTGCTGGTGCTGGCAGACCTGGCCGGCCGGCGGCTGCTCGCACCCACCCAACTGCCGGCCGGTGTGTTGACCGCCGCGATCGGTGGCCCGTACCTGATCTTCCTGCTGCTGCGTGGCCGGCGGCGGTCGTCGTGACGCCTCAAGGAGTCGTGTGATGCTCTCCACCCGCGACCTGGTCGCCGGCTACGACGAGCGGACCGTGCTCGACGGGCTCGACCTGGACCTGCCCACCGACGCGTTCACCGTGATCGTCGGGCCGAACGCCTGCGGCAAGTCGACCCTGCTGCGGACCATGGCCCGACTGCTCACTCCGCGACGCGGCACGGTGCTGCTGGACGGCACCGCCATCCGCGACCTGCCGACCCGGGAGGTGGCCCGCCGGCTCGGCGTGCTGCCGCAGAGCCCACTGGTGCCCGAAGGCGTCACCGTGGCCGACCTGGTCGGGCGAGGTCGGCAGCCGTACCAGCGGTGGTGGCGGCAGTGGTCGCCCGAGGACGGCGCGGCGGTGGACGAGGCCATGGCCCTGGCCGACGTGACCGGCCTGGCCGACCGGCCGGTGGACAGCCTCTCCGGCGGCCAGCGGCAGCGGGTGTGGATCGCCATGACCCTGGCCCAGGACACCGACGCCCTGCTGCTGGACGAGCCGACGACCTTCCTCGACCTGGCCCACCAGGTCGAGGTGCTGGACCTGCTGCACCGGCTGCGCGTCGAGCGCGGCCGCACCGTGGTCGCCGTGCTGCACGACCTGAACCAGGCCGCCCGCTACGCCGACCACCTGGTCGCGATGCGCGACGGCGCGGTGGTGGCCGCCGGGCCGCCCCGGGAGATCCTCACCGTGGACCTGGTCCGCGATGTCTTCGGGCTGGCCTGCGTGGTCGTGCCCTGCCCGGTGACCGGTGCGCCGCTGGTGGTGCCCGCGTACACCGGCGGCCCCACTGTCCCGTCCGCCGCCGCTGTCCCGTCCGCCGGCGTGGCCGGTCCCGAACCGTCGGTCCAGTCCGTTCCGGACGCCCGACCCTCCACCGGCGGCGCGGCCACCCCGCTCGCCGACTCGTACCCCTCGAAAGGACTCTGATGCGTCGTCTCGTCGCCGCCCTCACCGTGGCCGTCGCCCTTGGCGTCGGCCTCACCGCCTGCGGTGAGAGCGACCCGGTCGCCGGCTCCACCACCGGGGAGACCCGGGAGATCACCCACGCCATGGGCACCACCAAGGTCCCGGCGGAGCCCAAGCGCGTCGTCGTCCTCGACACCGACAAGATCGACACCGCGCTGTCGCTGGGCATCACGCCCGTTGGCGCCGCCACCGCAGGCGAGGCCAAGAGCTGGCCGACCTACTTCGGCGAGGACAAGCTCGCCAGCATCAAGGAGGTCGGGGTGCTCGGTGAGCCCGACCTGGAGGCGATCAACGCGCTCAAGCCGGACCTCATCCTCGGCAGCAAGTTCCGCCAGGAGAAGTTCTACGACGAGCTGGCCGCCATCGCGCCGACCGTGTTCACCGACAAGGTCGGCATCACCTGGAAGGAGAACTTCCTCCTCGACGGTAAGGCGCTCGGCCGCGAGCAGCAGGCCAAGGATCTGCTCGGCACGTACGAGAAGCGGGCCAAGGAGTTCGGCGCGTCGCTCGGCAACGCCGCCACCCGCAAGGTGTCGATCGTCCGGTTCATGCCCACCGCCATCCGGGTCTACGGCCCCGAATCCTTCTCCGGCATCGTGATCGGTGACACCGGCCTGGGTCGTACCGAGCGACAGATGCTCGCGGCCAAGGAGGACAAGCGCTTCGACCAGGTCAGCCCCGAGCGGATCAGCGAGGTCGACGGTGACGTCATCTTCGTGACCGCGTACGGCGACAAGGGCGTCGCCGAGCAGGCCAAGGCCTCCGGCAGCACCCTCTGGAAGGGCCTCAGCGCGGTCAAGGCCGGCAAGGCGTACCCGGTCTCCGACGAGGTCTGGATGACCGGCATCGGCGTCACCGCCGCCAACAAGATCCTCGACGACCTCCAAAAGAACCTCCCCGCCGCATAGAACCCCGCGCCGCGCACGGCCTGCGCGCCGCGCGCCCCCGCGCGGTGTGTTCGTGCTCGATCCAGGATGTAGTGGTCTCCCGTGTCTGGGAGGCCACTACATCCATGTTCGAGCGCGATCATGTTCGAGCGCGATCATGTTCGAGCGCGATCATGTTCGAGCGCGATCCGGTACGGGCGCGATCCGGTACGGGCGCGATCAGGTACGGGCGCGATCAGCTCTGAGCGCGATCAGCGCGCCCCGTGTGAGCGGGTGCGCAGGGCGGCCCGGACCTCGGCGAGAAAACCGTCGAAGTCCTCGCGTAGGCGCTTGCCGGTCACGTGCAGGACGATCCACTCGCCGCCGAGCAACCGGTTGAGCCGCCGGCGGTCCCGGTGGAACTGCAGCGGATCGTCGTGCCAGAGCCCGTCGTACTCCACCGCGACCTTGAACTCCGGCCAGGCCAGGTCCAGTCGGGCCACGAACCGGCCCCGGTCGACGACCACCCACTGTGTCTGCGGCCGGGGCAGGCCGGCGAGCACCAGCCGCACCCGGGTGCGGGACTCCGGAGGGGATTCGGCGCCCGGATCGGCCAGGTCGGCCGCGCGTAGCAGGGATCGCCAACCCCGTCGGCCGGCCCGGCTCTGCGCGTATTCCCGGAGTGCCGACACGTCGGTGAGCCGGTGCGCCAGCAGAGCGTCGATGACGACCACCGCCTCCACCACGTCGAGCCAGCGGGCGAGGTCCCACGATGTTCGCGCCGGGCTGGTCACCGTGACCCCCGCACGAGCCACGACGTCGCCCGGCTCGATGTCGCCGTGGTGGACCCGTAGGCCGGCGGTCGGCCCGATGCGGCTGGCCTTGGGCACCAGCACGTCGACGGGGTCGCCCGGGGCCGGCGTTGCGCAGCCATACAATGCCGCCGCGGCACGCCCGGCGATGGCCGCGCCGGGTGGGATGAGCCAACGCCCGACGGCGGCGCACCTGGTCCGGTGGGTGACCTTCACGCGGGCATCGGCGTAGATGTCATGAAAGAGCGGCTGCCATGCGGAACTGCGTAGGTCATTGCGGGTCAGCAGGCCGCGCGAGACGGCGATCGAGCCACGGAAGATCCGACCGCGCAATTGTGGCGGCCGGCGGGGAGCTTTCGGCATGCACTCCAGGCTGACCGATCGTGCCCGGCCATTTCTGCCCCTGTGGATAACCCTCAACCTGGCCGGACGACGTGCGCGGACCAGCGTCTCGCTCGAACAAGGATGTAGTGGCCTCCCATCTTCCGGAGGCCACTACATCCTGAATCGAGCGTGATCTTGCGGGTCAGGCGCCGTGCGGGTGGGGCGAGTCGGTTAGGCGGCGGTGGACCAGATGGCGCGGAAGGCGGCTGCTTCGCCGGCCAGCCAGCGTTCGATCTGCTCGGGCTTGGCGTCGGTGGGCATGTGGTGGGCCTGGCCGCGCCGGACGTCGACCAGGACCGGCTCGGCGTGCGGGAGCACCGCGTCCATGTGGCGGGCCATCAGGTGCAGGGTGGCGAGCGTGGCCTCTTCGCTCGGCGGGGCCTCGTCGAAGTGCAGCCGGATCGCCTCGACCCGGCCGTCGGAGTGCCGTACCCCGAAGTGGGGGTTGATCTTGACGGGTAGGTCGCCCAGCATGGCCAGGGCGTCGCGGGTCTGGGCCAGGTCGATGGCGGCCGGCTCGCCGAGGGAGTGCAGCCAGGTGGTGGCACCGGGCACCAGCGCCTGGTAGAGCGGGCGCCAGCGGGGCTTGACCACGTCGATGACGCCGGTCAGGTGGGTGCCGCCGGTGTGGAAGGCGATGTCGGCCTTGAGCGCCTTGACGAACTGGCCGTGCGGGTTGAAGCCGGAGCGGCTGGCCCGCTGCTTACGGAGCCCGCCCACGAAGGTCGCTTTGGTGGGGCCGTTGCGGTCGACGTAGCGGGTGAAACCGAGCAGTGTGGCGTAGGGGGTGAGGGGCGTGGAGGTGGGCGCGGTCACGGGCGTCCTCCCAGGTCAGGATCTCTATTAGTACATACATTCTAATCGACAACCCTGACATCGCCCAGGGACAAAGGTGACAACCCGTCGGGCTTGCGGAAGCTGTCAGATCCGCACGAAGTCCTCGCCCAGCAACGCCCTCAGCCGGGCCAGGGAGCGGGCATTCTGGGTCTTCACCACCGACACGGACACGTCGAGGATGCCGGCCACTGCTTCGACACTCTGGTCCTCCCAATGACGCAGCACCACGATGGCCTGGTCGCGGATGGGCAGGGTAGCCAGGGCCCGCAGCAGGGTGACGTGCAGCTCCGCCGTGTCGTCGGGCTGCCGGTGCGGCGCCTCGGGCAGCTCGGCGAGCACGAGCTCGGAGTCGCTGCGCCGCTTCTTCTGATCGAAGACGGCGTTCATCAGGACCCGCCGGCTGTACGCCTCAAGATTCGTGGTGCGCTGGAGTCTGCCCCACGTGGCGTACAGCTTCGCGAACGTGATCTGCGTCAGGTCCTGGGCGAGGTGCCAGTCGCGGCACATCAGGTACGCGGTGCGCCGCAACCTCGGCGCCGTCGCCGCCACGAACTCGGTACCTTCACCACCCCCAACGCCAAGATGGTGGCCACGCCCGCCGCGCCTGCGGCCAGCAGACCGTGTCGACGGCGACGCAGGCCGGCGCCCGTGGCCATGGCCCGGGCGGCCAGGTCACCCGGCGGCGGTACGGGCTCATCCGCCAGGGCGCGGTCGAACAGCAGGTGCAGATTCTGGTCCATGATGCACTCCCTCGATCCGGCGGACTCCCACCAGTGATGACTGGTTGGGACCCCGGATCGGTGACATCAACGGAAGAAGGGGCCGCCCGGACGCACCGGACGGCCCCCAGAGAGCGGAACGTCAGAGCTGCCCGACGTCGGTGATCCGGATGACCGCGGCGCCGACGTCGTCCGAGGCGGCCAGGTCGACCTCGGCGCTGATGCCCCAGTCGTGGTCGCCGTCCGGGTCGTCCAGGATCTGCCGGACGGTCCACCGCTCCCGGCCCTGCTCGATCATGAGCAGCGCTGGGCCGCGGGCGTCCGGACCGATCCCGATCGAGTCGTACGCCTCGAAGTACGGCCGCAGGGCGTCGGCCCACGCGTCGTAGTCCCAGCCGTCGCCCGCGTCCAACTCGGCGAGCAGGTCCCAGCGGCGCAGCGCGGCCAGCTCGACCCGACGGAACAGCGCGTTGCGCACCAGCACCCGGAACGCCCGCGCGTTGCGGGTCACCGCTGGCGGTCGGTCGGTCAGGGCGGCGTGCGCCTGGGCCACCTCGGCGACGTCGGACGGGTTGCGCAGCCGCTCCCACTCGTCGATGAGGCTGGAGTCGACCTGGCGGACCAACTCGCCCAGCCACTCGATGAGGTCGATGAGCTCCTCGGTCTTGGCGTCCTCGGGCACGGTCTGCCGCAGCGTCTTGTACGCGTCGGCCAGGTAACGCAGGACGAGGCCCTCCGAGCGGGTCAGCCCGTAGAACTGCACGTACTCGGTGAAGGTCATCGCCCGCTCGTACATGTCCCGGACGATGGCCTTGGGGGAGAGCTGGTGGTCGGCGACCCAGGGGTGGCCCTGCCGGTACATCTCGTACGCGGCCTCCAGCAGCTCTGCGAGGGGCTTCGGGTGGGTCACCTCGTCGAGCAGTTCGAGGCGCGCCTCGTACTCGATGCCCTCGGCCTTCATGGCGGCGACCGCCTCGCCGCGGGCCTTGAACTGCTGCGCGGAGAGGATCTGCCGAGGGTCGTCGAGGATCGACTCGACCACCGAGAGCACGTCCAGGGCGTACGAGGGGGACTCGGCGTCGAGCAGCTCGATGGTGGCCAGGGCGAGGGGCGAGAGCGGCTGGTTGAGCGCGAAGTCGAGCTGGAGGTCGACGGTGAGTCGGATCCGTCGGCCGGTCTCGTCCGGCTCGGGCAGCTCCTCGACCACGCCGCCGGCCCGTAGCGCCCGGTAGATGGCGATCGCCCGGCGGATGTGCCGGCGCTGGGCGGCGGGCTCCTCGTGGTTGTCGGTGAGCAGGTGCCGCATCGCGGTGAACGCGTCCCCGGGCCGGCCGATCACGTTGAGCAGCATCGAGTGGCTGACCTGGAAGCTGGAGGTCAACGGCTCCGGCTCGGCGTCGACCAGCCGGTCGAAGGTCGGCTGACCCCAGCCGATCGAGCCCTCCGGTGGCTTCTTGCGGACCACCTTGCGGCGCTTCTTCGGGTCGTCGCCGGCCTTCGCGAGGGCCTTCTCGTTGTCGATGACGTGCTCCGGGGCCTGCACCACGACCCGGCCGATGGTGTCGTAGCCGGCTCGGCCGGCTCGCCCGGCGATCTGGTGGAACTCGCGGTTCTTGAGCAGCCGGGTACGCACCCCGTCGTACTTGGACAGGCCGGTGAAGAGCACGGTGCGGATTGGCACGTTGATGCCGACGCCGAGGGTGTCGGTGCCACAGATGACCTTGAGCAGGCCAGCCTGCGCGAGGGTCTCCACCAGCCGGCGGTACTTGGGCAGCATGCCAGCGTGGTGGACGCCGATGCCGTGCCGGACCAGCCGGGACAGCGTCTTGCCGAAGCCGGAGGTGAACCGGAACCCACCGATGGCCTCGGCGATCATGTCCTTCTCGGCGCGGCTGCAGACGTTGACGCTCATCAGCGCCTGGGCGCGTTCCAGCGCGGCGGCCTGGGTGAAGTGCACGACGTACACCGGGGCCTGCTTGGTCTCCAGCAGCTCTTCCAGGGTCTCGTGCAGCGGCGTCATCGCGTACGAGAAGATGAGCGGGACCGGCCGCTCGGCCGAGCGCACGACGGCGGTCGGCCGCCCGGTGCGCCGGGTCAGGTCGTCGACGAACCGGGTGGTGTCCCCCAGGGTGGCGGACATCAGGATGAACTGGGCCTGCGGCAGCTCGATGATCGGGACCTGCCACGCCCAGCCCCGGTCGGGCTCGGCGTAGAAGTGGAACTCGTCCATGATCACTTGGCCGACGTCGGCCTTGGCGCCCTCGCGCAGCGCCAGGTTGGCCAGGATCTCCGCCGTGCAGCAGATGATCGGGGCGTCGGCGTTGACGCTGGCGTCGCCGGTCAGCATGCCGACGTTCTCGGCGCCGAAGACCTCGCAGAGGGCGAAGAACTTCTCCGACACCAGCGCCTTGATCGGCGCGGTGTAGAACGTGGTCCGGCTGTCGGCGAGGGCCGCGAAGTGCGCGGCGACCGCCACCAGGCTCTTGCCCGAGCCGGTGGGCGTGTTCATGATCAGGTTGGCGCCGGAGACGATCTCGATGACCGCCTCCTCCTGATGGGGATAGAGGTCGAGGCCGCGCTCCTTCGCCCAACCGGCGAACGCGTCGAAGAGGGTGTCGGGGTCGGCGCTTGTCGGCAGCGCGGCGGTGAGCGTCATAGCCTGTCCATGGTGCCTGGATCATGCCCCTGAGCGCCAACCCGCCGCCCGCCGGACCCCCGTCCGGGCCGCCCGGTCACCCTCGGCGGTAGATCAGGTCGGCGACCGGCCGCCCGGCCGTGATCGCCCGCCGCTCGAACTTCGTCACCGGGCGGTGCGCCGGACGCGGCGCGAACCCGCCGTACGCGTCGACCAGCTCCGGGTCCGCGTCGAGGGTCTGCCGCATCGCCTCCGCGTACTCGGCCCAGTCGGTCGCGCAGTGCAGCGTGCCGCCCGGGGCCAGCCGGGACCGCAGCAGCGCCACGTGCGCCGGCTGGATGATCCGCCGCTTGTGGTGGCGGGCCTTCGGCCACGGGTCCGGAAAGAAGATGTGTACGGCGTCCAGGACGCCCTCGGGCAGGCCACGCACCAGGTCCAACGCGTCGCCGAGTGCCACCCGTACGTTGCGCAGCCCGCCGCGATCCACCAGGTCGAGCAGGTTCGCGATTCCCGGAGTGTGCACCTCGACCGCCAGATAATCTCGATCCGGGTCAGCGGCGGCCATCGTGGCGGTGCTGTCGCCCATGCCCGAGCCGATCTCCAGCACCACGGGCGCCCGACGACCGAACAGCTCGGCCAGGTCGACAGGCCCGTCCGGCACATCGAGCCCGTAGGTGGGCCAGAGTCGATCGAGGGCGTCGGTCTGCCGGCCGCTCATCCGACCCCGGCGGGGGTGGAAGGTGCGGATCGTCCGGCTCGCGGGCGGGACGGCGGCGTCATGGTCGGTGGCGGTCACAGCGACCCGAGAGTACGCGACCCCGTCGGCGAATCGGATGTGATGTGCGCCCGGGAGTGAGAGGATTCATTTGGTACGGCAGGTGGTGCGGTCCGCTGCCCGGCACGGCCGCACGGCCTCGAGAGGGGGCATCGTGACAGTGACCCGCGGTGGCGTGACCCTGTCGGTGGTGACCGTGCTCGCCGGCCCTCTGCTGGCTGCCACGCCCGTCCACGCCGCGCCCCCGACCGCGGCGCCTGCTGTGCCGGCGCATGCCGCGGCCGTGCTCGCCGCCTCTGAGCCGTCTGGGCCTGGGTCAGCCACATTTGCGCCTTGGCCGGGCGCCCTCGTGCTCGCCGCGCCGCAGCCCGGTCCGCCGGAGGGCGCGCCCGCGCCGCAACCCGAGCCGTCATCGCGGCCCGGTCCGGTGGTCGACGTCTTCGTCGAGGTGAGCCCCAGCACGGTGCGGCCCGGCTACCTGGTCGGCATCCGGGCCAGTTGCCGCGACAACTCCGTCGGCGCGACCGTGGTCTCCGATGCCTTCGGCGGGGTCGGCGTCCAGCCGCAGGGCGGCGTGCTCACCGCCGCGCCGATGGTGCGCGAGCGCACCCGCCCCGGCAACTACCGGGTCAAGTTGGAGTGCCGCGACGGTGAGACCGCCTCGACGATGCTCCAGGTGGTCAAGAAGATCGAACCCAACCCCAGCAAGGGCCCTGCCACCGGCTTCGGCGGGAGCGCCGGCGGGGTGGCCAACAAGCTGCTGCTGCCCGGCGGCGCGGCGCTGACGCTCACCGGCCTGATTCTCGCCGTGATGGCCCTGCGTCGGCCGCGTACCGCCCGTCGCTGAGCCCGCCATGGAGATCTTCCGCCCGACGCAGCCGCCCGCCACCCGTCCGCCGGTGGCGCACCGCCCGCCGACCGCCGTCACGCCCCGGCGTAGCCGCCCACCCGGCCGGCGCCCCTGGTCGTTGCCGCTGGCCGTGGTTCTGGTGCTGGCTGGTGTCTTCGCCACCGGGGCAGGGCTGGGCCGCTCGGCCGGGCCGTTCGACCTGGCGCCGGCGGGCGGTGACCGGCCGGCCCGCGGTGAGTCGCGCGGGTTGTCGGCCAGCCGCCCGGTGCGTCTCTCGGTACCGGCGATCAAGGTCGCCGCGCCGGTGGCCCCGGTCGGGCAGGCCCGGGACGGCTCGATCGCCGTACCGCCGCTGGAGCGGCACAACGAGACCGGCTGGTACGACGGCGGGCCGACGCCCGGGGAGCCCGGCCCGGCGGTGATCGTCGGGCACGTGGACACGAAGAGCGGGCCGTCGGTCTTCTACAACCTGGGCAAGCTGCAGCCCGGTGACCTGATCGAGGTGGCGCGGGCGGACAGGTCCGTGGTGGTGTTCAAGGTCGACACCGTCGAGCACTTCCCGAAGGACAGCCTGCCCGGCGAGCGGATCTACGGCCACGAGGGCCCTGCCGGCCTGCGCCTGATCACGTGCGGCGGCGAGTTCGTCGGCGGCGGCACCGGCTACAAGGACAACGTCATCGCCTTCGCGACCCTCCAGTCCTCCCGCCCCGCCTGACCCGCCTCGCCCACGGCCGTCGGCCCCTGATGGCTGCGTGCTGCGGCTCGGTCGTGATCGACACGGTTTCGCTGATGTGGAGTCGATCATGGCGCGATGCTCCGTCCGCGACTGACCGGCCCACGAGGTGTGGCTACGGCTGGGGGACTTCCAGGGCTACTTCGAACTCCAGGAGGCTGGCGCCGGAGGAGACCGGGGGGCGTTGCTGGTCGCCGGGGGCGGCGGCGTGGGCGGTGCGGGACGGGCCGGCGGCCCAGGCCTGGTAGGCCTCTTCGGTCTCCCAGCGCGTGTACACGAAATAACGGGTCTCGCCGGCCACCGGCCGGAGCAACTCGAAGCCGAGAAAGCCGGGGGAATTTTCCACCGTGCCGGCTCGGGCGGCGAACCGCTTCTCCAACTCCGCGCCGGCACCGGGCGGGACCTCGATCGCGTTGATCTTCACAACTGCCATCTGCCCACCCTAGCCAGGGCCGGCGGGGTCAGAACGCCTCGACGACCGGAACCAGCTCGGCGTCGACCACGATCGGGGCGTGATCGGAGGGGCCCTTGCCCTTGCGGGCCTCCCGGTCCACGTACGCGGCGCGGACCGCCCGGGCGAACGGCGCCGAGGCGTACACGAGGTCGATCCGCATGCCCTTGTTCTGGTGGAACATCCCGGCGCGGTAGTCCCAGTAGGTGAACGGGTGCGGGCCCTTCATCGGCGTCGGCACGACGTCGCTGAGCCCCAGGTCGCGCAGCGCCGCGAGAGCCGCCCGTTCGGGCGGGGTGACGTGCGTGGAGTGGGTGAAGACCGCCGGGTCCCAGACGTCGGCGTCGGTGGGCGCGACGTTGAAGTCACCGCAGACCGCCAGGGGCAACCCGCCGGCCAGCTCCGCGTCCAACGCGTCCCGCAGCGCCGCGAACCAGGCCAGCTTGTACGCGTAGTGCGGGTCCTCCGGCGTGCGGCCGTTGGGCACGTACACCGACCAGACCCGCACCCCGCCGCAGGTCGCCGAGATGGCCCGGGCCTCCGGCTCGGGGAAGCCAGGCTCACCGACGAACCCGGCACGGACGTCGGCCAGGCCGACCCGGGACAGGATGGCCACCCCGTTCCACCGGCCGTCGCTGTGACTGGCCACGGTGTAGCCCAGCTCGCCCACCTCGGCCACCGGGAAGGCACCGTCCGGGCACTTCGTCTCCTGAAGGCAGACCACGTCCGGCCCGGTGTCGGCCAGCCACTCGAGCAGCCGGGGCAGCCGGGCCTTCACCGAGTTCACGTTCCACGTCGCCAGGCGCATGCCCCCAGCCTGCCGTATCCGGCCCCGGGACGTCGGGTCAGCTGCCCGGGGTGTCGCCGGGACGGGTCTGCTCGGCCAGGAACCGCTCCAGCTCCGCGCCGAGCTCGTCGGCGGTGGGCAGCGGGCCCACCTCCGGCGCGAGCAGGCTCTTCTCGCCGCGACCCCGCGCGAACGCGTCGTACTGCTCCTCGAGAGCCTGGACCAGGGCGGCGGCGTCCTCGGTCTGGGCGACCTGCCGGTCGATCTCCACCCGGACCACCTCGGCGGCCGAGCGTAGGCCGTCACCGGGCAGCAGCAGCCCCGTGCTGCGGGACACCGAGGTGAGCAGCACCTCGGCGGCGGCCGGGTACTCGGTCTGCGCCACGTAGTGCGGCACGTGCGCGGCGAAGCCGAGCGCGTCGCGGCCCTGCTCGCCCAGGCGGAACTCGAGCAGGTGACCCACGCTGCTGGGCACCTGGACCCGTTGCAGCCAGGGCTCGTAGCCGGCGATCAGCTCGGGCCGGGTGGCGTGCGCGGTCACCCCGGTCGGCCGGGTGTGCGGCACCGCCATCGGGATCGAGTTGAGCCCCACGGTGAGCCGGACGTCCAGCCGGGCGGCGAGCCCGGCGACGGCCGCCGTGAACCGCTCCCACTGCAGGTCCGGCTCGGGGCCGGTGAGCAGCAGGAACGGGGTCTCGTCGTCGTCGTGCAGCAGGTGCAGCTCCAACTGCGGCGCGTCGAAGCTCTCCCAGTGGTCCTCGACGAAGGTCATCACCGGTCGTCGCGAGCGGTAGTCGAAGAGCTGGTCCACGTCGAAGGTGGCGATCGACCGGCTCTCCAGCGAGGTGAGGAGCTGCTCGCGGGCCAGCCGGCTGGCGTTGCCGGCGTCCACGAACCCGGTGAGGGCCTGGATCAGGACCGGCTGCCCGAGGTCGGGCAGATCGTCGGTGAGCTCGTAGAGCTCGTGTGGGTCGAGCACCGGTGCGGACCTCCCTGGAATGTGCTTACGGGATGCCGACGCAGTGGACGGCACCCGGTTCGGGCAACGTACCCGCCATCCTGGCGCATTCCTGCGCCGGGCGATCCGTTGCCCGGCGGGTGGGCACGACCGGACTATTCACCCCATTTGCGCCGCAGGGTGTGCCCCTTGTGCCCGTCGGGGGAGGGGTGGTTCAGCCTAAAGGCCGAGTTTGTCGATCATGTAGGCGCTCGGTGTCCGATGTCCGTCCGTGTCGTCGGCCGTGCCGGCCTGGGTGCCGGGCCGGCTTCATCCGGTACGCGAGGTCTGTTCCTCGGGCGGGTCGAGGGGGCCTGGTCGTCCACCGGGACACCCCCGATCTGTGGTGAGCGCCACGTGATCACCGTGCGTAATCAGGGTTTCCCCCTGCCTAGCCTCGGTTGATGCGTGACGACGGCACTCTCGACGACCCGTACGCCCCGAGCAGCCCCACTGCCGATATGGAGGATGGCACCTCAGCCGAACGGACAACTGCCGCGAGCCGGCTCCGGACGTACATCCGGGACCTCACCGGCCGACGACGGGCCCGGATGGCGGTGGCCACCGGTGTGGTCTGCTGCCTCGGCCTGGCCGCCCTCGCGCAGGTCTGCGACGAGGGTGCCGGCGCGGCGAATCGGGTCGACCCGCTTGTCAGCAGTTCGGGCTTGGCGCAGCGCGCCGAGCAGGAGGCTGCCGCCACCCGGAACCACGACCGCTCCGCCGCGCCGACCGCGACCGCCGCCACGCCGCCTACCGCCGTCGCGGCCCCCGTCGAACCGGACACCACCCCGACCCGTAGGACCACGGCCCGTAGGGCCACGCCCCGACCGACCGATCCGGCGCCGGTGGCCGGGCTGGACCGGGACCAGATGAAGAACGCCGAGGCGATCGTCCGCGCCGGCCGCGAGATGGGCGTGCCCCGCCGTGGTCTGGTGATCGCGGTGGCCACCGCCATGCAGGAGAGCAACCTCTACAACGTCGCGAGCGCCGTGCTGCCCGAGTCGGAGGACTACCCGCACCAGGGCGTCGGCTGGGACCACGACTCGGTCGGGCTGTTCCAGCAGCGTTCCAGCAGTGGTTGGGGCCCGGTGGGCCGGCTGATGGACCCCGAGTTCGCCACCCGACAGTTCCTCACCGCGCTGGAGCAGGTGCCCGGCTGGGAGGAGATGCGGCTGACCGACGCGGCCCAGGCGGTGCAGGTCTCCGCCTACCCGGAGTACTACCAGCAGCACGAGCGGCGAGCCACCCGGGTCGTCGACGCCATCGTGTCGGCCGGGAGATAATCTGCCGACCACTGTGGACGATCAGGGTTGAGCCTGTCGCGTCCCGGGTACATCCATTGCGGGCTCGGGGTACACATGACAGAGGGATCGCCGACAGGAGGACGACATGTCACTGATGCAGCGGATCAGCACGTTCCTGAGATCGCCCAAGGGCCAGCAGATGGTCGACCGGGGCCGGCGCGAGCTGGCCAAGCCCGCGACACAGCAGAAGCTCAAAGGATTGGCGGCCCGGCTGTCCAGCCGCCGCCGCTGACCGTCCCACCGGCCGTTCCGATCGCCGTACCGACCCCTGGGGAGACCCGGTGACCGACACCCCGCCCATCGGCGGCCAGCCCGCTGTGCCCATCCCCCCACCGTCCGCGAGCGTGCCGGCCGGGCCAGCGGAAGCCCCCGAGGCCCCGCCGGCCCGGCTCTGGGACCGCATGCGCGACGACCCGCAGTACGCCCCGGAGCACCTCGCCCTGGAGGCGGTACGCCGACTCGGGCCGGAGGCCGCGCAGTGGGCCGGCCGGTCCCGGGCCGACCAGCCCGGTGTCTCGGCCGACGCCCTGGCCGACCAGGCGGTCCGTAAGTTCGTCAACCGGGCCCGCCTCTCCGGGGCGGTCTCCGGCGCGGCGGGGCTGCCCGGCGCCGTGCTCGACGTCGGCGTGCTGGCCTGGACCCAGGCGCGGATGGTGCTGCACGTCGCCGCCGCGTACGACGCCGACCCGCTGCACAGCGACCGGGCCACCGATCTGCTGGTGCTCCAGCGGGTGCACAAGGTCGCCGAGAGCGCTCGGCTGGCGCTCGGGGTGGCCGCCGGCCGGGAGCGCGCCGACGCGCTGTTCGGTCTGGGCGGTCAGCGTCCGCTCGGCCGGGTCATGCTGCAACTCGGCGTCCGGCTGGCCCAGATGGCCGGCGTCCGGGCCGCCAAGCGGCTGGTCGCCAAGATCGTGCCCGGCGCGGCGATCGTGCTCGGCACCTGGGCCAACTCGTCGGCCACCAAGGACCTCGCGGAGCGTTCCCGGGCGCTCTACCGCCCGCGCGGCGGTGGCGTGCCGGAGCCCCGCCAGCCCTGACCGGCGGGTCGCCGTCGACGGGCGGTCAGGTGGCCAGGCCGGAGGGGCGCCAGGTCACCTCGGCGAGCCGGGCCTGCCCGCTGGCGTTCGGGTGGAACCAGTCCAGCGGGTTGACCAGGTCGAGCGTGAATCGGATCTTGTGCACGGCGCCGCCGTCGTGTCGGCAGCGTGAGCCGTACGCCCGACAGGCCGCCACCAGCTGCGCGTTGTACGCGTCGATGCGGTCCCGGACCGCGGCCCGGCGGGCCCGGTCGGCGGGGGCCGTCGAGGTCGCGTTGGCCAGCAGGGCCGGGCAGATGCCCCGCCGCCAGGCGCGGGCCGCGCGCGCGTCGCCGTGCCCGACCTCCCAGAGCCGGTACAGGTCGGGAATGCTGACCACCAGCACCCGGGCCTTCGGCCGGCCGGTCCGCAGCACCCGCAGGCCCCGGTCGATGTCGGCCCGATACTCGTTGACCGGCGTCATGGCGTCCGCCCCGCCCCGGCAGATGTCGTTGGCGCCGATCAGCACGGTGACGTAGTCGACGCGGTCACGGACCGCCGCCTGGGCCTGGCCCTCCAGCGCGTCGGCCCGGGCCCCCGGCCGGGCATGGTTGTACCTCCGCCCCCGGATCCCCGCGTTCTGCTCGAGCAGTCGCCGGTAGTGGCTGTCCACCCGCAGGCCGTCCCCGGTCGACCAGGAGTTGCGCTCGCAGGAGGTGAGCACCAGGCAGGAGGCGAACCCGGTGCTGATCGAGTCGCCGAGCGCCGCGATGCCGCCCGGCCCCGCGGGCGGAGCGCCACCGCCGGACGGGCGCGGTGTCGCGCCGGTGCCTCCCTCGCAGGCCAGTGCGACCAGCGCCGCGAGACAGGCCAGGGCGGCAACCCAGCGTCGAGGCATGACATTCCTCGTCTCATCAGCACAGAGCGACAGCGCGGTAACTCTATGCGTAGGGCGCGCTCTGTCGGGCAGTCGCTGTCGGCTATGCGGCAGAGTGCTGCGGGCAGTGCCGGCAAGCTGGTATAAGCCGAGCACGGGCCGCCCGGTCGCCGGTTAAGAGCGTGGATCGGGGGTAGGTCGAGGGACATGACGAGATCGCAGCCCCGGCGCGCCCGTGGCACGGTCGGCCACGCTAACAGCGCGCTCAACCTTCGGCTCACCCTCGCCGGTTTCGGGTTGGTGATCATGGTGCTCTTCGCGGTGCTGGCGTTCTGGGCCGGCCTCGCCTGGCTCGGCGTACTCTGCGCGATCTTCGCCGTGGTCGCCGTGGTCGATCTGGTCGTGATCCAGCGGCGCCGTGCCGCCCGCCGCCGTGAGGAGCCGGGCGTACGACACTCGCTGTTCGAGTGACAGGAGAACGAGATGTCCATCGCCACCACCAATCCCGCCACCGGACAGGTGCTCAAGACGTACGAGGCGATGTCCGCCGAACAGCTCGACGCCGCCATCGAACGCGCCCACCTCGCCTACCAGCAGTTGCGGGAGACCAGCGTCGACCAGCGCGCCGGGTGGCTGACCGCGGCCGCCGACCTGCTGGAGGCCGAGCGGGACGAGATCGCCCGGATCATGACCACGGAGATGGGCAAGACGTACGTCGCGGCGAAGGCCGAGGTGACCAAGTGCGCCGCGGCCTGCCGGTTCTACGCCGATCGGGCGCCGTCGTTCCTCGCCGACGAGCCGGCCGACGCCAGCGCGGTCAAGGCGACCCGCGCGTTCATCCGCTACCAGCCGATCGGCGCGGTGCTCGCGGTGATGCCGTGGAACTTCCCGCTCTGGCAGGTCATGCGCTTCGCCGCCCCGGCGCTGATGGCCGGCAACACCGGCCTTCTCAAGCACGCCTCGAACGTGCCGCAGACCGCGCTGCTGCTGGAGGACGTGTTCCGCCGGGCCGGCTTCCCGGAGGGCGCGTTCACCACCCTGCTGGTCGGCTCGGACGCCGTCGACCGCATCCTCAGCGACCCCCGGGTACGGGCCGCGACGCTCACCGGCAGCGAGCGCGCCGGCCGCTCCATCGGCCAGATCGCCGGCCGGGAGCTGAAGAAGACCGTGCTGGAGCTGGGTGGCAGCGACCCGTTCGTGGTGATGCCCTCGGCCGACCTGGACCTGGCCGCCGAGGTGGCCACCACCGCACGCTGTCAGAACAACGGCCAGTCCTGCATCGCCGCCAAACGGTTCATCGTGCACACCGACGTGTTCGACGCGTTCGCCGAGAAGTTCGCCGGCAACATGGCCGCGCTGCGGGTCGGCGACCCGATGGACGCGGACACCGACGTGGGGCCACTGGCGAGCGAGGGCGGTCGCGACGAGGTGCACGCACAGGTCCGCGACGCGGTGGACAACGGCGCCACGATTCTCTGCGGCGGCGAACCGCCGGCCGGCGACGGCTGGTTCTATCCGCCGACCGTGGTCACCGACCTCACCCCGCAGATGCGGATGTGGACCGAGGAGGTCTTCGGGCCGGTCGCCGGCCTGTACCGGGTCTCCTCGTACGAGGAGGCGATCGCGGTGGCCAATGGGACCGCGTTCGGGCTCGGCTCCAACGCCTGGACGCGGGACCCGGCCGAGCAGGAGCGCTTCGCCACCGACCTGGACGCCGGCAACGTCTTCATCAACGGCATGACCACGTCCTATCCGGAGCTGCCGTTCGGCGGTGTGAAGAACTCCGGCTACGGCCGGGAGTTGTCGGCGCTGGGCATGCGGGAGTTCTGCAACACGAAGACGGTGTGGGTGGGCGAGGGCACCCCGTCGGCCGGCGCCGGCGCGCACGCCGAGTAGCCGGGTAGCCGGCGGTTCAGGCGAACACCGTCGTGGGTAGGAGACGTTCCCATGACGGTGTTCGGCTTTCACGCCTCCCACGAGCAGATCCACCCCCGCGCCCTGCTGGAGGCGGTGGTGCACGCCGAGCGGGCCGGCTTCGACGCCGCCATGTGCTCCGACCACTTCTCACCGTGGAGCGCCCGGCAGGGTGAGTCCGGCTTCGCCTGGTCCTGGCTGGGCTCCGCTCTGCAGGCCACCAACCTGTCGTACGGCGTGGTCAACGCCCCCGGCCAGCGCTACCACCCGGCGATCATCGCGCAGGCGATCGGCACGCTCGGCGCGATGTACCCCGGTCGTTTCTGGGCCGCGCTCGGCACCGGAGAGGCCAGCAACGAGCACGTCACCGGCGACCGGTGGCCGCGCAAGGACGTCCGCTCCGCCCGGCTGCGCGAGTGTGTGGACGTGATCCGGGCACTGCTGGCCGGCGAGGAGGTCAGCCACGACGGCCTGGTCCGGGTGGACCGGGCCCGCCTGTGGACCCGCCCCGAGCAGCCGCCCGCGCTGGTCGGCGCGGCCGTCAGCGTGGCCACCGCCCGCTGGTGCGCCGAGTGGGCGGACGGGCTCATCACCGTGAACGCCCCGACGGCGCACCTGCGCGAGATGATCGACGCGTACCGGGACGCGGGCGGGCGCGGGCCCCTGCACCTGCAGGTGCACGTCAGTTGGGCGCCGGAGCAGGCCGAAGCCGAGGCCGTCGCGTACGACCAGTGGCGCAGCAACGTCTTCGCTCCGCCGGTCTGCTGGGACCTGGACACCGTCGAGCACTTCGACGTGGTCTCGGCGGGCGTCTCGCCGGAGCGTCTCGCCGAGGTGGTCAACATCTCGGCCGACCTGGGCCGGCACGTCGGCTGGCTGGAGGAGTACGTGGAACTCGGCTTCGACCAGATCGCCCTGCACCACGTCGGGCAGGAGCAGCGCGGCTTCATCGACGCGTTCGGCGCGGAGGTGCTGCCGAAGCTCCGCCGGGTCGGTTGATCGGGACCCGGTCCGCCGACCCCTAGGCTCGTACCCCATGGAAAGCCTGTTTCCGGTCGTCGTCTTCCTGGCGATCGCCACCCTGGGCGCGGCATTGGCCCGCCGGCTCGGGCTGCTCGCGCCGATCCTGCTGGTCGTCCTCGGCCTGGCGCTGTCCTTCGTACCGGGCTTTCCCCACGTCCGGCTCGACCCGGAGTTGGTGCTCGTCGGCATCCTGCCGCCCCTGCTCTACGTGGCCGCGCTGGAGACCTCGGTTCCGGCGTTCAAGCACAACATCCGGCCGATCCTGCTGCTCGCCGTCGGTCTGGTGCTGTTCACCGCGTTCGCGGTCGGCGTCGTGCTGCACCTGCTGCTGCCGCAGGTGCCGTTCGCCATCTGCCTGGCCCTCGGCGCGGTGGTCGCGCCGCCGGACGCGGTGGCCGCCACCGCGGTCGCCCGACGGGTCGGCCTGCCCCGCCGGGTGGTCACCATCCTGGAGGGGGAGAGCCTGGTCAACGACGCCACCGCACTGGTGCTGCTGCGGGTCGCGACGCTGGCGACCGTCGGCTCGGCGGTCGGCACCGGCGAGGTCGCCATCGAGGTGCTGCGGGCCACCGGCGGCGGCATCCTGATCGGAGCGGTCGGGGCGTTGGTCTTCGGTTTCCTGCACCGGCGGATCAGCGACCCCCTGCTGGACAACGCCCTGTCGTTGATCATCCCGTTCGCGGTGGTGTTCGTCGCCGAGGAGGTGCACGCCTCCGGCGTGGTCGCGGTGGTGGTGACCGGGCTGGCGCTCGGCCACAAGCTGCCCCAGTTGCTGTCGGCCGCCTCGCGGTTGCAGGTCGGCGCGTTCTGGCGACTTGCCCGCTTCCTGCTGGAGGGGTTGGTCTTCCTGCTGGTCGGGCTCCAACTGCCCGAGGTGCTACAGGACCTCGACGAGCCGATCGGGTCGCTCACCGCCATCACCCTCGCCGTGCTCGCCACCGTCCTGCTCACCCGGTTCGTCTGGCTCTTTCCGGCCACCTACCTGGCCCGCCTGGTGCCCCGGATCCGGCGTCGGGACGAGCGTCCCTCGCCGAAGTTCCCGATCGTCATCGGCTGGGCCGGGATGCGCGGTGTGGTGACCCTGGCCGCCGCACTGGCCCTGCCGCTGACGCTGGCCGACGACGCGGCGTACCCCCGGGCCCTGTTCATCTGGCTGGCCTTCGCGGTGATCGTGGTCACCCTGGTCGGGCAGGGCGCCACCCTGCCGCTGGTCGCCCGGCGGCTCAAGCTGCCGCAGGACGACCCGGTCCAGGACGCGCTCTCCGCGGCCGGGGTGCAGCAACAGGCCAGCAAAGCTGCCCGGGACCGCCTCGACGAGTTGGCCGAGAGCGCTCCGGCGGCGGTGGTGGACCGGCTGCGCCGGCTGCTGGAGAACCGCACCAACCTGGCCTGGGAACGGCTCGGCGGCACCGAGCGGGAGACCCCGTCGCAGGCGTACGGTCGGCTCCGACAAGAGATGATCGACGCCGAGCGGGACGTGTTCCGGGCTGCCCGGGACTCCGGTCGGATCCCCGAGGAGGTGTTGGTGCGGGCCTATCGTGACCTGGACCTGGAAGAGTCGTTGCTGCGGCAGGAGGGGGAGCAGTGAGCTGTCAGCACCTGGCCGAGGCCACCGCCGTGGAGCCACGCACCACCGAGGGGTGCCCGGACTGCGTCGCCCTCGGCGAGGCCGACTGGGTGCACCTGCGGGGGTGCCTGAGCTGCGGGCACGTCGGCTGCTGCGACTCGTCGCCGAACCAGCACGCCACGAAGCACTTCGAGTCCACCGGGCATCCGGTGATGCGCTCGGTGGAGCCCGGCGAGGCCTGGCGGTGGTGCTTCGTCGACGAGGAGATCGGCTGACCGCCCTGCTGGTCTCACCGGTCCGTCGACGGGCGACGGGCCAGGGCGCGTCGCGTCAACGCCGGAACGGCGAGGCCGGTGAGCGCGAGCACCCCGGCCAGCGCCACCCAGCCGACCGTTCCGCCGTCGAGCACCGCCCAGGTCAGTAGCGCCGGGCCGGCCGCCCGGGCCAGTCCGGCGAGCAGGCCGTCCACCCCCTGGTACGCGCCGAGGGCGTGTGGTGCGGCGAGGTCGTAGGCCAACGCGGCCGAGGCGCTGCCGTGCAGGAGGTCGCCCACGGTGTAGACCACGGTGGCGGCCAGCAGGAGACCGATCGCCAGCGGTGTCGGCAGCCCGGCGGTGGCCGGGTACAGCAGCATCGCGACGGCGAGGAGCAACCCGGCCCGCCGCATCGTCGTCGCGGCGGGCCCGGCGTGGCGGGCGCCCCGGCTCAGCCGTACCGCGAGGGCCACGGTGAGCACCGTGTTGACCAGCAGCACCGCCGACACGGTCACCAGCGGGACGTCGGTCCGGGCCGCCAGCCACAGGGGCACTACCAGGGCGAGCACCACCGAGTGCAGGGAGAGCGTCGCCGATGCCGCGCCGACCGCCAGGAAAGGCCCGTCGCGCAGCGCCCGACCTGGCCTCTGCGGGCCGGGACGCCGAACGGGCGGATACGCCGGTAGTCGCATGATCAGCGCCGCGGAGAGCAGATAGGTGGTGACGTTGCCGAGCACCAGCAGTCGGTACGCCCAACCGGTGTCCGCCACCAGCGCGAACCCGGCCAGCCCCGCGCCGACCGCTATGCCGAGGTTCGCGACCGCGCGCAGGGTCGCGAAGGCGTGCACCCGTCCCTCGGGTCCCGCGACGGCGGCCACCAGCGCGGCGCGGACCGCCAGGTTGCCGGCGATCAGCAGCGCGTCCAGTGTGGCCACCAGGAGGAAGACCGGGAACGAGTCCACCAGCAGGTACGCGGCGGCGACACCGGCCTGCATCAGTTGGAGGACCGCCCGTAGGGCTCGCGGGTCCCGCCGATCGGCGAGCGCGCCGAGCGGCACGCTGGCGGTGAGCCCGACCAGGCCGGCGAGGGTGAGCCCGAGCCCGACCTGAGCGGGGCTCAGCCCGACAGCGCGGGTGAGGTAGAGCGCCGATCCAGCCACCCACAACCCGGTACCGACCGTGTTGGCGAGCGTCGCGAGCGCGAGGGTACGCAGCCGGCCGGTGAGCCCCGCCGCCTCGATGCGCACGGCTCGACCCTAGGGCCGCCGTCCGGGTCGCCGTCGCCCCGTTGGCTGCGGCGCCGATCACACCGGCCCGGCCGTGCTTGTCCGGATGCGCGGTATACCTCTGAGGCATAGATATGACTCAGAGGTATACCGCGCACCGGTGAATGTCCGACCCGGGAGCGCCCACGCACGCGCCCCGAAGCAGGCCGGCCGGTCGTCAGGTCAGCGTGCAGGGGGCGCCGTTCAGGGTGATCAGGCCCGGGTTGGGATTGGCGCCGCCGTTTGTGGTGGCGTTGAAGCCGAACGTCGCCGTGCCGCCCGGGTTGATTCGTGCGTTGTAGGGCTCGTTGCGCGCGGTCATGGTCGCGCCGGACTGGGTGACCTTTGCCAGCCACGCCTCACGGACCCGCTGGTCGCCGGTGAAGGCGAGTCGCACGCTCCAGCCGTTGACGGGCGTGGCGCCGGTGTTCTGGACGGTCACCTGGGCGGTGAACCCGCTACCGCCCTGCCAGGCGCCGTAGTTGGTGTAGCGCGCCGAGCACGTGGGAGCCGGCACCGCGCCGGCGTCACCCTGGTCGGCCAGGAACGAGGCGATCCAGGCCAGCGCCGAGTTCCAGTTGATGGCCACCTCGTTGGTGGCGTACGAGTTGATGTCGTCGACGTAGCAGAACATCGGGGCGCAGCCGGCGAGCAGTTGCGCCGCGAACGGATCCTGGAGGGCGGCGTTCGCCCCGCCCGCGAGGGAGCCGGCCGGCGGGTGCGGCAGGCTCGGGTCGAGTTGGTTGCCGAAGATCCGGCTGTGCTGGTTCTCCGCCGCGTGCTCGCCCCACCCCGTGACGTACGAGATGTTCAGCGCGTTGCGGCCGAGCAGATAGTCCATGGCCTGCACGGCGCCGTCCCGGTAGGTCGCGTCCCGGGTCAGGTCGAAGGCGGTGGCCAGCACCACGGCGTTGTTGATGATGCTGCTGTTGGCGCCCCAGAAGTAGCTGTCCGCGTCGCCGGGCATCGGTAGCCCGTACGCCTGTCGGCGCAGCTCGGCGAGGTACGCGTCGGCGGCGGCGGTGACCGAGGCGCGGACCCGGGTCAGCTCGGTGGCGGGTAGCCCGTTCGGCACGGTGGCCAGGTCGAGCCGGCCGAGCGCAGCGGTGCTCTGCCACCCGAAGCCGCGCGGCGCGAACACGTCCCCGGTGTGGTGCGGCGAGGCGCTCAGGTCGGCCAGGTAGGTCTGCGCCCCGGTGCTCAGGTACAGCTCGACGGCCGCCCAGTAGAACTCGTCGGTGACGTTCCCGTCGTCGTACGCGCCGCCCCCGGTGCCGTCGCTGGGGCTGGCGTACACCGTCGGGTGTGTCGTGGCCGCGGCGTAGGCGGTCGTCGCGGCGGTGGCGCAGCGGGCCGCGAACGCCGCGTCGTAGGGGGCGTAGAGCCGGGCGCACTGAGCGGCGGTGGCGGCGAGGTTGAGGGTGGCCGCGGTGGACGGCGGGTGCAGCTCACGCGGCTGTGGGTCCTCGTGTGGGGCGAGCGGCAGCCCGGTCCAGCTCCGATCGTGGATCTTGTGGTGCGCCATCCCGGCGAGAGGCTGGCCGGCGGGCACCTGCATGCGCAGCAGGAACTCCAGCTCCCAGCGGGCCTCGTCGAGGATGTCCGGCACGCCGTTGCCGCGCTCGGGCACCCGCAACGTGCCGTCGGCCAGCCCGACGCCGCCGGCCGCCGTGGGCGCCGTCCTGGTCCGCTCGAAGGTGCTCAGCAGCTGGTAGGTGGCGATGCCCCCGTTGACCACGTACTTGCCGTGGTCGCCGGCGTCGTACCAGCCGCCGTGCACGTCGAGCGTGTAGTCGCAGACCCCCGGCTGGCAGGGCACGCTGGTGTCGCCCTGGTTGGGTGCCACACCGAGGTGACCGGCGGGCCGGGCGTACTCGTCGCCGATCAGGTCGCCGTCGATGGCGATGCCGCTGCGCTGGGCGTAGAAGAACTGGAGCGAGTCGGCGCGCAGCCGGTCGTAGAGGGTGCCCGAGATGTCGAACGGGTGGCTGGTCTCGCCGTCGACGGTCAGCGTCAGTCCGCTGCCCGGCGTGCGATAGCTGGAGAAGTCGGCCGTCTGCACGGTCTGCCCGGATGCGGGGTCCGGCCCGCGCGCGGTGGTGGTGCCACCGGCCAGGAGCGCCCCGGTGGACGCGCGCAGTTGCCAGGGCAGCGGCTCGGTGGCCGTGGTGACCACGGTGGCGTTCTTGGGGCCGCCGGGGAGGTAGCCGACCTGGTTGACCCGCACCCGGGGGCCGGTGTCCGGCTCGTACGGCGTGGGCGGCTCGCCGCCACGCAGTGAGACGTCGTCCAGGCAGACGGTCTGCGCCGCCGCGGCCCCACCCACCTGAAAGATCAGTTGGGCGCTGGGGTTGCCGTCCGGGACGGTGAAGGTCTGCTCGACCCGCTGGGCGGTGCCGGTGGCGTTCGCGTCCACGGCGGCGTACGTGGTGTAGGGGGCGGTGCCGAGCTGCAACACGGCCTTCACGGCGGTGCCGGGGGTGGCGGAGACGGCGAAGCCGAGGGTGTATTCGGCGCCGGCGATCAGGGGGACGCCGTCCTGGCCGATGCCGGCGTCCCACGGGTTGGCCAGTCCGCCGGAGACGGTGGTGCAGAGGCGGCCGTCGGTCACCGCGAGCGCGCCGGTGCCGTAGGAGAACCAGGGTGTCACGCCGGCGGTGAAGTCGCCGTTCTCGATCTGCTCGGGAGCGTCCGGTGGCGGTGCGGCATGGGCCGCGCCGGTGCCCGCGCCGGTGAGGACCAGGGTGGTCGCCGCGGCCAGCAGGAGGCGGTGTCGGGGTGGCGTCACGGGGGAGTCCTTCCGGGACGGGATGCGGGGCGTGGTGGCGGTGCAAGATCTGGGAGCGCTCCCAGATGTCGACTCGATGTTTCCAGCGGCGGGGTGCGGTGTCAATCGATCCGACTGGATGGCTTTTGGCGTCCGACGTGCGCGGCGGGTGCGACACCACATCCCCTCGCGGCGTCGTGACGCGCCGGGTCGACACGTGAGATTGGCCGCGCCACACGCCGTCGTCCTGATCTCCTAGAGACAACCGCGCCCTTCGCCTGGCAGGCTGCCTCCCATGACCCTGAAGCTGCGTTCCGTCGGGACGAGCGACCGTGGGCTGATCCGCAGCGGAAATCAGGACGCGCTGCACGCCGGGACCTGGCTCGTCGCCGTCGCCGACGGCATGGGCGGGATGGCGGCCGGCGACCTGGCGAGCGCGCTCACCATCGACGCGGTCGGTCCGCTGGACGTGGAGACCCCGGAGGACGCCCTGGTGGCCGCGCTCCAAGGCGCCATCGAGCTGGCCACCAAGCGGATCCGGCAGGCGGTTACCGAGGACCCGGAGCGCCAGGGCATGGGCACGACGTTGACCGCCCTGCTCTTCGCCCGTACCGGCAGCTGCCTGGCCCTCGCCCACATCGGTGACTCCCGGGCCTACCTCTTCCGCGAGGGCGTGCTCAAGCAGGTCACCCGGGACGACACCTTCGTCCAGATGTTGGTGGACCAGGGCGTGATCACCGCCGACCAGGCCAGCAGCCACCCCCGCCGCGCGGTGGTCACCCAGGCGTTGCAGGGCGACGACGTCTCCCCGGCGTACTCGACGATGGTGCCCCGGGCCGGCGACCGGTGGCTGTTGTGCAGCGACGGCCTCTCGAACGTGGTCCGGCCGGACACCCTCGCCGAGGTGCTCGCCGCCTACCCGGACCGGGCCGCCTGTGCCGGCAAGCTGATCGACCTGGCGTTGCACGCTGGTGGCCCGGACAACATCACCGTGGCGATCGCCGACGTCGTGGAGGAGTGACCCACGCTCAGCGCCGCCGCGGCGTGGCGTGCCGGGTGGGCGTCGCCGTGGCCGGGTCCTCCGGCCACGGGTGCCGGGGATAGCGGCCGCGCAGCTCGGAGCGCACCTGCGGGTAGCCGGTGCGCCAGAACGACGCCAGGTCGGCGGTGACCGCCACCGGGCGCCCGGCGGGGGAGAGCAGGTGCAGCAGCACCGGCACCCGACCTGCGGCGATGCGCGGGGCCGCGGGCCAGCCGAACGTCTCCTGCAGCTTCACCGCCAGCACCGGCGCGGCCGGGTCCGCGTAGTCCACCCGGATCTTCGACCCACTGGGCACGGCGATCCGCTCCGGTGCCAGCTCGTCCAGCCGGGCGGCCTGCGCCCACGGCAGCAGCCGGCGGAGCGCGCCGACCACGTCCACCCGGGTCAGGTCGGCGCGGCGTCGGGCGGCAGCCAACTCCGGCCCCAGCCAGGTCGGCGCGGCGGCGAGCAGTGCCTCGTCACCGACGTCCGGCCACTCGTCGCCAAGGTGCTGCCGGCAGAACGCCAGCCGCTCGCGCAGCGCCTGTGCCGCCGGCGACCAGGACAGCAGCCCCAGCCCGTCCTGGCGCAGGCCGGTCAGCAGCGCCTCGGCCACCTCGGCCCGGTCCGGGCGGTCCAGTCGGCGCTCCAGCAGCTCGATCGCGCCCAGCCGGGTCACCTCCCGGGCCACCACGTCCCCATCGGACCAGCCGACCTCCCGTCGCGTGGACAGCAGTGGGCCCGCCGCCTCCCGGGCCGTCGCCTCGTCCAGGGGCGTGGCCCGCCGGATCCGCGCCGACGGCGCCCCAGGTTTGCGGTCCGCGACGGCCACCGCCAGCCAGTCGGACCCGGTCAGGCCCGACCCGGCCGTCAGCTCCGCGGCGGTCCCGCCGGTCATCAGGTACGCAGACCCGCCCGGCCGCCGGACCCGGGCCAGCCGTTCCGGGTACGCCAACCCGACGAGCAGCCCGGCAGCCAGATCGTCGGTGAGCCCACCGGACCCGGTGCGTCCGCTGGCCCTCCGCTCGGCGGAATCGACGGCGCTGCTAGTCGTGGAAGCGACCGGTCCGTTGGCCTTGCGGCCGGTCGGCTCGGCGGGTAGGGCGGCGCGCAGTCGACGCACCTCGGTACGCCAGCGGGCGGTCGCACCCGGATCGACCCCGGCGCGCAGCCGACGCCAGCCGGCGACGAGGTCATCGCCCGGGCCGGCCGCGCTCTCCTCGGCGAGCAGGGCCACCACCTCGGCCGCCCGGTCGGCCCCGACCCGGCCGGCACCGTCGAGCAGCGCGCGGGCCAGTCGAGGGTGTGCTCCGGCGGAGGCGATCGCCCGCCCTCGTCCGGTGATCCGCCCGTTCGCGTCGACCGCGCCCAGGGTTTCCAGGGTGTCCCGCGCCACCGCCATCGCCGCCGCCGGTGGCGCGTCGGGCAACGCCAGGCCGACGCCGTCCGGCTGACCCCAGGCGGCCAACTCCAGCGCGAAGCCGGTCAGGTCGGCGGTGGCGATCTCCGGCTCCGGCCGGGCGGGCAACCGCTCGTGGGTCGCCGCAGACCAGCAGCGGTAGACGTACCCGGGGGCCTCCCGGCCGGCGCGGCCGGCCCGCTGGGTGGCGGCGGCCCGCGAGACGGGCACCGTGACCAGCGCGCCGAGCCCGCGCGCCAGGTCGACGCGGGGCACCCGGGACAGGCCGGCGTCCACCACCACCCGTACGCCGGGCACGGTCAGGCTGGTCTCGGCCAGCGCGGTGGCCAGCACCACCCTCCGGCGCTCGGCGACCGTCTCCGGCCCCGGCCCGGCGTGGGACGGGCGGGGCCGGGCCGGTCGAGGTCGCAGCGCCGCGTCCTGCTCGGCGCTGCGCTGGCGGCCGTGCAGCGGCAGCAGCGCGACGGTGTCGCGCAGGTCGGCCAGCCGGTTGGTGACCGCTGCGATCTCCCCGGCCCCGGGCAGGAAGACCAGCACGTCTCCGTCGTGTTCGCGTAGCGCCCGCCGCACGGTGGCCGCCACATGGTCGAGCAGGGCCCGGTCCACCGGCCCGGCCCCCGGCGGGGCGATCGGGCGTGCGGGCGGCGCCCAGATTCGCTGCACCGGGTGCAGCGCCGACTCGGCTCGTACGACCGGGGCCGGGGTGGAGCCGCCGAGCAGCGCGGCGAACCGGTCGGTGTCCGGGGTGGCGGACATCGCGAGCAGCCACAGGTCCGGCCGGAGGGTGGCCCGCGCCTCCACGGTGAAGGCCAGCGCCAGGTCGGCGTCGAGTTGCCGCTCGTGGCACTCGTCGAGCAGTACCGCGCCCGTGCCGGGCAGCTCCGGGTCGTGGTGCAGCCGGCGTACCAGCAGACCGGTGGTGACCACCTCCACCCGGGTCGCCGGGCCGACGCGGCGCTCACCACGGACCGCGTAACCGACGCGGTCGCCCACCCGCTCGCCGAGCAGTTCGGCCATCCGCCGGGCGGCGGCGCGCGCGGCCACCCGGCGGGGTTGGGCGATCACCACCCGGCCGGTCACCTGGTCGGCGACGGCCAGCGGCGCGAGGGTGGTCTTGCCGGTGCCCGGCGGGGCCACCAGGACCCCGGCGCCGGCCGCGTCGAGCGCCGCGACCAGCGCCGGCAGCACCGGGCGCACCGGCAGGTCCAGGGTTACGTCGGAGAGCACGGCCCAGTCTCGCACCGGGCCGCCGGGGTCAGGGGCGGCGGACCTCGTCGACGCCGTGCAGGAAGGCGCGCCAGGCCGAGGACCCGAAGGCGAGCACCGGCCCGGAACGGTCCTTGCTGTCCCGGACGGCGACCCGACCGTCGGCTGTCGCGACCTCCACGCAGTTGCCGTTGCCGCTGCTGCGCGTGCTGGTGCGCCAGTCCGCCCGGGTGAGGTCGAGCCCCGTCATCGGTGGTACCTCTCGTCTGCGTCGGCGTGCCGCAGACGCGGTCACGCAAAGTTACGAGAAGCCTGCTCTAGGCGGGTCAACGACGCCGTCGGATTGAGCGCCATCCGGCACAACTCCTCGTGCAGCAGGCTATACCCGAGCACCTGGTCAGCATCCTCCAACGCCATCCCCATCGTGAGGTTATCCAGGTAAACCACGGACGCGTCGGCCGAGTCGGCGAAGCTGAGGACCACGTACGGGGTGCTCATCGCGGGGTGCTCGCCGACCGCGAACGGAAGTACCTGGATTGTCACGTTAGGTAGTTGCGCGACCCGACTCATGTGGGCCAGTTGGTCGGCCATCACGGTGGCGCCGCCCACCGGGCGCAGCAGCACCGCCTCGTTGAGCACCACCGACAGCTCGACCGGGCTCTCCCGGTGCAGCACGTCCTGCCGGTGCAGTCGGGCGGCCACCTTGCGCTCCAGGCCATCCTCGCCCGCGGTGCGCCGGTAGATCGCCTTGGCGTACGCCTCCGTCTGCAGCAGCCCGGGCACCGACTCGGCCTCGTACGTGCGCAGCGCCGCGGCCTCGGCCTCCAGGCCGACGTAGAACTCGAACCACTCGGGCAGCACGTCGCTGTACTTCTGCCACCAGCCGCGCTGCTGTGCGCCCCGGGCGATCTCGATGAGGGCCTCGGCGTCCGCACCCGTCACCTGGTAGAGCGCGAGTGCCGCCCGGACGTCGCGGGGCTTGATGCCGATCTGAGCGTTCTCGATCCGGGAGAGGTTGCTCTTGGACATGTCGAGTTGGCGGGCGGCCACATCGAGGGTCATGCCGGCGCGCTCACGGAGCTGTCGGAGCTCGCGGGCGATGCGCCGACGGCGAACGGTGGGGCTCGCGGTGGGCCGGACGGAGGGGCTGGCGGTCACCGTCCGAGTCTGTCACGGCGAATTGCGCAGGTCGCGCCTGCACGCAGTGCAACTTTCAAATCTGGGAGTTGCGTTGCAGTAGCGGTCGGTGCATCCTTTTCCCCGTCGCGATCACTGTGGACACATCCGTTGCGGGAGGACCGTTTGCTCATCGCCGACGAGTTCTTCCTGATCGCTCACAACGACAGCCGTGGCAAGGCGAAACTGCACCCGGTCGCGACCGGCATCGGGCTGGCCAGCGGGCTGCTCGGCGAACTGATCCTCTATGGACACGTCACCGTCACGGCCGGCCAGGTCGCCGTCATCGACCGACGCCCACCGGGCGACGCCCTGGCGCACACCGTGCTCGACCAGTTGATCGGCGAGCCTCAGCACCGGGCGGTCCGCACCTGGCTGAGCTTCCTGGGACAGACCGCCACGACGTCGGTGGGGGAGCGGCTGGCCCGAGCCGGCGTGCTGCGCCGCCAGGAGAGCCGCCGGCTGCTGCGCACCTCGGTCAGCTACCTGCCGATCGACCTGAACGCGTCGGCCTGGCCGGCCACCCGGTTGCGGGCCCTGCTGGACCGGCCGGACCCGCCGAACGTACCGAACGCCCTGCTGCTCGGCCTGGTCGTGGCCGCCGGGCTCAGCAGGGAGGTGCTCTGGAGCGCCGGCCCCCGCGCCCATCACCGACTGAACGTGCTCATCCCCGCGCTGCCCGCGCCGCTGAGGGAGCTCGTCGGGCACACCGAGGCCGCCGTCGGCGCCGCCGTGCTGCGCGGGGTCCCCTGATTCCCCTGGTAACCCCCACACCCCCTCGACAATCGGAGTAGTCGCATGCCCCCGACATCGACAGTCGACCGACCGAGCAACGTCTCCGAAGCACTGGCCCGGGGCCGCCTCGGCATCCCCTCGGTGATCTTCTTCGTGCTGTCCGCCGCCGCGCCGCTGACCGTGGTGGCCGGTGTGGTCACCACCGGCTACGGCGTCATCGGGGTGACCGGCATCCCGCTGGCTTTCCTGGTGGTCGCCGCGGTGCTCGCCCTGTTCTCGGTGGGCTACGTGGCCATGTCCCGGCGAGTCGAGAACGCCGGCGCCTTCTACGCCTACATCTCACGTGGTCTGGGCCGACCGGCCGGCGTCGGCGCCGCCTGGGTGGCGCTGATCGCGTACAACGCGCTGCAGGTCGGGCTCTACGGCACGATCGGCGTCGCCGCCGAGCCGGTGCTCGACCGGATCTTCGGAGGGCACCCGCACTGGTCGATCGTCGCGCTGGTGGCGTGGGCAATGGTCGGTGTGCTCGGCATGCTCCGGGTGGACATCAACGGCCTGGTCCTGGCGGCGCTCCTGGTCGCCGAGATCGTGGTGATCGTCGTCTTCGACCTGGGCCAGCTCGGCAACCCGGCCGGCGGCGAGGTCAGCTTCGCCGCGTTCTCGCCGGACAACCTCCTCGTACCGGGGGTGGGCGCGGTCCTGGTGCTGGCCATCCTCGGGTTCGTCGGCTTCGAGTCCGCAGTGGTCTTCAGCGAGGAGAGCAAGGACCCGAAGCGCACCGTGCCGCTGGCCACCTACCTGTCGGTGGCGATCATCGCCGGGCTGTACGCGCTCTCGTCCTGGACCATGACGGTCGCCGTCGGTCCGGACAAGATCGTCGCCGAGGCCGGCGCGCAGAGCGTCGGGCTGATCTTCAACCTGGCCGGGGCGCAGCTCGGCGACACGGCGGTCACCATCGGCCAGGTGCTCTTCCTGACCTCCGTGCTGGCCGCGATGATCTCCTTCCACAACACCACGGCCCGCTACACGTTCGCGCTCGGCCGGGAACGGGTGCTGCCGGCGGTGTTCGGGCAGACCTCCCCGCGGACCGGCGCGCCGCGGGCCGCCTCGCTGGCGCAGAGCGCCTTCGGCCTGCTGGTCATCCTGCTGTACGCGGCCAACGGCTGGGACCCGGTGGTCAAGCTGTTCTTCTGGGGCGGCACCACCGGCGGGTTCGGCGTACTGCTGCTGATCGCCACCACCTCCGTGGCGGTGATCGCCTACTTCGCCCGGACCGACAGCGGCGAGAACCTCTGGCGGCGGGCCATCGCACCCGGCCTGGCCACCATCGCGCTGTTCGTGATCATCTGGCTGGCCGTGTCGAACTTCGCCGACCTGCTCGGCGTCGCACCGGACTCCACCCTGCGATGGGCGCTGCCCGCGATCTACCCCGTGGCGGCCGTGCTGGGCATCGGCTGGGCGCTGGTGCTGCGCGGCAGCCGGCCGGACACGTACGCGCGGATCGGCCTCGGTGCGGCGAGCGCCACGGCCACCGTGCCGACGGCGGCGTCGGAGCCGGCCACCGCGGAGGTGTCCCGATGAGCGTCGCCATCGACCGGCTCGGGCCGGCGGACACCGAGCTCGTCGCCGGTCGGATCGCCGAGGCGTTCACCGCCCTGGAGGTGACCTTCTGGCTGGTGCCCGACGCGAGCAAGCGCGAGGCCGTGCTGGCCGGGGACTTCGAGATCCTGGTCGACCACGCGATGCGGCACGGCCTCGTCCACGCCACCGCGGACCGCGCCGGCGTCGCGGTCTGGCTCCCGTCGGTCGGCGAGCCGCCGCCACCGCCGCCGGACTACGACTCGCGGCTCGCCGCCGCCTGCGGCGAGTGGACCGACCGGTTCCAGCATCTCGACGAGCTGTTCGAGGCGAACCATCCGCACGCCGACCACCACCACCTGGCCTTCCTGGCGGTCCAGCCGGAGCGCCAGAGCCAGGGGCTGGGCAGCGCGCTCATGGAGCACCACCACGCCTGGCTGGACGACAACGGCATGCCGGCGTACCTGGAGGCGAGCAGTGCCCGCGGCCGGGACCTGTACGCGCGGCACGGCTACCGGGCTGGCGAGCCGTTCCGGGTGCCGGATGGCACGCCGTTCTGGCCCATGTGGCGCGAGCCGATCGGCCGCTGACGGCGCCGGCCGGGCCGCTGCCCCGAGGGGTATGACGACCCGGCCGTGCGCCACGACAACGCTGTCACGCCCGCGTGACGGCACCCGAACGTGGTCGAGGGCCGGGTCCGCCGACCCGGCCCTCGACCATGAACCACCTAGTACGTGCCGTCGAGCTGACCGCGCAGCTTGGTCAGCGCGCGGGTCAGCAGCCGGGAGACGTGCATCTGCGAGACACCGATCTGGTCGGCGATCTGCGACTGGGTCAGGTTGCCGTAGAACCGCAGCGTGAGGATCTTCTGCTCGCGCTCGTCGAGCGTGGCCAGCGCCGGGCCGAGGGCGACCCGCAGCTCGGCCAGCTCGAACTCGCCGTCCTCGCCGCCGAGCATGTCGCCCAGCTCGGTGGCGCGCTCGCCGTCGCCCGTCGGCGTGGACAGCGACACCGCGTTGTACGCGCGGGCACCCTCCAGGCCCTCCAGGACCTCTTCCTCGGTGAGCTTGAGGTGGGCGGCGATGTCGGCGACCGTCGGGGAGCGCCCGAGGGTCTGCAGCAGCGAGCTGTTGGCGTCGGAGATGGCGAGCCGCAGCTCCTGGAGGCGGCGGGGCACCCGGATGTCCCAGGTGCGGTCGCGGAAGTGCCGCTTGAGCTCGCCGATGATGGTGGGGATGGCGTAGCCGGCGAAGTCGACGCCGCGCGACGGGTCGAACTTGTCGATGGCCTTGATCAGGCCGACGGCGGCGGTCTGCGCCAGGTCGTCGGTCGGCTCACCCCGCCCGCTGTAGCGGTGGGCCAGGTGGTTGGCGAGCGGCAGCCAGGCCTCGATCGCCCGGTCCCGCAGCGCGGGGCGCGACGGGTGGTTGGCGGGCAGCGCGGCCATCGCGTTGAGGACGTCGGCGGCGCTGTCGGTGAGCGCCCGTGGGTCCAGCTTCGTGGGCTTCGCGGCTGTGGTCGCCGGCTGCTCGGTGATCGTTGGCGCGGTCATGGGTGGTCCTCCCTGCACCTCGTCCGCGGACAAAAAAGTTGTGACGTTTCGGTTTAACTGCCTACCGGCCGTTCGGGAGCCACCTTAACCTGATCGGCTCCCGAATATCTAGCCGAAAGGCTGATGTACTTAAGGTGTGTTCGGTCGTGAAAGCCGCATACCGGGCAGAAGTTTGGGAAGTTGTGCGGATCCGCACCCGGTTTCCGGGCCACACCTCGCCAACCGGTCGGTCGAGTGCCGTCGACCAAGCGGTCAACAGGGAATCCGACAACAGGACGGCACTGTCTACTATCCGTCGTTGTCCCGTCGGTGGGACTCGCCGTAGCGTCGCGTGTACTCACCGCTTCGGAGGCACCGTGCTCGATCCAGCTGCTCCCCAGCTCGTCGTGAACAGCCGTACGCTCTACTTCAGCTGGCTACCGGCGGATCCGGACGCGGTCGCCGCCCTGGTTCCGCCCGGCCTGCGTCCTCGGCCGGACCGGCAGGTGTTCCTCAACCAGTACGTCGTCGACGACGAGGCGCAGACCTCCGGCTTCGGCGCCTACTCGCTGACCTACCTCGGCGTCTCACTCGCCGGCCTGGACGCCCCCGGTGGCCTCAGCCCGGGCGGCTGGTGGACCCACTACATGGCCTCCAGCCGACGGGTCCGGGACTACGCCGCAGCCCGGGGCGCACCGGTGCTTCCCGGGCGCACCCGGATCGAGGTGCGCGACGGCGAGCTGCTCTCCGAGACCGAGACCGACGGCGCGCTCCTGATCCGGGCCCGCTGCCGGGTGGGCGAGACCGGCCACTTGATCAACAGCGGGCACCACCGCTACTTCACCCGCCGCCAGAACCAACTGCTCAGCTCGGTCTACCCGTTCGTGGCGGAGCCGGTCGACCCGTTCGAGATCGAGTCGGTCGAGTTCCTGGAGCCCGGCCACCCGATGTACGCGCTACGCCCGGCCAACCCGCTGATGATCGGCTTCGGCTACTACTCGCCGCGCTCCTCGTTCGCCTATCCCGGGGGGCTGACCGAGCACCCGGGTGGAGGCGGTCCGCCGCCGGATCGCTCGGCTCACCAGGTGCCGGCCAGTCTGGCCCGCAGCGGCCTGCCGTCCGGGTCGTAGACCAGGCGGTACATGGGCAACGCCCAGGTGCGGGTGTACCACGGCAGCCGCTCCGGGCGATGTGGGCGCAGCCGGCCGGGCGGGCGATCCCCGACTTGACCGTCGTCGTACCACTGTTGCAGCGCATCGGCGGCGGCCGTGACGGCCGCGACGGCGTCCGCCGGGTCGAGCAGGTCGGCGTCGTCCGCGCCGGCCGGGTCGCGGTCCAGGTGCTCGCGCCAGAGCCGCAGGCGCAGATCCCGCGCGAAGGTCCGAGCACCGTCGCCCTGCCCGGCGGGGTCGGTCGGCTCCCGCTCGTCGCGGGTGTCGTCGAGCACCGCGCAGGACAACTCGCTGTCGTGTGTCCAGGATCGGCGGTTGAAGTTGTCGCTGCCCACGCTGGCCCAGACGTCGTCGACCACGCAGACCTTCGCGTGCACGTAGACCGGGTCACCGGCGTGGTTCTCCACGTCGAACACGTGCACCCGGTCAGGTGCGGCCCGCTCGCACAACGACAGCGCCTGCTCGCGGCCGACCATGTTCGGTGGGAGCGCGAGCCTGCCGTCCACGTCCGGGTGCCGCGGCACCACGGCGATCAGGTGCAGATCCGGATTGTCCCGCAGCGCGTGGGCGAACAGGTCCGCCACCTCGGTCGACCAGAGGTACTGGTCCTCCAGGTAGATGAGCCGGCGCGCCCGGCGTACCGCTTTGGTGTAGCCCCGAGCCACCGTCCGCTCGCCGTCCGGTGCGAACGAGTAGCGCGGCCGGACGGCGGGGTAGGTGCGCAGCACCTGGATCTGGTGCGGGCCGCAGGGCGGCGGGTCGGCCGGTTGCTCGGGCAGGGGGTCGGGGCGCAGGTCGGCGCCGTGCAGCCGGTCCCGCAGGTGCGCCATCGGGTTCTCCGAGTCCAGCGGCATCGGGTCGGTCCAGCGCTCCCGGAACACGGTGTCCAGCGCGCCGACCACCGGGCCGCGGAGCGCGAGCTGCACGTCGTGCCAGGGCGGACGAGGGCCGTACCGGGGGGACATCTGCACCGGCTGCGGGTCGCCGTGGTGCGCGGCGTCGTCGCGCCGGCTGTGGCACAGGTCGATCCCGCCAGCGAACGCGATGTCGCGCTCCGGTGCGCCCGGGTGTCGCAGCACCACCAACTTCTGGTGGTGCGAGCCGCCGCGCCGCACCCGCTGGTCGAGCAGCACCTCGCCGCCGGCGGCGGAGATCGTCTCGCTGAGGTCGCGGTTCTCCGCCTCGCTGTACGCGAGCACGTCGAGGTGTGAGCGCCAGATCAGCCCCTTGACCACCACTCCGCGCTGGGCGGCCTGGGCGAAGAGCTGAGCCACGGTCGGCCCGTCCGGGCGCATCCGCTGGTCCGGGTCGCCTCGCCAGTCGGTGAAGAAGAGGTGGTCTCCGGCGGTCAGGGACTCCACCTCGTCGACCAGTCGGTCGAAGTACGAAGCACCGTGAATCAACGGCTCGGCGAGGTTTCCGGTGGTCCAAACGGGCAACTCGGAGACCGGGTTGGCACGTTCCTGCGCGGTGAGGAACCAGTCCTGCAACGGCATGGTCCAGCCCTCCTGAGGTCGACAACGTCCTCACGGTAGGACCCCCGCCGTGGGTCCGCACGCCAGCCCGGCAGACCGGTGACCTGGCCTACGCCGTTCGAACGACCCGACAGCCAAGGAGGCCACACCATGCCCCGCGAGACAACGAACCCCGTGACCGAATACCGCGAGCCGGCGGTGGAGAGCGAACGGGGAGCGCTGGTCGCGGTGTTGGTGATGGTGATTCTCGGCGTCGCCGGGATATTCGCGGTCTCCTGAAATCGGCGCCGGTGTCCCGAAACCAATCGGGACACCGGCGCCGAAATCAGGCGTTGACCGTTGGTCAGGGCCGCTGGCCCTGACCGCCGGTGTGCGGCAGCCGCTCGGTGGGGACGACGCCAAGCCGGCCGGCCTGGAAGTCCTCGAATGCCTTGAGTAGCTCGTCCCGGGTGTTCATCACGAACGGGCCGTACTGCGCCACCGGCTCCCGGATCGGCTGGCCGCCCATGATGTAGAGGTCCAGCGCCGGGGTGTTGCTGTCCTGCTCGGCATCCGCGCTGAAGCGCAGCGCGTCGCCCGCGCCGTGCACCGCGAGCTGACCGGTACGCACCGGCCGACGCTCGGCGCCGACCGTGCCGCGCCCGCCCAGCACGTACACCAGGGCGTTGAACTCGGGCTGCCAGGGCAGGTCGACCTGCGCGCCGGGCTGGACGGTCACGTGCGTGATGGTGATCGGGGTGAAGGTGGAGCCCGGGCCACGGTGCCCGGCCACCTCACCGGCGATGACCCGGATCAGCGCGCCACCGTCCGGCGTGGTGAGCAGCGCCGACTCCCGGCCCCGGATGTCCTGGTAGCGGGGCGGGTTCATCTTGGCGACGCGGGGCAGGTTGACCCAGAGCTGGGTGCCGTGGAAGAGCCCGCCGCTCACCACCAGGTGCTCCGGCGGGGCCTCGATGTGCAGCAGCCCGCTGCCGGCGGTCATCCACTGGGTGTCGCCGTCGGTGATGGTGCCGCCGCCGCCCTGCGAGTCCTGGTGGTCGAAGACGCCGTCGATGATGTACGTGACGGTCTCGAAGCCGCGGTGCGGGTGCCACGGGGTGCCCTTCGGCTCGCCCGGCGCGTAGTCCACCTCGCCCATCTGGTCGAGGTGGATGAACGGGTCCAGGTCCGTCGTCGACACCCCGGCGAAGGCTCGGCGGACCGGGAAGCCCTCGCCCTCGAAACCGCTCGGCGCGGTGGTCACCGTGCGGACCGGCCGGATCCTGGTGGATTCGTCGAGCCGGGGCAGCCGGGGGAGGACGAGAACGTTGTCGACGGTGATCGCGGGCATCGGATGCTCCTAATTCGTGGCGTGGGTGGTCGAGCTGGCCCGGGCCGCCCGGAGGCGGTCACCGAGCCGGTCGAAGACCCGGGTGAGGCAGGCGACCTCGGCGTCGTCGAGGTCATCCATCAGGTGGGTACGCACCGACGCCAGATGGTGGGGTGCGGCTTCGGACAGGGCGAGCAGCCCGGCGGCGGTGAGCACCGCCTCGCTGCCCCGCCGGTCGTCCGGGCAGGGCTCCCGGGTGACCAGGCCGCGGCGTTGCATCGAGGAGATCTGGTAGGTCAGCCGGCTGGGCGAGAAGACCAGTCGACCGGCCAACTCGCCCATCCGCTGCCGTTGCCCCGGCGTCTCGGAGAGCAGGACCAGCACGTGGTAGTCGGCGAAGCTGAGGTCGCTGTCGGCCCGCAGATCCTCTTCGAGCTGGGTGTAGAGCCGCTGGCTGGCCTCGATGTAGGCACGCCAGGCGGCCGATCGGGCGCTGTCCAGATTCTCGGTCACATCCGGAACACTAGCACTCTTTCAAATTTCAACTAGTGGTGCAGGACGTCGCCCTGATCACGTTCGGGCAGTCGGCGACAGCTGGTCGTGCAGTTTTGAAGAGAACCGACGGTAATCGGGCGGCGGAGCCGGGCCACGATGTGCCAGACTCCGGCCTCGTGGAACACGTCGACCTTGCCGCCGGTGACCTGTTGCTGCGTCCCTGGCGGGAGGCGGACGCGCCGGCGGTGCGTGACGCGCTGCGCGATCCGGCCATCGCGCAGTGGAACCCGCAGGGCGGTGGCCCGATCGACGACCAGTCCGCCCTGCTCTGGGTGCGCCGCCGAGCCGACTGGTCCGGCGGCGGCCACGTCTCGATGGCGGTGACCGCCGCGACCGACGGCCAGCTACTGGGGTCGGTGTCGCTGCACAGCATCCACCACGGCGACGCCTCCATCGGATACTGGACGATGCCGGCGGCGCGGGGGCGCGGGGTGGCGGTACGAGCCGTCGTCCGCCTCACCGGGTGGGCGTTCACCGACCTCGGGCTGCACCGGGTGGAGCTGTGTCACGCGGTGGACAACCCGGCCTCCTGCCGTGTCGCCGACCGGGCCGGCTATCCCGCCGAGGGGACGCTGCGCGAGTCGTACCAATACGGTGACGGCCGCCGCCACGACGAGCACCTGCACGCCCGCCTCGCCACCGACCGCTAGCCGGGCGCTCGCCGGCGTCTACTCGGCGACCTTCGCCAGGAACGCCGCCATGGTGGTCCGCGTGCGTTCGATCTTCTCCGGCAGGGTCAGGGTCTCCTGGATGCGCCAGCCGGCGGTCTTCTTTCCCCGTAGGTACAGCGAGCAGGCCAGGTCGGTGCAGAGGTAGATGCCGACCGAGTTGCCCTGGCGGCCCTCCGGCCCGGCCTTGCGCGCCGTCATCAACGAGACGCCGTCGCCGGTGTGCGTGGTGAGGCAGAGCGAGCACATGCTGCGCCGGACGCGCCCGGTCTGCTGCGGCGCGACCCGCAGCGCCACCCCGACCAGCCCGGCGTCAGACTCGGCGACCAGGTAGGCCCGCTGCGTCGCGGCCGGGTCCTGCCAGCCGAGAAAGTCGAGGTCGTCCCAGGGCCGCGTCTCAAGATCATGGGGTACGGCCAGGCGCTTCGCCTCACCCTTGGTGCAGTTGACGAAGGACGAGCGGATGGCGGACTCGGTCGCGGGGATCATAGGGAGTAGCCTAGCTCTCCTAGGCAAACGGTTAAGCGGGCTAGATTCGGGGTGTGGCGCATGGCACGTGCAGGGGTGACCGTCGACCGTCTGACCCTGGCCGCGGCGGAACTGGCCGACCAGGTGGGTGTGGAGCACGTGACCGTCGCGGCGCTCGCGCGCCATTTCGGGGTCAAGGACGCGAGCCTGTACTTCCACCTCAAGAACGCGCAGGAGCTGCGGGTCAGGATCGCGCTGCTGGCGTTGGCGGAGCTGGCCGACCGGGTCGCCGCCGCGCTCGCCGGCCGATCGGGCAAGGACGCGCTGGTGGCCTTCGCCGACGCCTACCGGGACTACGCGAGGCGGCACCCGGGTCGGTACGCCGCCATGCAGATCGACCTCGATCCGGAGACGGCCGCCACGAGCGCGGGCCCCCGGCACGCCGAGATGACGCGAGCGATCCTGCGCGGCTACCGACTGGACGAGCCCGACCAGACCGACGCGGTACGCATGATGCACAGCACCTTCCACGGGTTCGTGAGCCTGGAGAGGACCGGCGGCTTCCGCCATCACCCGCGTACCGCGGACGCCTCGTGGTCCCGGGCGCTGGACGCTCTCGACGCCGTACTCCGCAACTGGCCGAGACCGTCGGATGACACGCCGTGACCGCATAGGCTCGACAACGTGGAAGATCTTGAGTTGGCCGACTGGCGGGAGCGGGTCGCCCGGCTGTATCTGTCCGACGTCGACCTGGCCGGGTTCCGCGCCGGCCGCGACCGGCTCTTCGCCACCCATCCGCAGAGCCCCATCCCGCCAGCGGACCGCCCCGGCTTTCCCGGGCTGCGCTACTTCCCACCCGACCCGGCGGCCGTGGTGGAGGCCCCGCTGCGGCCGGCCAGCGGCGAGCTGCAGGTGGACACCGGGGGCCCGGACGGGGTGATCACGTACCGACGGGCCGCGGTGGCCGACACACCGTGGGGGCCACTGACCCTCTGGTGGATCGAGGCGTACGGCGGTGGGCTGTTCCTGCCGCTGCGTGACGCCACCTGCGGGACCGAGAGCTACGGCGGTGGCCGGTACCTCACCGACACGGTGAAGGGCACCTTCGGTCGGGGCGTCGAGCTGCTGCCCGGCGACCGGGTCCGGCTGGACGCCAACTACCTCTACAACGCCTCGTGCGCGTACGACGATCGCTGGGCCTGCCCGCTGGCGCCCCCGGAGAACCGGGTCGACGTGCCGTTGCGGGCCGGCGAGCTGTCGTACCACGACTGACCGGCCGCCCCCGCCTGCTGCCGGGGACGGCCGGATGTCAGGTGCTCAACCGGAGACCTGCATCCGGCCCAGCAACTGCCGGGCCTGGTCGGCGAGCTGCTCGTCGACGATCACCGCGTACTGGCCGGCGCGTAGTGAGCTGGCCGACGTGAAGTCCCGTTGCCCGCCGGTCATGGCGTGCGCGACCGCGCCGAACACGGCGCCCCAGATCGCGCCGACGATCAGCCCGACCACGATCACCGCCAGCCAGTTGCCGACCGTGAAGATGCCGAACAGCAGGCCGATGAAGAGCCCGAACCAGGCTCCGGTGCCAGCGCCGAGCAGGGCGGCGCGGCCGGTCGTCATCCGTCCGAGCACCGTCTCCACCAGCGCGAGGTTGGTGCCGACGATCGCGCTGTGCTCCACCGGGAAGCGGTTGTCGGCCAGGTAGTCGACCACGCGCTGCGCCGACGGATAGTCCGGGTATGAGCCGATCGTCACGGTGGGTGGGCCGGTCTCCGGCCCGTGCCCGTCACCGGTCGGCGCCGATGGGCGGCCGGCCGGCCCGGACGGAAGCAGATCGTCCTGCGCGCCGGGCCGCCAGGCGGCGGTCGGCCCCGAAGCTGAGGTCATGAGCATCCTCCCTCGTCAGCCGACCGGGTTCCCGCGCAGGCCGTCCGGTAACGCCGGGCACCGCCCCGGATGCCCGTCCGCCCGCAGGAATGCGCCCGGACGGCCCGGGTAGGCAGCCGGGTGGAGAGCGGACAGATCAGCGACCACGGGTTCCTCGCCGACGGCAGCACTTCGGCGCTGGTGGACCGTTTCGGTTCGGTGAACTGGTGGTGCCCCGGCCGGTTCGACGCACCGTCGGTGTTCGGACGGCTGCTCGGTGACGACGCCGGGCACTGGTCGATCCGACCGGAGGGCGAATTCAGCGTGCGGCGGCGCTACCTCGACGACACCCTCGTGCTGCAGACGATCTTCCGCACCGAGCACGGTGAGGTGGCGCTGACCGACGCGCTTGCGTTCGAGCCCGGCGCGCGCGCCCACAACATCGGGATGCGCTCGCCGCAGGTGCTGGTCCGCAGCGTCCAGAGCCTGTCCGGCGAGGTCCCGATGCTGATGCACTACCGGCCCCGCTTCGAGTACGGGCGGACCACCGCGTTCCTGGTCGAGCGCAACGGCACGCTGGAGGCCGCCGCCGGGGCCACCCGCCTCACCCTGCGCAGCAACGTGCGGCTGAGATCCGGCGACGGCGAGGCCAACGCGACGTTCACGGCCCGCGCCGGCTCGGTGCACAACTTCACCCTCGGGTACGCCCCGACCTACGACGCGCCGCCGCCGGAGGTGCCGGACGCCGACCAGACGATCGCCGACACGGCTGCGGGATGGCGGTCCTGGACCGCCCTGCACGAGTACTACGGGCAGTACCACGACCAGGTACGGCGGAGTGCCCTGGTGGTGCAGGGCATGACCTACCGCCCCAGCGGCGCGGTGGTGGCCTCGGCGACCACCTCGCTGCCCGAGAAGCTGGGCGGGGACCGGAACTACGACTACCGCTATGTCTGGGTACGCGACTTCAGTCTCACGCTGCGGGCGCTGTGGCGGTCCGCCTGCTACGACGAGGTGCAGCGGCAGTTCGCCTGGCTGGGTCGGGCCATGGGCCGGATCGGCGACGAGCGGGTGCCGATCATGTACGGGGTGGAGGGCGAGCGGGACCTCACCGAGCACCGTCTGGACCAGCTCGCCGGATACCGCAACAGCCAGCCGGTGATGATCGGCAACGACGCGTGGCAGCAGCGGCAGATCGACATCTTCGGCGAGGCGCTCGATGCCGCCTGGTTGATGCGCGACGCGTTGGAGCCGATGGACCCGGAGGTACGCCACCTGCTCCGGGTGCTCGCCGACCAGGCCGTGTTGGACTGGCGGAAACCGGACGCGGGGATGTGGGAGGAGCGCGGAATCCAGCACCACCACGTCTCGTCGAAGGTGCAGTGCTGGGTCGCGCTCGACCGGGCGGTTCGCTTCGGCGAACGGCTCGGCGGGCCGCAGGACGTCGCTCGGTGGGCGGCCGCCCGCGACGAGGTACGCGCCCTGGTACTCGAGCGGGGGTGGAACGACCGGCTCCAGGCGTACACCGGGAGTTTGGATGGCGACGACCTGGACGCCTCGGTGCTGGTCCTGCCGCTGGTGGGGTTTCTGCGGGCGGACGATCCCCGGATGCGGGCGACGATCCGCGCGGTGGAGCAGGGGCTCTCCCACGACGGCCTGCTGCGGCGGTGGGACGGCGACCCGGCCGGCTTCCTCATCTGCTCGTTCTGGCTCGTGGGCTGCCTCGCGATGGGTGGCGAGCGGGACCGGGCGCACGAGTTGTTCGAACGTCTGGCCGGCCGGGTCAACGACCTCGGCCTCTTCGCCGAGCAGATCGACCCCCTGACCGGGGAGCAGTTGGGCAACTTTCCCCAGGCGTTCTCGCACATCGGCTTGATCAACGCCGCCGGTGAGCTCACCGACGTCGACGCGGACAAGGCCCTGCGTGAGCGCGGCATGCCACCACCGCACTTCACCCCCACGCGCTCCTGACGCCCTGCGGGCTCTTTCGCATCAGTCGTGACAACTTTCGATTCGACGAACCGAAGTTCTGTCGCTCGGAAGTGAAAGACGTTAATGTCCGGGACACATTGCGGTGCTCCTCCAGTCGGCGGGAGCGGCACCGGGATCGTCCGGACAGCAGGAGGTCTCGTGTCACGCACTCCGCGCCGACGTCTCGTCGTCGCCACCACTGTGCTCACCGTCCTGGCCGCCGTCGGTTTCGCGTCGTCGGCCACCGCCCGCCCCAGCACCGAACGGCCGGTCGCCGCCGCGCAGGCCGCGGTGGCCCTCGCGCCGCCCGCCACCAACGGATTCGAGAAGATCGCCCTCGACGGTGGACTCTCCATGGGAGAGCCGATCGAGTTGGCCGTCGCCCCCGATGGCAAGGTCTTCTACATCAATCGTGGCACCACCAACGGCGGCGGTCAGGTCCGGCTCTACAACCCGGCGACCCAGTCGACCACCGTCGCGTTGACCGTGGCCCTGGACGCCCGTTTCGAGGACGGCCTGATCGGCATCACCCTGCACCCGAGCTTCGCCAGCAACCGCTGGGTCTACCTCTTCTACTCGCCGAAGGTCACCCCACTGGTCAACCGGATCAGCCGGTTCACCTTCAACCCGACCACGCTGCTGCTCGACCCGGCCAGCGAGGATCCGCTCATCGAATGGCCCACCGAGCGCGACCTGTGCTGCCACTCGGCCGGCTCGATGAGCTGGGACACCGCCGGCAACCTCTACTTCGCCGTCGGCGACAACACCAACTCCGGCGGCGACTCCGCCGGGATGGCACCGATCGACGAGCGGACCACCCGCAACCCGCAGTACGACGCGCAGCGCACCTCGGGCAACACCAACGACCTGCGCGGGAAGATCAACCGCATCCATCCGGAGAACGACGGCAGCTACACCATCCCGTCCGGCAACCTCTTCGCCAACGGCACCGCGAAGACGCGACCCGAGGTCTACGTGATGGGCGTGCGCAACCCGTACCGGATCTGGGTGGACCGCAAGGCGGGTAACACCCTCTACTGGGGAGAGGTCGGCCCGGACGCCGGCGCGGACCTCGCCAACCGCGGCCCGGCGGCGTACGACGAGTTCAACCGGGCCACCGGGCCCGGCAACTACGGCTGGCCGTTCTGCGGCGGCCCGAACGTGGCCTACAACGACTGGAACTTCGCCACCAACTCACCGCGCGGCTGGTTCCCGTGCGGCGGATCGACCGGCCCGGTCAACGACTCGCCCCGCAACACCGGCCTCCAGCAGCTCCCGGCCACGAAGCCGGCGCTGGTGTGGGAGCAGCACGGCGGCAGCGACGACTGGCCGGCGCTGGACAACCCGGGTGGTTGCGGCTCGCCCAACCACGTCGAGGTCTACCACTACGACCCGAACCTCGTCTCGGACGTAAAGTGGCCGGCCTACTACGACAACAAGTGGCTGATCTCCGAGTACTGCCGCAACTGGATCAAGGAGGTCCAGTTCGACAACGGCAACCCGGCCACCGGCGCGCCGACGGTCATCGAGCCGGTGCTCGCCGGCATGAACCTCGTCCACCCGATCGACTGGCAGTTCGGCCCGGACGGCTCGCTCTACCTGCTGGAGTACGGCAGCGGCTACTTCTCCGGTGCCGTCGACGCCGGCCTCTACAAAATCAACTACGTCCAGGGCGGGCGGTCGCCGGTGGCCAAGGCCAGCGTCAACAAGGACAGCGGCCTGGCCCCGCTGGCGGTGACGTTCTCCAGCGCCGGCAGCTCCGACCCGGACGGCAACCCCCTGACGTACGCCTGGGACTTCACCGACAACGGCAGCACCGACTCGACCGCGGCGAACCCCTCGTTCACGTACGCCGCCAACGGCAGCTACAACGCCCGACTCACCGTCAACGACGGCACCGGCCGCAGCGCGACCACGCTGGTACCGGTGGTGGTCGGCAACAACCGGCCGACGGTCACGCTGAACGGGCTGCCCGCCGGCGGTCTCTTCGACTGGGGGCAGAACCTGGCCGTGGGCGCCTCGGCCAGCGACCCGCAGGACGGCACCCCGGCCTGCTCGGCGGTGGTCGTCCGGGCCGCGCTCGGGCACCAGGAGCACGCCCACGAGGAGGGGGAGGGGACCGGCTGCGGCGCCACCTTCAACACCGGGCCGGTGCACGCCGGCCCGGATTCGGTGCTCTTCTTCGTGCTGCGGGGCAGCTACACCGACAAGGGCGCGGCCGGCTCGGCCGTCCTGACCGGGGAGAAGGAGATCAGCCTCTACCCGAAGCAGTGGCAGGCGGAGCACTTCGTCCAGCTCAACGGACCCCAGGTGATCAATCAGGCCGCGGCCGAGGGTGGCAAGCGACTGGGTGACATCCAGAACGGCGAGAACGTCCGACACCACGCGGTGAGCCTCAAGGGGATCACCGGGGTCAGGGCGCGGGTCTCCTCCGGCGGACCGGGAGGCACCGTCTCCTTCCGGTACGACTCGCCGACCGGCACCGAGGTCGCCCGCATCGCCGTGCCGAACACCGGCGGGTGGGACAACTACACCGAGCTCAGTGCCACCGTGACCAAGCCGGACGACGGCACCCACGACCTGTACCTGGTCTTCACCGGCGGCAGCGGCGCGCTGCTGGACGTGGACAGTTACACCTTCACCGGGCCGGGGGTCGGCACCGGCGGGGCGCGTACCGGGGAGATCAAGGCCCTCGGCAAGTGCGCGGACATCGCCTCCAGCCAGACGGCCAACGGCACCAAGGTGCAGACCTGGACCTGCAACGGCACCGGTGCGCAGCAGTGGACCCTGCCCGGCGACGGCACCGTACGCGGGCTCGGCAAGTGCCTGGACGTGAAGGCCAGCGGTCTCGTCGACGGCACCCTGGTCCAGCTCTACGACTGCAACGGCACCGGCGCCCAGCAGTGGGCTCCGCAAGCGGACGGCAGCCTGCGCAACCCACAGTCGTCCCGCTGCCTGGACATCCCCAGCTCCGATCTCACCGACGGCCGGCAACTGCAGATCTGGACCTGCAACGGCTCCGGGGCCCAGCGCTGGACCCTGCCGTGACCGGCGGCTGATCGACTCCGTGTCCCGGCTCCCGGGGCGCCCCGATGTCGCGGCGCCCCGGGAGCGGGACACCGGAGCGGAGTTCGGCCGTCCACCCGCGTCCCCGGGTGGGCGGCCGAGGCTCGGGGGACAATGCCGGGATGCGGCTGGTGCTCACGGCGGACACCCACCTACCGAAGCGGGCCCGGGACCTGCCCGGCCCGCTCTGGTCGGCGATCGACGCGGCGGACGTGGTGCTGCACGCCGGCGACTGGGTGGACGAGACGCTGCTCGACGCGATGGCCGCGCGCTCGCGCCGGCTCATCGGGGTGTACGGCAACAACGACGGCCCGGCGCTGCGCGCCCGGCTGCCGGAGGTGGCCCGGGCCGATCTCGACGGACTGCGGGTCGCCGTGGTGCACGAGACCGGGCCGCGGACCGGCCGCGAACAGCGCTGCGCCGCCCGCTTCCCCGACGTCGACCTGCTGGTCTTCGGGCATTCGCACATCCCGTGGGACACCGAAGCCCCCGGCGGTCTACGCCTGCTCAACCCCGGCTCGCCCACCGATCGCCGCCGCGAGCCGAACGCCACCTACCTGACCGCCGAGGTCCGGGCGGGCGCCCTGACCACGGTCGAGCTACACCGCCTGCCGCGCCGCTGACCCCCCGGCCTGGCCTGGCCCCGCGCTGGCCCGGCCCCGCGCTGGCCCGTCCCCGCGCTGGCCCGGCCTCGTACTGGCCTGGCCTGGCCTGGCCTCGCCGCGCTGCGGCATGATCGACTCGAGATCGCTGATATCGGGCTGTCACCGGCGGCGGTATACCGCGATATCAGCGATCTCGAGTCGATCGTGGTCTATTGCCCTCGGCCCGTCTCGGCCTGGAGCTCGTCGATCCGCTTGGACGCCTCGGCCTTGGTCAGATCGGCCGGCACGTCCGCGTCCGCCTCCCGGGCGAGGGTGTGCAGGTAGGACTCCTGGGCAGCGGTGGGCGGCTCGTCGCCGGTGACCCACTCGTCCGGGTCCTTGATCGCACCGCGCGGGTCGACCTGCTCGTTGCTGCGATCCGTCATGATCTTCTCCTTGTCTTCGAACAGGTGTGCCAGTACCCCGATCTCCGCCAGTTCATGCCGGCCCCGAGCCGTGCTGCTCATCAGCCGCTGTGGTGTCAGGGAGGCCGGGGAGTCGGCCGGCCGCCTACGATCCTCGGATGAGCGTGGACCGGTCGGGCGTGGTGGTGGTCGGGGCGGGTATCGCCGGGGTGGCCTGCGCGGTGGAGCTGGTCCGCGCCGGACTGCCGGTGCAGGTCCGGGAGCGGGGGCACGTCTGCGGCGGCCGGATGGCCAGCAAACGCTTCGCGGGCCGTCCGGCGGACATCGGCGCCGCGTACTTCACCGCCAGCGACCCGGACTTCGCCGCCGTCGTCGACCAGTGGCGTGCCGTCGGCCTGGTCCGCGAGTGGACCGACACCTTCCAGGCGTACGACCGGGACGGTAACCACGACGTACCCGGACCGATGCGGTTCGCCGCGCCGCGTGGGCTGCGCTCGCTGGTCGAGAATCTCGCCCGTGCGGTGCCGCTGACCGTCGACCGGCTGGTGCTCACCGTGGAGCCCGGGCCGGTCGTGGACGGCGACCCGTGCGCGGCGGTCGCCCTGGCCATGCCGGGCCCGCAGGCCGCCCTGCTGCTCGACCCGGCGCTGGCCGACGCCACCCGGGTCGTGCAGGCGCAGCGCTGGTCACCGTCGCTGGCCGCGGTGCTGCGTTTCTCGGCCCGACGCTGGCCGGACTTCCGCGGCGCGTTCGTCAACGACCACCCGGTGCTCAACCTGGTCTGCGACGACGGCGACCGGCGGGGCGACGGCGCGCCGGTGCTGGTCGCGCACACCGTCCCGGAGTTCGCCGCCGGGCACCTCGCCCAGCCCAGCGGAGCCGGCCGGGCGATCGAGCAGGCGGTCCGGGACCTGCTGGGGCTGCCCGAGGCGGCCGCCGACGTGCACGTGCACCGCTGGACGTACGCGAAGCCCACCGGCGGACCCGGGGCTGACACCCACCACCTCGACGCCGACGGGATCGGGCTGGCCGGCGACGCGTTCGGCAAGTCCCGGGTGCAGACCGCCTGGCGCTCCGGTCGGGACCTGGGCCGCGCCCTGGCCGCCCGCCTCGCCTGACCGCCGCCGCAGGCGCGCCGGTGGGCGGGTCCGATGGGCGACGGATGCAGTGGTGGTGCCTGCGGCCGGGTCAGGAGCGTCCGGAGGTCGCTACCGGCTCGCTGGCAGCGTCCCGTTCGGCCGGGTCGGCCGTTCGCTCGCCTTCCCGGTCCAGCAGCTGCATGACCGGGGTCGCGGCGACGCCGTGCACCACCACCGAGACAAGCACCACCAGCCCGACGGTGGCCCAGATCAGCTCCGCCTGCGGGAAGTCGACCTGCGTGGTGGCGTACGCGACGTAGAAGAACGAACCCACCCCGCGGATACCGAACAGCGAGATCACCCAGTGCTCAGCCGGCCGGCCCGGGGCGCCCCGCAGCGACAGCCAGCCGACCAACGGCCGCACCAGGAACACCAGTGCCAGCCCGACGGCCGCCGCCTGCCAGGTCAGCGGGGCGAGCAGGCCGCCCACGATCGCGCCACCGAGCAGCAGCAACAGCACCAGGGTGAGCAGCCGCTCGATCTGCTCGGCGAAATCGTGCAGCACCGAGTGGAACTCGTGGGTCCGCTCGGCGGCCCGGATCGCCCGGGCGGCCACGAACACCGCCAGGAAGCCGTAGCCGCCAGCCACCTCCACGAGCCCGTACGCCAGGAAGGTCGCGGCCAGCGCGAGGAAGCCCTCGGCGTGCCGGGCCAGCCGCAGCGTGCTGGGCGCCCGGAAGAAGAGCTTGCCGAGCAGCCAACCGATGAGCAGCCCGCCGCCGACCCCGACGCCCACCTTCCAGAGGACGTCCACGGCGAACCAGTCGGCCAGCCAGTCGCGCGGGGCGAGGCTGGTCGAGGCGATGGCGATGGCCGCGTAGACGAACGGGAACGCCAGCCCGTCGTTGAGGCCCGCTTCGGAGGTCAGCGCGAAACGCACCTCGTCCTCGGAGTCCTCCACATCGGTCGGCTCGCCGACCTGCACGTCGGCGGCGAGCACCGGATCGGTCGGCGCCAGCGCGGCGCCCAGCAGCAGCGCGGCGGCGGGCACCAGCCCGGCCCACCACCACCCCAGCAGCGCCACCGCCGCGATGCACAGCGGCATCGCGATGACCAGCAACCGCCAGGTGGACGACCACCGCGTCCAGCTCAACGGTCGGTCGATCTTGAGCCCGGCGCCCATCAGGGCGACGATCACCCCGATCTCGGTCAGGTGGGTGGTCAGGTCCGGGTGGGCCAGCGGGTCCGGTGTCGGCAGCCCGACCGGCAGCAGGAAGACCAGCATGCCGAGGGCGAGAAAGGCGATCGGCATGGACAGGGGACGTCGCTCCAGCACCCGGGGCAGGATGCCCGCGAGCAGAGCGCCCAGACCCACCAGCGCGAACGCCACGTCTACCGGCTCCACGGCACCACCCTTCGGCCGTACCCGCGCGGCGCGGGCAGGTGGTGACAGACCATGCCCCGGAGGCCCGTTCCCTAAGCGCCCCCGCTGCGGTCAACCGGAGTGACCCTCACCTCGGCCGGCTGAGCGGCGAGTCGTCGAGCGTGGCCAGCAGCGCGGCCGGGTCGTCGTACACCGCCACCGCCCCGGCACCAGCCAGCTCGCCGCGGCTGGTGCCACCGCAGGTCAGCCCGATGCACGGGATGTCGAGCTTGCCTGCCGCCGCGACGTCCCAGACCGAGTCGCCCACGAAGACCACCCGCTCGGCGGTCAGCCCGGACTGCGCCAGCGCCGCGACCAGGATGTCCGGGGCCGGCTTGCTCTCTTCGGCGTCCGCCGAGGAGGTGACCGTGTCGATCACGTCGTCGGCGTCGAGCGCCCGGCGCAGGGCGCCGACCTCCTGCTCGGAGGCGGAGGTCGCGAGCACCACCCGCAGTCCTCGCTCGGCGCAGGCGCGCAACAGTTTCGTCGCCCCGGGGAGTGGTGTGAGTCGATCCCAGTACTCGGCGTACCGGGTGTCGTGCGAGTCGCGCAGCTTCCCGTCGGCGTCGCGGTCCCGTTCCGGGCCGAGCAGGTGCTCCAGAAGCTTGTCCGCGCCCATCCCGATCGAGCGGTGCACGGTCGCCATCGGCACCGGCTGGCCGGCCTCCCGCAGCGCCTCCCACCAGCACACCGTATGCAGATAGGTGGTGTCGACGAGGGTGCCGTCGACATCGAAGAGAACACCGGCGAGGCTGTCACTAGGCATGGGCGTCCTTTCTCAGCGGCGCTCGGCCGTCGGAATCAGGATCTCGAACCAGACCGTCGAGCCGCGGACCGTGGGGTCGGTGCCCCAGGCGTCGCTGAGCTGTTCGATCAGGCCGAGCCCTCGGCCGCGACTGCTCAACGTGTCGGTCCGTGCCCGGGTCACGGTGCCCCGCGTCCCCGAATCGGCGACCGAGACCAACAGCCGCTCGGGGCTGAGGTCGATGTCCACCCGGGCGGCGGTGCCGGCGTGCAGCAGCGCGTTGGTGGTCAACTCGCTGGTGCACAGCACCGCCGAGCCGATCACCGACTCGGGCACCTGCCACTCGGTGAGCTGGGCGGTCATCCAGTGCCGGACCCGGCTGGGCGCGGTCGGCTCCGCCGGCACCTCCGTGCTCGCCGAACGGCTCGGCTTGAGCGCGTGCTCGACCGCCAGCACGGCCACGTCGTCCTCGGTGCCGCCGGGCACCGCGGCGGTGGCCACCGCGCAGAGGGCCCGAGGGTCACCGCTGCCCGCCTTGGCTACCGCGTCGCCGAGCAGGTTCAACCCGGCGGTGAGGCTCTGCCGGCGGCGCTCCACCACCCCGTCGCTGAACAGCAGCAGGGTGTCGCCGGGGCGGAACGCCACGGTGGTGGTGACCGGCCGGCCGCCCAGCCCCAGCGGAGGACCGACCGGCATCACCAGGTACTCGGCGTGTGAGCGGCCGTCCGGTGTGCCACGGCGGATCAGTGGAGCGGGGTGACCGGCGCTGGCCAGGGTCAGCTCCCGGCGTTCCGCGTCCACCACCCCGAACACCACGGTGACGAACAGTTCGTGGGTGCCGGCCTCCGCACCGAGGCTGGTCACCAGTCGGTCCAACCCGGCCAGCACCGCGTCCGGCGCGGGGTCGGCCAGCGCCAGCGCGCGCAGCGCCGCCCGGACCTGCCCCATCCGCGCGGCGGCCTGCACGTCGTGCCCGGCGACGTCGCCGAGTACGACCCCGAGCCCGCCGGTGGGCAGCAGGAACGCGTCGTAGAAATCCCCGCCGGCGGCGTTGCCGTCCACGCCCGGGTCGTAGCGGGCCGCGATCCGCAGCCGGGGCAGGTCGGGCAGGTGTGCCGGCAGCATGCTGCGTTGCAGCAGTTGGGCGGTGCCGTGCTGGGTCTCGAATCGGCGTGCCCGCTCAGCCGCCTGGCCGATCAGCTCCGCCGAGGCGGCCAGCAGCGCCCGCTTGGCGGCCGACCAGGTGTGCGGCACCCCGTACCCGACGCCCAGCCCGCCGCGGACCACGGACGTGCCCAGGGGCAGGGCGGCCATCGAGCGGATTTTCTGGTCGTGGCGGTCCACCGCGCTCTCTCGCAGCGGCTGCCCGTCGCGGGTGAACGAGGGCGCGGCGGAGCGGGCCGCCGACACCACCGGCGCCGACCAGTCCGCCGGGACGCGCCGCCAGAGCGGGGGCAGCCGCTCATCGGCCTCGTCGATCAGCTCGCCACGTACCCGGCGCACTATCCGCCACCCGCCGCCGCCCTCGTCGACCGCGAACGCGACCCAGTCGGCGTCGAAGGTGGTGATCGCGTACCGCAGCGCCACGCGGGCCACGTCGTCGAGGGTCAGGGTGCCGGCCAGCGCGGCGGCGACCTCGCTGAGGCTCTGCAACTGCTGGGTGACGTGGGTCGTCTCGGCGGCGACCGTCAGCACCCCGACGATCTGCCCCACGCTGTCGTGCACCGGCGAGTAGCCCCGGGTGAAGACCGCCTGCTCGACCACGCCGGACCGACTGCGGACCAGGGGGAGCGTGCTCTCCTTCTCCAGGAAGGGCACGCCCTGGTGGTAGGCGCGCTCCAGCACCTCACCGACGCCGGGCAGCGCCCAGATCTCGGCGTACACCTCGGCGGAGGGTCGGCCGAGGGCCGCCGGGTGCTTGCTGCCCAGCAGCTCGGCGTAGCCGTCGTTGTAGAGCAGGACGAGGTCGTCGCCGTACGCCAGCGCCATCGGCATCGGGGAGGCGAGGATCAACTCGACCACGGCCCGGATCGCCGGGTCCCACCCGTCGGCCGGGCCCAGCGGAGTGCCGGCCCAGTCGTGGGCGAGCACGGCGGCGGCCGCGTCGGGTCCGGTGGGTGCGCCCGGGCCCGGAGTTGCTGGCGTGGGGCCTCGGCCGACCGTTCCTGGCATGCCCGCAGCCTAGCCGGCCGTTCCGCCGACACACCTGATCAAGGCCGCGGCCCGCCGATGACTCCGCCGCTGCGACCATTCGGGCAGGTCACAGCCACTGTCGGGCGACTTGTCGGAAAAACTGCCGCTAGCTGCGCGGACTGCCGCACGGGTGGCCGGGTATGCGCCCGGCGCAGTCCATGCGACAGGAGGGACATCATGCTGAATACCCTCGCGGTTCGGCAGGCAGACTTTGGCGACGCCGTCGCTGACACCTGGAGGTCGGTGCTGCTCTTCATCCCGAAGGCAGTGGCCTTCATCGTGATCCTCGTGGTCGGCTGGCTCATCGCCAGAGCGGTCCTGAAGATCGTGGATACGGTACTGGAACGGGTGCACTTCGACCAAGCGGTCGAACGCGGCGGTATCAAACGCGCGTTGGAACGCACGAAGTACGACGCCAGTGACATTCTGGCCAGACTGGCGTACTACGCGGTGTTGCTGTTCACGCTGCAGTTCGCCTTCGGGGTCTGGGGACCCAACGCGATCAGTGACCTGATCAGGGGTGTGGTGGCCTGGCTGCCGCGCGCCTTCGTGGCGATCATCATCGTCGTGGTGGCGGCCGCGATCGCCAACGCCGTCCGGGATCTGGTCACCGGGGCGCTGGGCGGGCTCTCGTACGGCAAGGTGCTGGCCGATCTCACGGCGATCTTCATCATCGCGCTCGGCGTGATCGCCGCACTGAACCAGGTGGGCATCGCGACGACGGTCACCACGCCTGTGCTGATCGCGGTGCTCGCCACCGTGGCCGGCATCCTGATCGTCGGCGTCGGTGGTGGTCTGGTGAAGCCCATGCAGAACCGCTGGGACGGTTGGTTGAACCGGGCCGCTGAGGAAGCCCGGGCAGTGCAGGAGACCCGGCGGGCCAACGCGGCCGGACGTGGCGACGTGGAGCGGCAGATGGCCGACCGTGGCGGCGACCGGACCCAGGCCATGCCTCGGGTCGACGAGCAGGCGTCCAACCGCCAGTAGCGCGGCGGGACCAGCAGCACGGGGGGTGTTCGCGCGTATCGCGTGGGCACCCTCCCGGCGTGGGCGACCTCGGGTCAGCCCCGGTCGAGCGAGCGGGCCAACGCGCAGACCGCGACCAGCCGGGTGAGCAGCCACTGCGGCTCGCTCCAGTCCACCGGGCCGCTCGGCGGCGCCCACCCGTGCTCCAGGCCGGCAGCGCGGACCCCCTCGGCGTACCCGGCGAGCGTCGCGACGGTCAGCGGGCGACGGTCCCCGTCCAGGCTGTCGCGGACGGCGGCCGCATGCTGGTCGACCAGGGCCAGCAGCCCGGGCCGCCGGGCGGCGGCGGCCAGCCCGACGGTACCCACGGAGACGGTGAGGGCGGCCAGGCTGGACCGCGCCGAGTCGACGGCGGTACGGGGGGCGACCCGGTTGGACGGCACACGCATGGTGACCGAGGCTAACCGACCGGTGACCGTTTCGACCTCGGCCGCTCGGCGGGTGTCGGCAACGCCACCCGGCGACCCCGGCCTGGCCGCGGGGGTTGATCCGGCACAGACGGGGCAGAGCTGAACCACCCGCACACGGCGGCGCGCAGTGCGTCGCACACCGCACGGAGGCACGGATGGGACAGCAGGCGGACGGACCGGACGAGCAGCACCGCAGGCCGGCCGGGGTGAGCGACGCGACGGTCGCCGCGCTGGGGAAGCTCAGCGAGGCGCTGGAGTGCGTGGAGCGGGCCCGTGGGCATCTGTACTCGCTGCACCAGCTCATCGGGCACGCCGACCTGATGCTCGACGACGCGGTGGAGCAGTTCCGCGCCGCCGGTCACCCGCAGCTCGCCGACCGGATCGACACCGAGCTGCTGGGCCGTAACGTCATCGCCGGCCGGTGGACGTTCCAGATCGTCGAGGAGTTCGACGACGGCTACCACGCGCTGTTCCGGGAGCTGGACCGCCAGGCCCGCGAGGAGCTGGTCGGCGGGCGGCGGCACCTCTACGAGGCCGAGATGAAGGAGCGCCGCCGCAGCCGCGGGCGACCCGGGCACGAGGCCCGGCCGGACGGCGAGAGCTAGTCGCCGGTCGCGTTGGCGGGGCGTCGCCGAGCCGCGTCGTCAGCGATGATCACGGTGGCGACCATCAGCGCGACGCACAGGCTGAACAGCCAGGAGTGATCGGTGACGAGCCAGGCCGAGACGGGTGCCTGGAGAGCGGCGAGCAGGAAGCCCAGCCAGGCGAGACGGCGCTGACGCGTGGAGAGGATGCCGGAGCCCTGATGCATTCCGAAATTCTTACGCGTTATGGCCCGTCTGCCGTCCTCCGATCGGCCGATTCTGGATGAGCTGTCCCTTTTCTTGACCGTCCGGACGAGATTTCTTGTCGCGGGGAACGATCAGCCGGTTTCGGAGGTAAGGTGCCGCTGCGGCAGGATGGTGCCCCGTGTCGACCACACCCGCACCGCCGCGCGCCTCGCTGCTTTTGCTGGCCTACCTCGGCTTCGTCAGCCTCGGTCTGCCCGACAGCCTGCTGGGCGTCGGCTGGCCCTCGATCCGGACCGACTTCGGCGTACCGACCGAGGCGGTCGGGCTGCTGCTCACGGCGGGCACCGTCGGCTACCTGACCTCCAGCGTGCTGGCCGGGTTCACGCTGGCCCGGGTCGGTGTGGGCGCGCTGCTCGCCGGCAGCACGCTGCTGGCCAGCCTGGCACTGACCGGCTACGCCCTGAGCCCCGGGCTGACGCTGCTCGTGTGCTGCGCACTGCTGCTCGGGCTGGGCTCCGGCGCGGTCGACTCCGGGCTCAACGCGTACGCCGCCGGAGCCTTCGGCCCGCGGCACATGAACTGGCTGCACGCCTTCTTCGGTCTGGGCGTGGCGATCGGCCCGCTGATCATGACGGCGGTGCTGAGCGCGGGTCTGTCCTGGCGGTGGGGGTACGGCATCGTGGCCGCCGCCCAGCTCGCCTTGGCCACCGCGTTCGCCCTCACCGTGCGGGCCTGGCGACAACGCGCCCCCGCCCCGGTCGGGCAGGCTGGGGCCGCCAGCGCGGTCGAGCCGGCGGGTACGGCCGGCACCTCGCCCGACCGCATGCCGGCCGTCCCGATCTGGACGACGCTGCGGCTGCCGGCGGTGTGGTCGGGGGCGCTCGCATTCGCGCTCTACGTGGCCATCGAGGTGGGCGCCGGGCTGTGGGCGTTCCTCCTGCTGACCGAGGGGCGCGGACTGGGCGCGGCGGCGGCCGGTGGCTGCGTCTCCGCGTACTGGGGAAGTCTCTTCGTCGGCCGGGTCGTGCAGGGCGTGGTGGCGGAGCGGCTGGGCACCGCCCAGGTGCTCCGCGCCAGTCTGATCGGAATGGCGGCCGGCGCGGCGCTGATCGCCGTGCCCGGCCCCGGCGTGCTGGCCGTCCTCGGTCTCGTCGTGGTCGGCTTCGCCGCCGCGCCGGTGTTTCCGCTGCTCACCCTCGGCACCGCCGACCGGGTCGGAGCGGCCCACGCGGATCGCGCCATCGGGCTGCAGGTCGGTGCGTCCGGCATCGGCGCCGCGCTGGTCCCGGGCGGTCTGGGGGTGCTGATCAGCCACACCTCGGTCGACGCCCTCGGCCCGGCGCTGCTCGTGCTCGCACTGGCGCTGATCGCCCTGTACGAGTGGGGCGCGCGGCGCGCCTCCGGTCAGACGTCCGGGCCGGTCCGTCCGGTGGTCGACGGCCGGTAGGCGCGCTCGGGGTCGGTCGGCTCCCGGCCGGCGCCCCTGACCCGCTCACGGTCGGCGGCTGCCGGCCCGTGCCCGAAGGCGGCCTCCTCGCCGGCGTCGTTGCCGGTCACGTCGTCGGCCTCCCCGTCGATGCTGGAGCCCGCCACGGCCTTCTCCAACTCCTCCAGCGGAATCCGTTTCTCGTCGCGCCACACCCGGTCGTTGCTCATGCCTTCGCCGTACCCGAGGCCGGTGGTCGCAAACGGTCCGGGCACGGCGATGGCCGCCGGAACTCCGGCGGCCATCAGAGATCGGTGTCGCGAGATCAGGGCTGCGGGCGGTCCACCGCACCTCGCCAGGCGCCGGTCTCCTGACCGCGCCGCTCGATGAAGGTCTTGAACCGCTCCAGGTCGCCCTTGGCCCGCCGGTCGACGATGCCGAGCTTGTCGCCGGCCTGCTCGACCACCCCGTGCGGCTCGAACTCGAGCTGAAGGGTGACCCGGGTCGTGTCCTCGTCGATGCGGTGGAAGGTCACCACGCCGGCCTGCTGGGTGCCGCCGGTGGAGTGCCAGGCGACCCGCTCGTCGGGGAGCTGCTCGGTGATCTCGGCATCGAACTCGCGCTTGACGCCGGCGATGTCCACCGTCCAGTGGGTCATCGTCTCGGAGAGCTGCCGGACCTCCTGGACGCCCTCCATGAACTCGGGGAACTCCTCGAACTGCGTCCACTGGTCATAGGCGGTGCGTACGGGTACGGACACGTCGACGTGTTCGGTAACGCCACTCATCAGGGAACCTCCTTCGTGCGCCGGTGGTCGTCCGGATCGGGGGGTGACCCGGTCACCAGCGGGTTGTCTCGTTCTTGTGGCCCAGCGCGGCCCACACCTCGGAGACCGTCTGGTAGTGGGTGCCCTCCGGCAGCCGCTCCAGGGCCGTCACGATGTCGTCCGGCGCCTCGTTTTCCCGAGCGCTGGCGAGCAGCGCCGCGCGGTCGCCGGGCAGCGCACTCATGCTGATGAACCGGCCGAGCTTGCTGCGTTGCTCGACGTCGGACGAACTCATCCCCTGGGGGGTGCCGGTGCGCAGGTCACCACCCGGGGCGGTGGTCGCCTCCGGCTGGTCCTCGCCGGCCGGTTCCGGCTCGCGGGACTCGTCGACCCGTGAGCCGGCGGCACCCGGCCCCTGTACGAGGCCGCTGACCTCCTGGCTCATCTGCTCGTCGAGCCGGGGTGAGTGCTTGCTGCTGCCACGTTCCATACCCTGTGCGCTACCCGGCACCTCGTCGGGTAAACCGGCACCTGGTCACGAACCGGCCCCCGGCTCGACCCCGGAACGGACAACCAGCGTCGAACCGGCGGTCAGGAGGCGGCCGCCTTCCTCGGTGGCAGCGGCGGCTCGTCCGGCTCCGCCTCGCCGGCCTGCAACCGCCGGCCGCGCTGCACCTCGGCGTTGATCTGGACCCCGAGCATCAGCGCCGAGTTGGACAGGTACAGCCAGACCAGGAAGGCGATGGCCGCGCCCAGGCTGCCGTACGTCGCGCCGTACGAGCCGAAGTTGGCCACGTAGAGGCCGAAGCCGAAGGACGCCACCGCCCAGGCGAGCAGGGCGACCGTGCCACCCGGGGTGAGCCAGCGGAAACGGGGTTGCCGCACGTTCGGGGCGATCCAGAACAGCAGCGACAGCAGGATCATCATGACCATGGCGAGCACCGGCCACTTCGCCACGCTCCACACCGTACGGGCTACGCCGCCGGCGTGGATCAGGTCGCCGACCGCGTCGGTGACCGGACCGCTGACGATCAGCCCGAGGGCGACCACCGCGAGCAGCACCAGGGTGACCGCGGCCAGGCCGATCTGCAACGGACGCAGCTTCCAGACCGGCCGCCCCTCGGTCACCCCGTAGATCGCGTTGGACGCCCGGGTGAACGCGCCGATGAAGCCCGACGCCGACCAGAGCGCGCCGAGCAGACCGAAGCTCAGCAGCATCTTGGCGTTGCTCTGCTCGACCACCACGGCCCGGATCACCCCGACCACGCCGTCGTCGTCGACCACCGATCCGGCGCCCATCTGGTTGGCCAGGTCCACCACCGTGTCCACGGTCCGGTCGCCGTTGGACACCAGGCCGACCAGCGCCACCACCACGATGGCGGACGGAAAGAGCGCCAGCACCCCGTAGTAGGTGAGCGCGGCGGCCCAGTCCGAGCAGTCGTCGGTGATGAAGTTGCGCACGCTGCGCACCAGCACGCCGCGCCAGGTCCGCCAGCTGAGCTGCCGCATCCGTCGGGGAACGCGCGGCGGTTGCGCCTCGCCGACTGCCGTACCGGGCTCCGTCGTCGTCATGCCCGCTCCCTGTGCCCCGGCCGCCGGATGACCGGTCGTCCGGTCGGGCCTGGCCCGCCGGTACCCCCGCCGGAAAATCGACAAACCCGGCCCCGGCGACGCGGTGGTTTGTCGATCGACGCGCGGGGAAGGATCACGGTGACCCTGTCGACGCGGAGGAGGACGAGATGCCCGGGCGCGAGGACCTGCCCAGCACGCTGCGACGCTCCTCGGATAAGGCGCAGCGCACCTGGGAGAAGACGCACGACTCGGCGGTGGAGACCTACGGCGAGGGCGAGCGGTCGCACCGCACCGCGTTCGCCGCGGTGAAGCACCAGTTCGAGAAGGTGGGCGACCACTGGGAGCCGAAGGGCCACAAGGGCCCGAGCGACCGCCAGGCGGCCGGCGGCGGCCCGGAACGGCGGGCTCCCACCGCTGGTGGGGTGGACGCCAACGCCAGCAAGGACCACCTCATGTCGGTGGCCCGCAAGCTGGACGTGCCCGGCCGGTCCAGCATGACCAAGCCGGAGCTGGTCACGGCCATCGAGAAGGCCAACGACCGGGCCACCCGCAAGGCGCGCGGCGACTGAGCGAGCAACACCCTTTCGGTACGGGCGGACGCAGCATCTTCGCGTCCGCCCGTGTCGTTCACCAGTGGCCGCCGCCCGGCGCCTCGATGTGCACCGCCTTGGTGGCGGCGAATTCGTCGAGCAGTTCCGGCCCGTACCCGAAGCCCTGTCCGCTGGCGCGGCGGGGATGCGCGGCACCTCCCGGCGCGCCGCCGAACACCGCGTTGATCTTCACGGTGCCCACCGGAAGCTCCCGCCAGGCCCGCTGCGCGTGGCTCATCGACCCGGTCAGCACCGTGGCGGCCAGCCCGTACGGGGAGTCCGCGGCGCAGCGCAGCCCCTCGTCGAAGGAGTCGACCACCACCACCGGGGCGACCGGCCCGAACGTCTCCTCGCGGACCAGCGGCATGTCGTGCCGGCAGTCGGTCACCACGGTGGCCGGGTAGAACGCCCCCGGCCCGTCCGGCAGCTCACCGCCGACGCGCAGCCGCGCGCCGGCCGCCACGGCCGCGGCGACCTGCCCGTGCACGTGGTCCCGGTGCCGCCGGTCGACCAGCGGGCCCAACTCGGTGCCCGGGTCCCGGCCCGGCCCGGCCCGCAGCGCGCCGGCCCGCCGCACCAGCGCGGCCACGAAGTCCTCGGCCACCTCCCGGTGCACGTAGATCCGTTCCACCGCGACACAGATCTGCCCGGCGTTGGCGAACGCGCCGAGCGCGGCCTGCTCGGCCGCCCAGCCGGCATCGACGTCGGCGTCCACGACCAACGGGTCACTGCCGCCGTTCTCGAGCAGCACCTTGGCGCCCGTACGGGCCGTGGCGGCGGCGATCGCCCGCCCGGCGGCGGTGGAGCCGACGTGCGCCACCACGTCCACGTCCTGGCCGGCCAGTGCGGCGCCGACCTCCGCTCCGCCGGTGAGCAGCGACAGCACGCCGGCCGGCAGCGCCTGGTCCAGTGCCCGGGCCAGCAGCCAGCCCGTCGCCGGGGTCCGTTCGCTCGGCTTGAAGAGCACCACGTTGCCGGTGACCAGCGCAGCGCCGAGCAGCCCACAGGCGACCGCCACCGGGTCGTTCCACGGGGTGATCGCGGCGACCACGCCACGCGGCTGCGGGGTCAGGAAGTCCAACGCGTCCGATCCACCGTGCAGCGTCCGCCCGCCGCGCAGCGGCGCCAGCTCCGCGTACTGTCGCAGGGTGCTGATGCCCGCCTCGACGCCGCCGCGGGCGTCCGCCAGCGGTTTGCCCATCTCGGCGGTGACCGCCGCGGTCAACTCGTCGGTGACCGCCGCCACCGCGTCGGCGGCCCGGTGCAGCGCCGCCGCCCGCGCGGCCGGCGCGGTCGCCGCCCACTCCGCGGTCGCCTCGCGCGCCGCCCCGACCGCCTTACCGACCTCGTCGGCCGTGGCCACCGGCGCCGAACTGACCGGCGTGCCGTCCGCCGGATCGTGGACGACCACCTCGCCGCCCGAACCGCCCGCGCCCCACACCCCGCCGATCAGCTGCGCAACCGTGTACATGCGGCGCTGGTTGCCCCAACCCGGCCCCGACAAACGCGTTTCGCCCGGTAACGGGCCGGGTAGGCGGGCCGGATGACTGCCACCGGCGCGGAGAGCGCCGACGCCGTCGTCGTGGGCGCTGGCCACAACGGCCTGGTCGCGGCCAACCTGCTGGCCGACGCCGGCTGGGACGTGGTCGTGCTGGAGGCGACCGCGGTGCCCGGCGGCGCGGTCCGCTCCGCCGAGGTGACCGCGCCCGGCTACCTCAGCGACCTCTACAGCTCGTTCTACCCCCTCGGGTACGCCTCACCGGTGCTGCGTGGCCTGAACCTGGACCGGCACGGGCTGTCCTGGCGGCACTCCCCGGACGTGTTGGCGCATCTGCTGCCCGACGGTCGGGCAGCAGTGATCAACCGGGATCCGGACGCGACCGCCGCCTCGCTGGAGCAGTTCGCCCCCGGTGACGGCAAGCGCTGGCTGAACGCGTACGCCGACTGGCTCGAGGTGGCCGAACCGCTGCTGGAGAGCATCACCACCCCGTTTCCGCCGGTGCGGGGCGGGCTGGGCCTGCTGCGCCGGCTGCGGGTCGCCGGCGCGCTGCGGCTGGCCCGCCGCCTGGTGGTGCCGGTGCGCAAGCTCGGCGACGAACTCTTCGACGGGCCGGGCGGGCCGGCGCTGCTCGCCGGCTGTGCCCTGCACACCGACCTGTCCCCGGAGGAGGCCGGCTCCGGGGTGTACGGCTGGCTACTGGCCATGCTCGGCCAGCAGGTCGGCTGGCCGGTGCCGGACGGCGGCGCGCAACGGATCACCGACGCGCTGGTGGACCGGCTGGCGGAGCGTGGCGGCCGCATCCTCTACGGCGCCCGCGTCGACCGGGTGTTCACCGCCCGGGGTCGGGCCATGGGGGTACGCACGGTGGGCGGCACGCAGTGGCGGGCCCGGCGGGCCGTCCTCGCCGACGTGCCGGCGCCGGCGCTCTACCTCGACCTGGTCGGCGCGGCGGCGCTGCCGTCGCGGCTCGTGGAGGACCTGGAGCATTTCCGGTGGGACGGGTCGACGCTCAAGGTGGACTGGGCGCTCTCCGCCCCGGTGCCCTGGACGAACCGGGCGGTCGCCACCGCGGGCACCGTGCACCTGGGCGCGGACCTCGACGGCCTGACTTACTACGCCGGCGAGCTGGCCCGTGGCGAGCTGCCCCGCGACCCGTTCCTGCTGGTGGGGCAGATGTCGGTGGCCGACCCGGGTCACTCGCCACCGGGCACCGAGTCGCTCTGGTCGTACACGCATCTGCCGTTCCGCCGGAACTGGCGGGCCGAGGACGTCGCCGGGCACGTGCAGCGGATGGAGGACGTGCTGGAGGCTGCGGCCCCGGGCTTCCGGCAGCTCATCGTCGGTCGGCACGTGGCCGGCCCGGCCGACCTAGAGAAGGGCGACCCGAGCCTGGTCGGCGGCGCGCTGGGCGGTGGCACCGCCGCCGCGTACCAGCAGCTCTTCCTGCGCCCGATCCCCGGTTTGGGCCGGGCGGACACTCCGGTGGACCGGCTCTTCCTGGCCAGTTCGTCGGCACACCCCGGCGCCGGGGTGCACGGCGCTCCCGGCGCGAACGCGGCCCGCGCCGCGCTGGCCCGCGACCGCGCGCTCACCGGCCGCGCCTACGCCGCCGCCATCGCGACCGCGCACCGGGCCATCTACCCCGACTGACCTCGCCCCGGTACGGCGGGCGAGGCCAGCGAGATGGGTGGATCAGCGGGTGATGTTGCGGTGCTTGCTGCGCAGGCGGAACGGCATCAGCGCGCTCTCGATCTTGGTCGCGGTGGTCATCTTGGACTCGCCGTCGCGCCGCTCCTCGAAGCGGATCGGCACCTCCAGGATGGTGTGCCCCAGCTTGGTGGCCAGGTAGTGCATCTCCACCTGGAAGCTGTAGCCGTTGGACTGCACGCGGTCCAGACCGATGTCGCGCAGCGCGTCGGCCCGCCAGATCTTGAAGCCGGCGGTCAGGTCCCGGATCCGGACCCGCAGCAGGGTGTGCACGTAGAGGTTCGCCCAGCCGCTGAGCGCCCGGCGGTACAGCGGCCAGTTCTCGTCCAGCTCGCCGCCCGGGACGTACCGGGAACCGATCACCACGCCCGCCTGGGTGGAGAGCAGCGCGCCCAGCATCCCCGGCAGCGCCTCCGGCGGGTGGGACAGGTCGGCGTCCATCTGTGCCACGTACTCGGCGCCGCCGTCGAGCGCGCGGCTGATTCCGTCCACGTACGCCCGGCCCAGGCCCTCCTTGCCGGCCCGGTGCACCACCTCGATCCGGTCCGGGTGCTCGATGGCCAACTTGTCGGCCACCTCCCCGGTGCCGTCGGGTGAGTTGTCGTCGGCAACGAGGATGCGCAGCCCCGGCAGCGGCAGTGCGAGCAGCCGCTCGACCAGCGCCGGGAGGTTGCCCGCCTCGTTGTAGGTGGGCACCACGACGGTCAGGCGTGCGTCCCGCCATGGCGACGGCAGCTGCACGGGCTCGATCATGTCGGACATCCTCGGTTTGCGGACAGGGCTACCAGAGAGGGTATCCAGTAGCCCCATCCGGGTAAAAAAGACTCCCCTTCCGGGCGCGGCGGACGGGTCTGCTTCGCTCCGTACCGGTGCCGTGGCGCTCCGCGCGGCCAGCGGGTTAGCTTGTCTCGGGCGGCGGGTAAGGCCGACGCGGGGCACCGCCGGTGGCGCAGCCTCCAGTGCCTCGACGCCGACGTTTACTCCTAGGGGCGCAGGGAACCCGCCGGCTGTGCGACAGGACCAGGATGATCCGGATCAGCGCAGGTCAGCCCGGGTGTACGCCGGTGCTGGCCGGGCCGCTTCCGGGCCCGTCGGGGGTAGGAGTCCCGTCCTGTACGACGCGGTACTGCTGGACCGGGACGGCACCCTGATCGAGGACGTGCCGTACAACGGTGACCCGGAGAAGGTGCGGCCGGTGCCGGGGGCGCGAGCGGCGCTGGACCGGTTGCGGGCCGCCGGGCTGCGGCTGGCCGTGGTGACGAACCAGTCGGGTCTGGCCCGGGGCTTCTTCAGCGCGGAGCAGATGCGGGCGGTGCACGCCCGGGTCGAGGAGTTGCTGGGGCGCTTCGACGCCTGGTTGATCTGCCCGCACGACGACGCCGACGGCTGTGCCTGCCGCAAACCCGCACCGGGCCTCGTGTACGCCGCCGCCCGCGAGCTGGGGACCAGCGCGTCCCGCTGCGTCATGGTGGGCGACATCGGTCGGGACGTGGCCGCCGCGCTGGCCGCCGGCGCCGCCGGGGTGCTGGTGCCCACGCCGGTGACCCGGCCGGAGGAGGTCGCCGCCGCCGGCTGGGTGGCCAACGATCTGCCGTCGGCGGTGGACGAGATCCTGCGCCGCCAACAGGCCGTGCACGCCGCGCACCGCCCGTCCGGGGACCGGGTGGGCACCGCGTTGGTGGTGCGCTCGGACTCGGCCGGAGACATGCTCGTCACCGGGCCGGCGATCCGCGCCGTCGCGGCCGGCGCCCAGCGGGTGGTGCTGCTGTGCGGGCCACGCGGACGCGCCGCCGCCGACCTGCTGCCCGGGGTCGACGAGATCATCGAGCATCCGTTGCCCTGGATCGACCCCAACCCGGCCCCGGTCGACCCGGCCGCCCTGCGGACCCTGACCACCCGGCTCGCGGCGGTCGGCGCGGACGAGGCGGTCGTCTTCACCTCGTTCCACCAGTCCGCCCTGCCACTGGCACTGCTGCTGCGGATGGCGGGCATCGCGCGGATCGCCGCGATCAGCGATGACTATCCGGGCTCCCTCCTGGACATCCGGCACCGGGTGCCCGTGGGCGTCCCCGAGCCCGAACGTGCCCTCTCCCTCGCCGCCGCCGCCGGGCATGGTCTGCCCGCCGGCGACGAACCCGTGCTCCGGCTCCGGCCGGACGCCCTGCCGCCCTGCCCCGCCGACCTCACCGACCGCGAGTACGTGGTGCTGCACCCCGGCTCGGCGGCGTCGAGCCGGGCCTGCCCACCCGAGCTGGCGGCCCGGATCACCGCGGCGCTGTCCGCCGCCGGGCACCGGGTGCTGGTCACCGGCGGCCCCGACGAGCGCGAGGTCACCGCCCGGGTCGCGGCGGCCGGTGGCACCGACCTCGGTGGCCGGACCGACCTGGCCGGGTTGGCCGCGATCGTGGCCGGCGCCAGCGCGGTCGTGGTCGGCAACACCGGGCCCGCTCACCTGGCCGCCGCGGCCGGCGTGCCGGTGGTGAGTCTCTTCGCGCCGACCGTCCCGTTCGGGCAGTGGGGGCCCTACCGGGTGCCCACCGTCCGACTGGGTGACGCCGAGGCGCCCTGCCGGGACACCCGGGCCGTGAGCTGCCCGATCCCCGGGCACCCCTGCCTCAGCGGCGTCGACCCGGCCGAGGTGGTCGACGCGCTGCGGGTGCTGGCCGCCAGCGGTGGTGGCGGCCGATGAACGTCCTGCTCTGGCACGTGCACGGCTCCTGGACGACGTCCTTCGTGCACGGCCGCCACCGCTATCTGATCCCCACCACGCCCGACCGCGGCCCCAACGGCCTCGGCCGCGCCCGCACCTATCCCTGGCCGGACAGCGCCGTCGAGGTCGCGCCGGACGACCTGCCCACCACCGACGTCGACCTGGTCATCCTGCAACGCCCGGACGAGATCGACCTCGCCGAGCAGTGGCTGCGCCGCCGCCCCGGCCGGGACATCCCGGCCATCTACGTCGAACACAACACCCCCAAGGGCGACGTGCCCAACACCCGCCACCCGATGGCGGACCGCGACGACCTGCTCATCGCCCACGTCACCGGGTTCAACCAGATCTTCTGGGACACCGGCGCCAGCCGTACGACCGTGGTCGACCATGGCATCGTCGCGCCGACCGTGTCGTACACCGGCGAACTGGACCGGCTGGCCGTGGTGATCAACGAGCCGGTCCGGCGGGGACGGGTCACCGGCACCGACCTGCTGGCCCGGTTCGCCGAGATCGCGCCACTGGACGTGTTCGGCATGGGGGTGGCCGGGCTGGCCGACCATCTCGGCCTGCCCGCCGACCGGCTCACCAGCCACGACGACGTACCCCAGGACCGAATGCACGCCGAGTTGGCCCGGCGGCGCGCGTACCTGCACCTGTGCCGGTGGACGTCACTCGGGCTCAGCCTCATCGAGGCCATGGCGATCGGCATGCCGGTCGTCGCGCTCGCCACCACCGAGGCGGTGACGGCGGTACCCCCCGCGGCGGGGGCCCTCGCCACTCGGATGGACACCCTGCTCGACGCCGCCCGCCGGTTCATCGCCGAACCGGCGGCGGCACGCCAGGCCGGCGCGGCGGCACAGGCCGCCGCACGTGACCGGTACGGCCTCGACCGTTTCCTCGCTGACTGGGACCGGCTGCTGGAGGAGGAAGTATGCGGATCGCGATGATCTCGGAGCACGCCAGCCCGCTCGCCATCCTCGGAGGCGAGGACGCCGGCGGTCAGAACACCCACGTCGCGGAGCTGTCCGCCGCGCTCGCCGCGGCCGGGCACGAGGTACGCGTCTACACCCGCCGCGACGCGCTCGACCTGCCGGTGACCGTACGCAGCCCGGACGGGTACGACGTGGTGCACGTGCCGGCCGGTCCGGCCGAGCCGGTCGCGAAGGACACGCTGCTGCCGCACATGCGGGAGTTCAGCCGTTGGCTGGTCGAGCGGTGGCGCGGTGGGGACTGGACGCCAGAGGTGATCCACGCGCACTTCTGGATGAGTGGCCTGGCCGCGCTGACCGCCGGTCGGCAGACCGGGGTGCCGGTGGTGCAGACGTACCACGCGCTGGGCACCGTGAAGCGCCGCTACCAGGGCGTGCAGGACACCAGCCCGGCCCGGCGGGTCTCCTACGAGCGCGAGTTGGGCCGCTCGGTGGACCGGGTGGTCGCGCAGTGCCGCGACGAGGTCGGCGAGCTGGTCCGGATGGGGGTGCCCCGGTCCCGGATGACCGTCGTGCCCTCCGGGGTCAACCTCGCCACGTTCGCCCCGCTCGGGCCGGCCGCGGACCGTGAGCCGAGCCAGGCCCGGATCCTGACCGTCGGCCGGTTGGTCGAGCGCAAGGGCTTCCAGACGGTGATCCGCGCGATGGCGCTGGTCCCGGACGCCGAGTGCGTGGTCGTCGGTGGCCCGCCCGAGGGGCTGCTGGAGACCGACCCGTACGCCCGACGGCTGCGGGCCCTGGCCGAGTCGTGCGGGGTGGCCGACCGCGTACGGTTGGTCGGCGCGGTGCCCCGGGAGGAGATGGGCCGCTGGTACCGCTCGGCGGATCTGCTGGTCGCGGCCCCCTGGTACGAGCCGTTCGGTCTGACTCCGCTGGAGGCGATGGCCTGCGGGGTGCCGGTCATCGGCACGGCCGTGGGTGGGATCCGCGACACCGTGGTCGACGGGACGACCGGCGACCTGGTGCCGGCCCGCGACCCGAGAGCTCTGGCCACCGCGATCCAGCGGCTGCTCGACGATCGGATCCGGCGCTTCGGGTACGCCGCGGCGGCGCGGGAGCGGGCCCGGTCGCGGTACTCGTGGGCGGCCACCGCCGAGCGGCTGGCCGAGGTCTACGGCGAGGTGGCGGCCGTGCGCCGGCCGACCCGGGTGGTGGCCTGATGCCGACGGGCAGCCTGCTCGACATCCACCTGACGAACCTGGCCGCGGCGCTGGTGCCCTACCGGCGGTCCGAGGCGCAGCTGGCGCGCTGGGGCGCGCAGCTGGCACACCGGCTGGCCGCCGGCGGGCGGTTGCTGGTGGCCGGTAACGGCGGCAGTGCGGCCGAGGCGCAACACCTCACCGCCGAACTCGTCGGCAAACTGCACGACGACCGCCAGCCGCTGTCCGCCATCGCGCTGCACGCCGAGACCAGCGCGGTCACCGCCATCGCCAACGACTACGGCTACGACGACGTCTACGCCCGTCAGGTCCGCGCGCACGGCCGGCCCGGCGACGTCCTGCTGCTGCTCAGCACCAGTGGCACCAGCCCCAACCTGATCGCCGCCGCCCGGGCCGCCCGGGAGGTCGGCCTCACCACCTGGGCCCTCACCGGGCCGGTCCCCAACGCTCTCGCGGACGGCTGCCACGACACCCTCGCCATCTCCTCCACCGACACCCAGGTCGTCCAGGAACTGCACCTCGTGACCAGCCATTTGCTCTGCGAATACCTCGAACAGGCGCTGCCCGCCGCGCTGACCGCGCCCACCCGGGCCGTGACCGCCGACAGCGTGACCGCCGACAGCGTGACCGCCGACAGCGTGACCGCCGATCCAGCGCCCGCCGGTCGGGTCGGCTCCGGACCGGTACGCACCGGCGTCGAGGTGGTGCTCGACGGCGAATCCGAACAGCAGGTCGACGGCGTGAGGATGAGGAGGAGAGCGTGAGGGGACCCGTGGTGGTGGTCGGGGACACCCTGCTGGACCGGGACGTGGAAGGAGTCGTGAACCGGCTCTGCCCGGACTCCCCGGTGCCGGTGCTCGACGAGTCCGTGTCCACCGACCGGCCCGGTGGCGCCGGCCTGGCGGCGGTCTTCGCCGCCGCGCAGGGCGCCGAGGTGGTGTTGGTGACCGCGCTCGCCGACGACGCCGGCGGTGCCCGGCTGAGCGCGCTGCTCACCGCCGCCGGAGTGCAGGTGTACCCGCTCGCACTGTCCGGGGCGACGCCGGAGAAGATCCGGCTGCGGGCCCGGGGACGGGTGCTGCTGCGCCACGATCGCGGCGGCGTGCCCGGTGAGCCCGGTCAGCCCTCCGAGGAGGTGCTCAGGGTGATCGGCGCGGCCTCGGCGGTGCTGGTCAGCGACTACGGCCGGGGGGTGGCCCGGCAACCGGCGCTGCGCGCGGCGTTGGCCGCCACCCGCGCGCCGGTGGTGTGGGATCCGCACCCGCGCGGTCCGGCCGCGGTGCCCGGTGTGCACCTGGCGACCCCGAACGAGTCGGAGGTCCGCGAGCTGGTCCCCGCTCTGCCCGGGGCGTCCCGGCTGGCCACCGCCTCGCGGGGCGCGCAGGGGCTGCGGCGGCGCTGGCACGCCGGTGCGGTCGCGGTGACGCTGGGCGGGGACGGGGCGCTGCTCTGCCACGCCGGGTCGACGCCGCTGGTGGTGCCCACCCCGGGTAGTGCCGAAGGCGACACCTGTGGGGCCGGCGACCGGTTCGCGGCCACGGCCAGCCTCGCGCTGGCCGAGGGCGCGCTGGTCTCCGAGGCGGTGCAGGCGGCGGTCGCCGAGGCGTCCGCGTACGTGGCCAGCGGGGGAGTGGCGGCGGCCCTACCGCCACCGGTGCGCCCGGTACCCAGCGGTGTGCTCGGCCCGGGTGGCGACCGGGTGGGTGTCGCGGCGGTCGCCGGGGTGCTCGCCGACGTACGCGCGACCGGTGGCACGGTGGTGGCCACCGGGGGCTGTTTCGATCTGCTGCACGCCGGGCACGTGGCGACCCTGCAGGCCGCCCGGCAGCTCGGCGACTGCCTGATCGTCTGCCTCAACTCCGACGCGAGCGTCGCCGGGTTGAAGGGACCGGACCGGCCGGTGACCTCCGAGGGTGACCGGGGCCGGCTGCTGGCGGCGCTGAGCTGCGTGGACGCGGTCCTGATCTTCGACGAGCCGACCCCGCACGCCGCGCTGTCCTGGTTGCGACCGGACATCTGGGTCAAGGGCGGGGACTACGCCACCGGCGGCGGCGACGCCGCGACGACGCTGCCCGAGGCGGAGATCCTGCGCCGCTGGGGTGGCAACCCGGTGGTGGTGCCGTACCTGGAGGGCCGTTCCACCACCGACCTGATCGCCCGCTCCGCCGCCGGTGGGGGGCGGACGCGGTGACCGCCAAGACGCTCGGCGCCGGCGCCACCGTCCTGGTGACCGGCGGTTCCAGTGGACTCGGCGCGGCGGTGGTCGCCGCGGTGGCCGCCGCCGGCGGCCGGCCCCTCGTCCTGGACCGGCAGCCGCCGGTCGACGGGGTCTCCTGGACGGAGTGCGATCTGGCCGACACCCGAGCCGCCGAAGTGGCCACCCAGCACCTGGCCGAGCAGGCCGGAGGCCTGGACGCGGTCGTCACCGCGGCCGGCGTGGACATGCCGGGCCGGCTCGCCGACGTGCCGGGCGAGACCTGGGACCGGATCATCGCCGTCGACCTGCTGGCCACCGCCGCGGTGATCCGCGCCGCGCTGCCGTTCCTGCTGACCTCGCAGGGCCGCATCGTCACGGTCGCGTCCACGCTCGGAGTCAAGGCGGTCAGCGACGCCACCGCGTACTGCGCGGCGAAGTTCGGCGTGGTGGGTTTCACCCGGGCTCTGGCCGCCGAACTCGCGGGCCAGGTCGGTGTCACCCTGCTCATCCCGGGTGGGATGCGCACCGCCTTCTTCGACGAGCGCGATCCGCAGTACCGCCCGGGGCCGGACGCCAGCCTCAACGAGCCCGCCGACACCGCCGCCGCGATCATGTTCGCGCTCAGCCAGCCGGCCGGCTGCGCGGTCCGCGAGATGGTGGTCTGTGCCGAGCAGGAGACGTCGTACCCGTGATCCTCGTCCTGCGCGCCCTCGGCGTCGGCGACCTGGTCACCGCGGTGCCCGCGTTGCGGGCGCTGCGCGCCGCGTACCCCGGTCGGGAGTTGGCGCTCGCGGCGCCGGCCTGGCTGGCCCCGCTGGTCGACCTGGTCGGCGGCGTCGACCGCCTGGTGGACACCGCGGGGCTGGGCGACCCGACGTGGGCCGGCCCGGCCCCGGAGGTCGCGGTGAACCTGCACGGGCGCGGCCCTCAGTCGCACCGGCTGCTCGCCGCCGCCCGGCCCGGGAGGCTGCTCGCCTTCGCCAACCTGGAGGCCGGGTTCCGCGACGGCCCGCGGTGGGCCGCCGACGAGCACGAGGTGGACCGCTGGTGCCGGCTGCTGTCCTGGTACGGCATTCCGACCGACCGCACCGACCTCGGCCTGCGCCGGCCCTCGTCGGCCGGGCTGCCCACCGGAGCGACCGTGCTGCATCCCGGCACCAAGATCCCCGCGAAGCGCTGGCCGGCCGAGCGGTTCGCCGCCCTGGCCCGAGCCCTCACCGAGCGGGGGCACCACGTGCTGCTCACCGGCTCGGCCGACGAGCGGGCGCTGGCCGCTCGTGTCGCGAACGCGGCCGGTCTGCCCCCGACCGCCGTGCTGGCCGGCCGGACCGACCTCGGTGCGCTGGCCGCGTTGGTGGCGGACGCCCGTCTGGTGGTCAGCGGGGACACCGGCGTGGCCCACCTGGCCACCGGGTACGGCACCGCGTCGGTGGTGCTGTTCGGGCCGGTGCCGCCGGCCCGGTGGGGGCCTCCGCCGGACCGGCCCCGGCACCGGGTGCTGTGGGCCGGTGCCGGCGACTGGCCCCGGTGGGACGGGGCGGGGAGCCATCCGACCTTGGCGGCCCTGCACCCGGACGAGGTCCTGGATGCCGTCGCGGAGGTGGAACGGGTGGCGCGGGTCTCCGGTGCGGTTGCGGCGTAGCGACCCGGGACGGCCGGGATACGGGCGGCGTCGGCGCGGAAAGGGCTGGCACTTCCTCGACCCGAGCGGCGTCCCGGTCCGCGATCCCGCACAGGTGGCCCGGCTGCGTGAGCTGGTCATCCCGCCCGCGTGGCAGCAGGTCTGGATCTCGCCGCACCCGAACGGGCACATCCAGGCGACCGGCGTCGACGCGGCGGGACGGAAGCAGTACGTCTACCACCCGATGTGGCGGGAGAAGCAGGACGAGGCGAAGTTCGACCACGTGCTGGAGGTGGCCCGGCGGTTGCCGGTGCTCCGCGAGCGGGTCGATCGGGATCTGAGCCGTCGGGGCCTGGGCCGGGATCGGGTGCTGGCCACGGTGGCCCGGCTGTTGGACATGGGGATGTTCCGGGTCGGCAGCGACCAGTACGCGGCGGGGGAGGAACCGACGTTCGGGGTGTCCACCCTGCGGCCCGAGCACGCCCGTTCCCGGAACGGCTGCGTGGTCTTCGCGTTCCCTGCGAAGGGCGGCATCGAGCAGGTACGCCGGATCGAGGACCCGGAGCTGTGCCAGGTGCTGCTCAACCTGCGTCGCCGCCGCCGCCGGGCCGAGCGGCTGTTCGGTTACTGGGACGGGCGGGAGTGGCGCGACGTGCGCAGCGACGAGGTCAACGGCTACCTGCGCGACGCCAGCGGCGGGGAGATGACCGCCAAGGACTTCCGGACCTGGCATGCCACCGTGCTCGCCGCGACCGAGCTGGCCACCCTCGGGCCGGCGCGGTCGGTGACCGCCCGTCGCAAGGCGGTGGTCGCCGTGATGCGCGAGGTCGCCGAGCTGCTGGGCAATACGCCGACGGTGGCCCGCGCGTCGTACGTGGACCCGAGGGTGGTCGACCTCTACCACGACGGGGTGGTGGTGTCGGTGGACCCGCAGGCGCCGCGCGAGGTGGCCGAACGAGTGGTGTTGGAGCTGCTCGAGGAGGCCTGACCGGCCCCGTCGACGACCCTGGGGGGAGAGTGACGGGGCCGAAATCCCGGTCGGATCGGCACCGGGCGGCCGCCCGCCGTCCTTCGACGGCGGGCGCCTCGCCACGGCCCCCGTTGGCGGCCCACCGGGGCCCGGCGATGCCGGGCGGCGGGTCGGCCGCGTTGGTTGTCAGTCTGCCCGGGACGAGTTGACCATGGACGCCGAGCGGTTGACGATCCGCGCCGGATCCGGCTGGCCGTCCCGGTACGCCTGTGGGCTCAGCCCGAACGCCGCCCGGAACACCCGGCTGAAGTGGGCCTTGTCGGGGAACCCCCAGCGCGCGGCGATCATCTGCGCGGGCTGGCTCCGCAGCGCCGGGTCGGCCAGGTCGCGCTGGCAGCGGGCCAGCCGAAGGTCACGGATGTAGGACGCCACCGTGGACTGTTCGGCCTCGAACAGGCGGTGCAGAGAGCGCAGTGAGATGTGGTGGGCGTCCGCGACGGACTGCGGGTTGAGCGTCGTGTCGCCGAGGTGGCGGTGGACGTACGACTGCACCTGGGTGAGCAGCGCCCGCCGCCGCACCTCGGTCGGCACCGCGTCCTCGGCGACCAGGTGCCGACCGAGCATGGTGGTGGCCAGGTCGAGTCCCACCGCGCCGAGCCGGTTGGCGTCGGCGGCGTGGTACTGCTCGGGATGCCCGGTCACCTGGCGCAGGAACTGTGCCAGCAGCGCCCCGATCCCCTCGCTGCCGGACATCCGGCCGCCGTACAGGGCGGCCATCCGCTGCGGTGGCAGGGGCAGCGCGGCGTGCGGGATGAGCGTGATGATCGACGTGGCGTCGTCGCGTTCCGCCTCGGTCGAGTGGTGGCAGACGTCGTGCGGTCGCGACCCGTCGTAGAAGGTGAACTCACCGGCCTGGATCTCGCTGTGTTGACCGTCCTGGCTGGACGTGCCGATGCCGCCGGTGGTGAGCGCGAGAATGTACAGCTCCGGGTCGGACTGGCGGATCAGCTTGCGGGTCCGGGTGGCGTCCAGCGACGGGTACTCGTACTCGACGATCTGGATGGGGCCGAGGTCGATGAAGTCGGCCCGGGCGGCGAAGTCGTCGGCGTGCGCGGACGTGATCCGCAGTGGCGCCGAGGTGCGCGCGACCAGGTCGAGCCACATCCCGAACCGCTCACCCGGCGGCAGGACGGTCGTGTCGATGGAGTCCCGTTGCAGCATTCGGTCCCTCAGGTCGTTCGTCGATGGATCAGCGTCTCGATGCCGTCGAGGATCCGGTCCAGGCCGAAGGTGAACTCGTCGTCCGGGTCGTCGTCCTGGTTCATGATGCCGGCGGCCAGCACCCGGTGCAGCGCGGGGAAGCGGGCCGGGTCGATGAGTTGGGCCACCATCCGGCCGTACGCCGGCATCATCTCGCTGGGCGCGACGCCGGCCGCCCGGCTGCCCTCGGCGATCTGCGACGTGAGGGTGGCCTCGTTGCGGACGTACCCGGTGATCAGCAGCAGCGCCGACATCTTCTCGCCCTCGGCGAGTGAGGTGCCGTCGAGGCAGCGCAGCCCGTCCTCGAGCCAGCCGAGCTGCTGAGGGGTGATCGGCGGACCGGTGATCGGCACGTGCAGCAGCCAGGACCGTTGCCGCAGCACCTCGTGTTCGGCCCAGGCCCACCGGATCAGGCCGGCGCGCCAGTCGTCGTCCGGAGCGGGCGGGCCGGGGGACGGGCCGTACCCGGTGTCCACCATGAGCATCAGCAGCTCGTCCTTGGAGCCGACGTACCGGTACAGGCCCATCGTGGCCGCACCCAGCTCCTTGGCCACCCGGCTCATCGAGACGGCCGCCAGCCCGTCGGCGTCGGCCACGCGCACGGCGGCGTCCACGATGCCGCTCACGGTCAGCCCGGGCCGGGGCCCCTTGGGAGGCCGCTCGCGCAGCCCCCAGGCGCTCTCGATGGCCGGCGGGATCGCCGGGCCGCTGTCGTCTTCCGTCGTCGCCACATTCCCTCCTTGCCTTGTCATCCTAGTTCTGCGTATGGTCTACGCATTAGAGCGTACGCCATACGCAGAAGGAGTCGTTCCATGACAATGACGAGCGCACCGGCACCACGAGCGGGCCGGCGGGAGTGGATCGGGTTCGCGGTGCTGATGCTGCCCCTGCTCCTGGTCTCGATGGACGTGTCGGTGCTCTACTTCGCCGTCCCGTTCATCAGCGAGGAGCTGCGCCCCACCAGCACCCAGCAGCTCTGGATCTTCGACATCTACGGCTTCGTGCTGGCCGGTCTGCTGATCACCATGGGCGCCCTGGGTGACCGGATCGGCCGGCGTCGGCTGCTGCTCTTCGGCGCTGCCGCGTTCGGTGCGGCGTCCCTGCTGGCCGCGTACGCCGAGAGCGCCGCGACGCTGATCGCCGCGCGTGCCCTGCTCGGCGTGGGCGGGGCCACCCTGATGCCCTCCACGCTCGCGCTGGTGCGGAACATGTTCCTCGACGCCAAGCAGCGCGGCACCGCGATCGGCATCTGGACGGCCGCGCTCACCGGCGGGATCGCGATCGGCCCGGTGCTCAGCGGCATCCTGCTGGAGCACTTCTGGTGGGGCTCGATCTTCCTGATCAACATCCCGGCGATGGTGCTGCTGCTCCTGCTCGCCCCGGCCCTGGTGCCGGAGTTCCGCAACCCGATCGCGGGGCGGTTCGACCTGCTCAGCGCGGTGCTGTCCCTCGGCACGCTGTTGCCGGTGATCTACGGCATCAAGGAGTTGGCCCGCGACGGCTTCACTCCGGTACGGGTGCTGGCCATCGTCGCCGGCCTGCTGGTCGGGGCGCTGTTCCTGCACCGGCAGCGGACCCGGGCGTACCCGATGCTCGACCTGGCGCTGTTCCGCCACCGCGGCTTCGGCGGGTCGCTCGCGGTCAACCTGCTGGCGATGTTCGCCCTGGTCGGCTTCGCCATCTTCACCACCCAGCACCTCCAGTCGGTGCTCGGCCTGAGCCCGCTGCGCGCGGCACTCTGGAGCCTGGTGCCGTCGCTGGCGGTGGGTGGAGTCGCCCCGGCCGCCGCCGCGCTCGCCCAGCGGATCGAGCGGGCGTACCTCATCGGGACGGGCTTCGGGATCGCTGTGGTCGGCTTCGTGGTGCTCACCCGGGTCACCCCGGAGTCACCACTGTGGCTGCTGCTGGTCGGTGCCAGCGTCTACGCGGCCGGGCTGGTGATGGTGATGTCGCTCGTCACCGAGCTGGTCCTCGGTGCGGCGCCGCCCGAGCAGGCCGGTGTCGCCTCGGCGCTCACCGAATCGAGCAGTGAGCTCGGCGGCGCGCTCGGGATGGCGATCCTGGGCAGCGTGGGTGCCGCCGTCTACCGGCGTGAGGTGGTCGACGGCCTGCCCGCCGGCCTGCCGGCGGAGGCCCACGACGCGGCCCGGGAGACGCTGGGCGGTGCGCTCGCGGTGGCCCAGGGGCTGCCGGCGGACCTGGGCGACGCGGTGCTGCACGCCGCCCGGCTCGCTTTCACCGACGGGATGCACCTCGCCGCGCTCGCCGCCGCGGTGGCGATGCTGGTGGGCGTGGTGACCGCGCTGGTCACGCTGCGCGGCGTCCGCCCCGCCGACCCCGCCGTGGTGGCGGAGCCGGCGGACGTGGCCGCGGTCAGTCGGTGAGCACGTGTGCGAGCCGGTCGCGGAAACGCCGCTCCGAGTCGCTGACCGCCTCACCGCCGATGCCGAGCAGCCCACCGGTGGACGCGGCGCCCACCACCTGCTCGGCGATCTTCACGAGCCAGTGCTTGTACGCCCCGGCCGCACCCTCGTCGACCCGCGCGGCCAGCAGCGCGGCGGCCTCGCCGGCCCGGTGCAGCACGTCGTCGATCATCGCCTGCGGGTCGGCCGGCGCGATGACCGGCAACTCCTCGCCGGCCTCCGGGTCGCCGACCCGGGTCACGATCTCGCCGGCCACGGCGGCGACCAACGGACTGGCCGACTCCCGCCCGTTGGCGATGGTCTCCAGCCCGGCCGCGTTCTCCGCCATGGTCCGGCGGGTGCCGTCGGACTCGGCGGCGCTCGCCGCGGTCAGCACCGACTGCGGCAGGCCGACGAGCAGCCCCCACTCCCCGTCGGAGAAACCGAAACCGGTGTACGCCGGCTGCTCGATCACGGCAACGCCCCTTCCACCCTGCTCTGTCTGGTCGATCCGTCGGCCCCACGCCGGTGCCCGGCTCAGGCTAGTCCAGGGTCAACAGGCCCTGTTCGGACACCACGCGCACCGACAGCGTCTTGTACCCCACCTCGTCGAAGAGAACCGTCATCTTGTCCTCCTCGTAGCTGAGCACCATGCCGCGCCCCCACTCCGGGTGACGCACCTGGCTGTGCACCGGGAACGGCCCGACCGCGCCCTGATCCGCGACGCTGGTGCCGGCGTGGCAGTTGTCGCAGTGCCCGCAGACCTTGGTCATCTGCTCGCCGAAGTAGGCCAGCAGGGTCTGCCCCCGACAGGCGGTGGTCTCGGCGAACGCTCGCATCATGTCCGTCCGGGAACGGGTCACCGTCTGCTGTCGCTCCGCCTCGGCCAGCGCCGCTGCGGCGGCGTCCACCGGCGCGGGGGAGTAGCGGGGGGCGCCGATGCGCTGTCGGGCGCGCGGCTCCGCCGCGCCAACCTGCTCCAGCAGCGAGAGGTACTGGCCCAGCTTGCGCGGACCGAGGCCGGTGACCTCGCGCAGCTCGGTCTTGGTGGCCGGCTTGCGGCGCAGCAGCGCGGCGAGGTCGCGCAGCTCGGTCTCGTCCGGCAGGCCGCCGCTGAAGAACCGTTGCAGGCCGACGTCCTCGGCCTGCCAGAGCAGCAGCACCCGCGCCGGCTGCCCGTTGCGCCCGGCCCGGCCGATCTCCTGGAAGTAGCTGTCCGGCGAGTCGGGCAGCGCCATGTGCGCCACCCAGGCGATGTTCGGCTTGTCGATGCCCATCCCGAACGCCGAGGTGGCCACCATGATGGGCACCTCGTCGGCGAGGAACGCCTCGTGCAACTCGGCGCGCGCGCCGGCCGGCATCCCGCCGTGGTAGAACTGCGCCGGGTAACCCGCGTCGGTCAGTCGGGCCGCCAGCTCCTCGGCGGCGCGGCGGGTCGGCACGTAGATGATTCCCGGCCGCTCGTCGTCGCTCAGCAGCGCGACCAGGCGCCGCCACCGGTAGTCCTCGGTGGGGCAGTGCGCCACCTCCAGGAACAGGTTGGCCCGGTCCAGTCCGGAGATCACCACCTCCGGCTTGCGCAGCCGCAGCCGGGCGATGATGTCGTCGCGTACCGGCGGGGACGCGGTGGCGGTCAGTGCGACCACCGGCGGCCGGCCGATGCCCTCGATCAGGTGCCCGAGCGCCAGGTAGTCCGGGCGGAAGTCGTGCCCCCAGGCCGAGATGCAGTGTGCCTCGTCGATCGCGACCAGGGCGGGCTTGAGTGAGGCGACCTCGGCCATCCGGTCGGGGTTGCTCAGCTGCTCCGGCGTGATGAACAGGAACTCCGCCCGGCCCTCGCGGATCTCGGTGATCGCCTGGGCCTGCTGGGCGGCTGACTCGTTCGAGCTGATCCGCACCGCCCGCAGTTCCGGACGCTGGCGTTCGTTGAGGGCCGCGATCTGGTCCTGTTGAAGGGCCAGCAGCGGGGAGATGACCACGGTGGGGCCGGGGATCAGGCTGGCCGGGATCTGGTAGATGGCCGACTTGCCGGCGCCGGTGGGCAGCACCACCAGGGCGTCGCGTCGTTTCATCACCGCGCGCATGGCGGCCAGTTGGTTGGGCCGCAGGGCGCTCCAGCCAAAGAGGCTTCGCGCCGCGCGGCGCAACGTCATCGAATGCGTGGACAGTTTCATCGAAGGCCGGAGGTACCCGACCCGCCGACCGGTAAAACCGTCCGCAATGGACTTGATCTCGATTGGCTCAGCGCAGGCGAGGCAGCACCTCGCGCTGGTACAGGTCGAGCAGACCCTGGTGGTTCGGGCCGGTGTTGGCCACGTAGACCTCGTCGAAGCCGGCCTTGGCGTACCGGTCGATCATTTCCAGGTGCGCCTCGGCGCTGTTGCCGCAGACGAACGCCTCCTTCATCATCTCCGGCTTGACCAGTTCGGCGGCCTGCTCGAAGTGGCGCGGCGAGGGGAGCACCTGGGACAGCTCACCCGGCACCCCGGCGTTCGGCCAGCGCTCGTACGCGATCCGCATGCCCTCGTCCTCGCTGTCGGCGTACGCCGCCTTGAAGCCGGCCTGGCACGGCTTGTCGCCGCCACCGTTCTCCCGGAAGCGGCGGACCATCTCGGCGTCGGGCATGGTGCTCACGTAGCCGTCGCCGATCCGGGCGGCCAGGTCGATGGACTTCGGGCCGAAGCCGGAGATGTAGATCGGCGGGGGAGTGTCGGGCAGCGTGTAGATGCGGGCGTGCTCGACGGTGTAGTGCTTGCCGTGGTGGTTGACGAAGTGGCCGCGCCACAGCTCACGCAGCACCTCGATGGACTCCTCGAGCATCTCGAGCCGGACGTCGGTCTGTGGCCAGGCGTCGCCGAGGATGTGTTCGTTGAGCGCCTCGCCGGTGCCGACGCCGAGCACGAACCGCCCGTCGTGCAGCACCGCGCTGGTCGCCGCCGCCTGCGCGATCACGGCCGGGTGGATCCGCGTGGTCGGGCAGGTCACCGCGGTCGTCACCGGCAGCGAACAGGTCTGGCTGAGGGCACCGATCATCGACCAGACGAACGGGCTCTGCCCCTGCGCGTCCAGCCACGGGTGGTAGTGGTCGGAGATCCACAGCGCCTCGAAGCCGGCCTGCTCTGCGCCGCGCGCCTGCGCCAGCAGCTCGGCCGGGGTGTACTCCTCAGTCGACAGAAAATAACCGATCTTCATCGTTCCTCCTCCGTACGCGCACCGCGCGCTGAGGAGGCGGTACCCCGACCACCGCCGGCCACACCCGGTCCACCGGGTCTCGCTCGGCGGCTCGCGGCTCAGCGTTTTCCGAACATCGCCCGGATCGCGGCCAGCAGCAGCAGGGCGCCGACCACGAGGCCGAGCAGGCGTACGCCGGGGATGTCGGCCGGGCTCGTGGCGTCGGCCAACAGTGCTGGGTCCATTCCCGCACTCTCCCGGTGAGCGTGCTCCGAGGCAACTGTAAGGTTTATTGACTATTGAATCGCTCGGTGTGACCATGGCAGCACCGCCTGCCGTGGCGGTGCGCCGAGGGCGCGCGAGAGATGGGGTACGGGGGCCGCATGAGCGAGCGCAACCAGCGGGTCGGCGCGGGCGTGTCGATGCCGGGGACCGACGGCGACCGCCACGAGGGGGTCGCGTGACCGCGCCCACCGGGCACCTCCCGGCGCTGGCCGCCGCCGTCCTGCAACCCGGCTTCGTCGGCACCACCCCGCCACCGTGGGTGTGCCGCTGGCTCGGCGAGGGGCTCGGGTCGGTGGTGCTCTTCGCCCGCAACGTCGTGGACCCCGCCCAGGTGGCCGTGCTCACCGCTCACCTGCGCGCCGAGCGGCCGGACGTCATCGTGGCGATCGACGAGGAGGCCGGCGACGTCACCCGGATCGAGTCCGCCCGGGGCAGCTCCCGACCCGGCAACTTCGCCCTCGGTGCGGTCGACGACCCGGAGCTGACCGCGGCGGTCGCCCGGGACCTCGGCGTCGAGCTGGCCGCGGCCGGGATCACCCTGGACTACGCGCCGGACGCCGACGTCAACTCCAACCCGGCGAACCCGGTGATCGGCGTCCGCTCGTTCGGCGCCGACCCGACGCTGGTCGCACAGCACACCGCCGCCTGGGTCCGCGGCCTGCAGGCCGGCGGCGTCGCCGCCTGCGCCAAGCACTTCCCCGGGCACGGCGACACCCGGGTCGACTCGCACCACGACCTGCCCCTGATCACCGCCGACCGGGCCCGGCTGGACGCCGTCGAGCTGGCCCCGTTCCGGGCGGCCGTGGCCGCCGGGGTGCAGGCCGTGATGACCGGTCACCTGCTGGTGCCCGCGCTGGACCCGCACCTGCCGGCCACGCTGAGCCGGCGCATCCTGAGCGGCCTGCTCCGCGACGAGTTGGGCTTCTCCGGCGTCGTGGTGACCGACGCGGTGGAGATGCGCGCGGTCGCCGACCGGTACGGCTTCGCCGGGGCGGCGGTCCGCGCGCTCGCCGCCGGCGCCGACGCGATCTGCGTGGGCGGTGAACGGGCCGACGAGTCGGATGCCCGGGAGCTCCGCGACGCCATCGTGGCCGCGGTCGTCGCCGGTGACCTGCCCGAGGAGCGCCTCGCCGAGGCGGCCAAGCGCGTCGGGCAGCTCGCCGCCTGGACCGTGGCGGCCCGTGCCGTGAACCCGGCCATGGTGCCCGGCACCGACGTCGGGCTGGTCGCCGCCCGCCGCGCCGTCCGGGTCACGGCCGGAACCGACGGAGCGACGGCGCTGCCGCTGACCCGCGCGGCGTACGTGGTCGAGTTCGAGCCGCCCCGCAACATCGCCATCGGCGCGGAGACGCCGTGGGGCATCGGCGTGCCGCTGGGCGAGCTGCTGCCCGGCACGAGCACGATCCGTTACGCCGAGCCCGAGGTGCCGGCCGACCCGGGGGCCGAGGCGGGCGACCGTCCGCTGGTGCTGGTGGTGCGCGACCTGCACCGACACGACTGGATGCGCGCCGCGGTCCACCGGGCGCTGGCCGCCCGGCCGGACGCGGTCGTGGTCGAGCTGGGCGTGCCCGAACTGGTCACCGGCGCGGTGCACCTGGCCACCCACGGCGCCACCCGGGCCAGCGGGCAGGCCGCCGCCGAGGTGTTGACCGGCGCCCGCTGAGGCTGCCGGCGTTACGGGTGCTCGGCGACCAGGTCGGCGTACTCCGGGTGCTTGTTGATGAACGCGGCCATGAACGGGCACTGCGGCACCACTTGGCCGCCGCGGGCGCGCACCTGGTCCAGCGTGTTCCGGATCAGCGTGCCGCCCACGCCCTTGCCCTGGAAGCCCGGGTTGACCTCGGTGTGGGTGAAGACCAGCACCTCCGGGCTCCGGGGCAGGTACGCGGCGAAGCCGGCCAGCGCGTCGTCCACCAGGATCTCGAAGCGGTGCTTCGCGGGGTTGTCCTCGACCAGGGTGCTCACCGGGCCATTCTCCCCGACCGGTCGGTCAGCGCGTCCAGTTCGGCCAGCAACCGGTCCACCTCGTCGGCAGTGTTGTAGTGGTAGATGCTGGCCCGGACCGCGCCGCCGCTGTCCCGCAGCCCCATCGACTGGAAGTACTCGTAGGCGTAGTAGTCGCCGGAGGAGAGACAGAACCCGGCGGCCCCCAACGCCTCCTGCGTGGCCGCCGGTGACAACCCGGCGACCCGGAAGGAGACCGTCGGGCAGCGCCGGGCCGGCGAGCCGTAGACGGTGATCGCGGACCGCTCGGCCAGCCCGGCGAGCAGCCGGTCCAGCAGCGCCTCCTCGTGCGCCTGGGCGGCGGCCAGCCCTGCCCGCAGCCGCGCCCGCCGGTCCCCGGCCGCGTCCGGGTCGAGCCCGGCCAGGTGGTCGACCGCGGCGGTCACGCCCGCCAGCAGCGGGAAGCTCGGCGTGCCGTACTCGAACCGGTCCGGCACCGCGTCGGAGGACGGCACCAACTTCGCCGGGCGCAGCGCCGCCCACCGGGCCGGGTCGGCGACCATCGCCGCCAGGTGCGGCCCGGACCACTTGTAGGCGCTCGTGACCAGCACGTCCGCGCCGAGCGAGGCCAGATCGGTGGGCCCGTGCGGCACCGAGTGCACCCCGTCGACGCAGACCAGCGCGCCGACCGCGTGGGCGGTCTTGGCGATCGTCGGCACGTCCGGCACGGTGCCGATGGCGTTGCTGCCGGCGGTCACCGCGACCAGCCGGGTCCGTTCGGTGACCAGTTCGGCGTACTGGCCGGCGGGCAGCTCGCCGGTGTTCCGGTCGAACTCGGCCCAGCGCACCGTCGCACCGGCCGCCTCGGCGGCCTGCACCCACGGCCGCACGTTCGCGTCGTGGTCGAGCCGGGACACCACCACCTCGTCGCCCGGGCGCCAGCCCGCGCCGAGCGTACGGGCCAGGGTGTACGTCAGCGCGGTGGCACTCGGGCCCAGCACCACACCGGCCGGGTCGGCGCCGAGCAGGTCGGCCACCGCCGAGCGGGCCTCCGTCACCAGGTCCAGCGACCGGCGACCCGGCACGTTGGCGGTGCTGCGGTTGCCGACCGCGGCGCGCATGGCCTCGGTGACCGCGTCGATCACACCGGCCGCGGTCTGGGTGCCTCCGGCCCCGTCGAAGTGGACGAAGCCCTCGCTCAGGGCGGGATAGGCGGCCCGGGTACGGGCGATGTCGAACGGCATGTGTCGGACCCTAGCCGGTGCCGTGCGCGCGAGGCCCGGTGCACTGTTCGGCGGACCTCGCGGGCGTCTCGTACCCTTGGCGAGGTGACGAAACGACCCGCCACCATCCCGTCTGTCCCTATTCGCCGCACCGCCGGCCTGTTCGCCGGCCTGGCGCTCGGCCTCGCCGTGCTGGCTGGCTGCAGCTCGCAGGGCGCCTCCACCGACTGCGGGCTGGACGCTTGCACCGTCACCTTCGAGCGGGGGGTCGAGGCGAACGCCACCATCTTCGGCGTCGAGGCCAAGCTGGTCGGCGCTCAGGGTGACCAGGTGACCGTCGAGGTCGCCGGCGAGCAGCTCACCCTGACCACCGGGCAGCAGGCCACCGAGGCCGGTGGTTTCGCGGTCACCCTGGACAGCGTCACCGACCAGCAGGTCAAGATCCGCGTTTCGCGTAACCCGGGTAGCTGACCTCCGCGCGGGTGGCGGTGGCTGACGTTTGGGGATCTCCGAAATCGGAAATTGTGGCGCCATGTCACTCACCCGTAGCGCGCAAGCCACCGCCTCCCGTACGGCGGACAGCCGGTGGCTGGAATTCCTCGCCCGGGCCGGCTTCATCGGCTACGGCATCGTGCACCTCCTCTTCGCCTGGTTGGCGCTGCAGATCGCGTTCGGCACGTCGAGCGACGACGGCGACCAGTCCGGCGCTCTCCGTACCCTCTCCGAGCAGCCGCTGGGCAAGTTCCTGGTGATCGCCACCGCGGTCGGCCTGCTCGCCATGGCGATCTGGCAGGCGCTGGAGGCGGCGGCGGGACACCGCGCCGAGCGGGGCAAGCAACGGGTCGTCGAGCGGCTCGCCTCGGCCGGCCGCACCATCGTCTACCTCTACTTCGCGTGGACCGCGTTCAAGGTCTTCTCCGACGCCGGATCCAACAGCGCCGACAAGCAGGAGGCGCTGACCGGCAAGCTGATGACCTCCAGCGGCGGGCGCTGGCTGGTCGGCCTGGCCGGCCTCGTGGTCGCCGCGATCGGTATCGGCCTGGTGATCTACGGGATCACGAAGCGCTTCGAGAAGCACCTGAAGACCGGTGAGATGAGCCCCAAGACCCACACGCTGGCTCGCCGACTGGGCATCGCCGGGTACGTCGCCAAGGGCGTCGCGTACGGCATCGCCGGCCTGCTGGTCATCGTGGCGGCGGTGAACTACGACCCGGAGAAGGCCCGTGGTCTGGACGCGGCGCTGCGTACGCTGCGCGACCAGTCGTACGGGACGCTGCTGCTCAGCCTGGTCGCCCTGGGCATCGCGGCCTTCGGCCTGTTCTGCTTCCTCCAGTCCCGGTACCGCAAGGTCTGAGACTGGTCGATTCCACGGGCGGCGGGCACTATTGGGCTTTTGCCCGAAGTCCCGCCGTCTGGTCGAAGGGAAGCAACAAACCTGTGCAGAGTTACCTCGAGACGGCCGTCGCCTCGCTCGCCGCGGCGGCGGTCGCTCTTTTCCTTGTTGAAATCGTTCACCGGGTCACCCGGAGGTTCGGCCGCCGGTCACTCTTGATGACCGAGCTGACCGACCACTCGCACCGCCCGTTCCAGGTCGCCGCCACGGTGCTCGCGGTGCAGTTCGCCGCCCGGTGGAGCACCGCATACGCGGTGGGCGAGAGTTGGCGCAAGCAACTGCTGCACCTGCTCATCCTCTGCGTCATCGCCGCCACGGCCTGGCTGGTCGCCTCGCTGCTGGTGGTGATGGAGGACACCGCCCTGGCCCGGTTCCGGGTCGACGTGCCCGACAACCGGCACGCCCGGCGGGTGCGTACGCAGGTGGTGATGCTGCGCCGGGTCACCATCGCGGTGATCGTCATCCTGACCGTCGGCGTGATGCTGATGACCTTCCCGAGCGTGCGGGGCATCGGCGCCGGCGTGCTGACCTCCGCCGGGGTGTTCGGTGTGGTGGCCGCGCTGGCCGCCCAGAGCCTGCTCGGCAACGTCTTCGCCGGCCTCCAACTCGCCTTCAGCGACGCGGTCCGGCTCGACGACGTCGTGGTCGTCGAGGGGGAGTGGGGCCGGATCGAGGAGCTGACCCTCAGCTACGTGGTGGTGCAGATCTGGGACGACCGTCGGCTGATCCTGCCCACCTCGTACTTCACCAGCAAGCCGTTCCAGAACTGGACCAGGACGGAGTCCGCGGTGCTCGGCACCGCCGAGTTCGACGTCGACTGGGCGGTGCCGGTGCAGGCCATGCGGGAGGAGCTCCGTCGGCTGGTCGAGAGCACCGAGCTGTGGGACGGTCGGGTCTGCGTCCTGCAGTTGACCGACGCCACCGGCGGAACGGTGCGGGTGCGCGCGCTGGTCAGTGCCGCCGACGCGGGCAGTCTGTGGGATCTGCGCTGCCTCGTCCGTGAGCACCTGGTCGGCTGGATCCGCGACAACCGCCCGACCGCGATGCCCCGGGTGCGTACCGAGCTGGGCGACGCCGACAGCAACCTGCCCTGGCAGTGGGTGCAGCCGAGGCGTCCGACCCGCCGACCAACCGACACCGACGTCCCCGACGACGCCCGGGTCTTCGGCGGCAGCGACGACGGCAACACCCGCAGCGAAGCCTTCGTGGGCCCCGAGGAGCCGGCCCCCATCCGCCCGTGACCCCGCCCCGGCGCCGTTGATCATGAGGTTGGCGACGGCCGCGTCGGCGTGTCGCGGCGATAACTCCATGATCAACCGTGGCGGGGGTGTGGGGTGGGGTGGGGTGAGAGGTTTGATCCGGGCTCAGAGGGGGACGTGCCTGCCGGACGTTTCCTGCTCGACCGGGACGTGCACGGCCGGGTAGTGGGTTGGTGCGCTTTTTAGGATTGGTGCGTGCTTGCTCCGGGCATACAGCGCGGTGATGAGGAAAGGAGGACAGCATGGCTGACGTGGCGAACGCCCGCACATCCCAGAATGGGAGCGAGCCCTCCACTGCCGAGCTGGTGCAGCGAGCCACCGAGCAGGTCTCCCGACTGGTGCGGGACGAGTTGGCGCTGGCCCGTGCGGAACTGACCCAGAAAGGCAAGCACGCCGGCATCGGGCTCGGCCTCTTCGGCGGCGGAGGCGCGCTGGCGTTCTTCGGCCTGGGCGCGCTGGTCGCCACGGCGATCCTGCTGCTCGACCTGGTGCTGCCCGCCTGGGCCGCCGCGCTGATCGTGGCGGTGGCCGCCTTCCTGCTGGCCGGCATCTTCGCCCTGGTGGGCAAGAAGCAGGTCAGTCGGGCGGTCCCGCCGGTTCCCGCGGCCACCGTCCGCAGCCTCAAGGCAGACATGGACACCGTCGCCGCTGCGGTGAAGGACAGGGGGCGGCCATGACCGGCAACGGAACCGGCGACACGGAGGCGCTGCGCGAGGAGATCCGCCGCACCCGCGTCGAACTCGGCGAGACGATGGAGGCCCTCGCGGCCAAGGCGGACGTCAAGGCCCGGCTGAAGGAGTCCGCTGGGCAGGCGCGGGAGCGGGTGCGCGAGCAGGCGGCGCAGACCGTGGCCAAAGTCCGCGGGCAGGCCGCGCGCGGTGCCGAGATGGCGCGGGCGCAGGCGTACGAGAAGGGTGGCCTCGTGCGCGCGCAGGCGTACGAGAAGGGCGGCCTCGTGCGCGCGCAGGCGCACGAAAAGGGCGAACTGGTTCGGCGCAATCCGGTGCCGTGGGCGGCTGTGGCCGCCTCCGCGGTGGCGGCGGTGGTGGTTGTGTTGATCGTGCGGGGGAGGCGCAGGTGAGCAAGAGCATCAGCAGGGTCGCGTACCGACCGGTCGGCGTGCTGTTGGGTATCGCCGCCGGTGCGGTCGCCGGCTCGATCTTCCGGCAGGTCTGGAAGGCCACGGCGGGTGACGGCGAGGCGCCCAACGCGACCGACGAGGACCGTGGCTGGGGCGAGATCCTGGCCGCCGCGGCGCTGCAGGGGGCCATCTTCGCGGTGGTCCGAGCCGCGGTCGACCGGGGTGGCGCGGTCGGCGTCCGCCGGATGACCGGCGAGTGGCCAGACTGACCAGCGCATCGACGTCGGCCCCCTTCCCGCATCGACGGGAAGGGGGCCTTTCGCATGGTGTCCCACGCCACCTGACGAGCCGAGGCATCCGTCAGGTCACATGTCGGAGAAATTCGTCGGAGAGGTACTGCGGACTTTTTGCGTACGTGATTTGCTGTTCCACGCCGTTGGGAGATGGCGTGGGTTGAGAGAAGTCTCCTTCGTGGAGGCCGCCTCAGACGCCGCTGCTCGAAATCGGCCAATCGGCCGCACGGCGTGCACGGCCGCCAGTTTTAGAAGGAGATTCACATGGCGCAGGGAACCGTGAAGTGGTTCAACGCTGACAAGGGCTTCGGCTTCATCACCGTCGACGGCGGGGGTGCTGACGTGTTCGTCCACTTCTCGGCCATCCAGACCAGCGGCTACCGCACGCTGGAGGAGAACCAGCGGGTGGAGTTCGAGATCGCTCAGGGTCAGAAGGGCCCGCAGGCCGAGCAGGTCCGTCCCCTCTGAGTAACAGGGCCGGCCCCCGCCGGCCCAGTGGGACGATCCGGCCAGGGGTCGTTGTGGAGCCCCGTATCCCGCTCCGGGATGCGGGGCTTTGCACGTACGGACGCGGCTGCGGACGCCAGGTCAGCCTCGGCGGCGGGCCCGCAGGCTGAACCAGAGCACCACCAGCCCGGCCAGGGTCACGACCGGGCCGAGCACCGCCCAGATCCGCTGGTCGGTCATCACGCTCCCGCTGACGTAGCCGAGGCCCTGCACCGTCCACACCGCACCGACCACGACCGCCAGCAGGCCGAGGGTGAGCGGAAGCCAACCTCTCATCGCAACCCCTCTCCGGGCCAGGCCCCGTGCCGCCCCGGGTCTTCAGCATCGCCGGCCGGGCGACACGGCGCGAGCACCCGGGGTGCGCGGGTCACCACCGGTCGTGCACCTGCGGGCGGATCAACTCGTCGTAGACATCGCGTACCCCGGCCAACTGCCCCGCCGAGAGCGGCGGCAAACCGGCGGCGGCCGCGTTGCGCCGGGCCTGGTCCGCGTCGCGGGCGCCGGGGATGACGACGGTGACGCCGGCCTGGTCCAGCACCCAGCGCAGCGCGAACTGCGCCATCGTGCGGTCGGCGTCGACCAGCGGCGCCAGCCGCCGCACGGCGGCCAGACCGCGCTCGAAGTCGACCCCGGAGAACGTCTCGCCGACGTCGAACGCCTCGCCGTGCCGGTTGTAGGTGCGGTGGTCGTCGGCCGGGAACTCGGTGTGCTCGTCGTACCGGCCGGAGAGCAGGCCACTGGCCAGCGGCACCCGGGCGATGATGCCGACACCGGCGGTCGCGGCGGCCGGCAGCACCCGCTCCAGCGGCTTGTGTCGCACGGCGTTGAGGATGATCTGGACGCTGGCCACCCCGGGCCGCGCGATCGCGGTGAGCGCCTGGTCGCAGGTCTCCACGCTGACCCCGTACCCGGCGATGGCCTGCTCGGCGACGAGGGTGTCCAGGGCGTCGAAGACCGCGTCGTCGGCGAAGACGGCGGTGGGCGGACAGTGCAGCTGGACCAGGTCGAGGGTGTCCATCCCGAGGTTCGCCCGGGAGCGGTCGGTCCATTCGCGGAAGTGCGCCAGGGTGTACGCCTCGGGTCGCTGCTCGACCCGGCGGCCCATCTTGGTCGCCACGGTCAGTCCGGCATCGGGCCGGGAGCGCAGGAACCGGCCGATCAGCTGCTCGCTGCGGCCGTCGCCGTACACGTCGGCGGTGTCGACGAAGGTGACCCCGGAGTCGACGGCGGCGGCCAGCACGGCCAGCGCGTCGTCCTCGCTGACGGTGCCCCAGTCGGCGCCGAGCTGCCAGGCGCCCAGGCCGACCACTCCGACGGTCCGGCCGAGCCGGGGAAAGCTGCGCTGCTCCATCCCTCGAGCCTAGTGATCGGCTTGCCGGCCGGCCGCACGGGTCGTACGGTAAACAAGACGGACGTACGGTTTGGGGGGCGGCGATGTGGGATCCGACGACGTACCTGCGCTACGGCGACGAGCGGTCCCGACCGTTCCACGACCTGGTCGCCCGGATCCCCGCCGAGCACCCCCGGACGGTGGTCGACCTCGGCTGCGGCCCCGGCCATCTCACCGCCACCCTCGCCGGGCGATGGCCGGCGAGCCGCGTGCTCGGCCTCGACTCCTCGCCGGAGATGATCGACCGGGCGCGGGCCCTGGACGCCCCGGTCGAGTTCACCATCGCCGACGTGCGTGACTGGCGGCCAACCGGCGACGAGGACGTGGTGGTCACCAACGCCGCGCTCCAGTGGGTCCCCGGGCACCAGGAGCTGCTGCGGCGCTGGGCCGTCGACCTGCCCGCCGGCGCGTGGCTCGCCATGCAGGTGCCGGGCAACTTCGCGGCACCCTCGCACCAGGCGCTGCGCGACGTCGCCAGCCACCCGGCCTGGCGGGCCGAGCTGGCCCCGCTCCTGCGTGCCGACCCGGTCGACGATCCCGCCGACTACGCGGCGTCGCTGACCGATGCCGGCTGCGCGGTGGACGCCTGGGAGACTACCTACGTGCACCTGCTGCCGGCCGATCCCGCCGCCGACCACCCGGTGCTGACCTGGATGGACGGCACCGCGCTGCGCCCGGTCCGGGCGGCCCTGGACGCTGCCGCCTGGTCCGACTTCCGGGCCGAGCTGGGGGTACGTCTCACCGCCGCCTACCCGGTGCGGCAGGGTCAGGTGTACTTCCCGTTCCGCCGCGTCTTCGTCGTCGCCCGCACCGGCGACCGTGCCGAGGAGAATCTGTGACCGACCTGCCCACCTTCATCGCCGGACTGCCCAAGGTGGAGCTGCACGTGCACCACGTCGGCTCCGCCTCGCCCCGAATCGTCGCCGAGCTGGCCGCTCGCCACGAGGGCAACACCCCGGTGCCGGCCGACCCGGCGGCGCTCGCCGACTACTTCGAGTTCCGCGACTTCGCGCACTTCATCGAGGTCTACCTGAGCGTCGTGGACCTCATCCGCGACCCGGAGGACGTCTGGATCCTCACCCACGAGGTGGCCCGGGAGTTGGCCCGCCAGCAGGTCCGGTACGCGGAGTTGACCATCACCCCGTACTCGCACGTGCGCCGGGGCATCCCCGCGCCGGCGTTCTGCGAGGCCATCGAGGACGCCCGCAAGCGTGCCTCGGCCGACTTCGGCCTCGACCTGCGGTGGTGCTTCGACATCCCCGGTGAGGCTGGTCTGCCGGCCGCCGAGGAGACGCTGCGCATCGCGCTGGAGGAGCGGCCGGACGGGCTGGTCAGCTTCGGCCTGGGTGGCCCCGAGATCGGCGTACCCCGACCGCAGTTCCGCCCCTACTTCGACCAGGCCCGTGCGGCCGGGCTGCGCTCGGTGCCGCACGCCGGGGAGACCACCGGCCCGCAGACGGTCTGGGACGCGCTGCGCGAGCTGGGCGCCGAGCGGATCGGGCACGGCATCTCCGCCGCGCAGGACCCGGAGCTGCTCGCGTACCTGGCGGAGCACCAGATCGGGATGGAGATCTGCCCGACGTCGAACGTCCGGACCCGGGCGGTGGCCAACCTCGACGAGCACCCGCTGCCCCGACTCGTCGAGGCCGGGCTGCTGGTCACCATCAACTCCGACGACCCGCCGATGTTCGGCACCACCCTCAACGACGAGTACGCGGTGGCCGCCAAGCTGCTCGGCGTCGGCGCGCAGGGGTTGGCCGGGCTGGCCCGCAACGCGGTGACCGCGTCCTTCCTCGACCCGGCCGGCAAGCAGCGGATCACCGCCGAGATCGACGCCCACCTCGCCACCGCCGGCTGATCCGGTCGGGGTGGAGGAGGGCGCGCGGCGGGAGTTTCGGTGTGGGGGGACCTGGCACTCCCGCCGCGCGCGCGGCCCCACCGGCCGATGGGTGCGCGGTGCGCTGGCCGGTGGAACTGGTGGGTTCGTGCTCTGATCCTGTCAGCCCGAGAGCGCTGCACCGGCGTCGTTAATCGCGATCTAAGGAAGACTTGCGCCGGCCCACAAACCGGCCCGGTCAGTCGTCCGTGGGGCGCTGGCGCGGCCAGCGGCGGCCGCTGGTCTTCTGATCTCGGGCGTCGCGGGCCATCCGGCCGACGAGACCGAACCGGCTGACCTGCCGGGGCGTCGCCTCCGGGTCGGCGAGCAGCATCACCACGCTGGCACCGCCGAGCCGGGCCCGGTCGATGCTCACCGATCCGTTGGCCTGCAACGACACCCGCTTGGCGATGTCCAGACCGAGCCCCGTCGAGCCCTGGTCGCTGGTGCCCCGGCGCAGCGCCCGGTCCGGGTTGGCGATGCCGGGGCCGGCGTCGTCGACCCGGATCGCCACGTAGCCGTCCCGCCGGGAGACCGCCACCTCGAACGCGGTGCCCTGCGGGGTGTAGCGGAAGACGTTGCCGATCACCGCGTCCAGCGCGGCGGCCAGCTCGGCGCGCGGCACGGGGGCCGGAATGCGCAGCTGCGCCCCGGTCACCCGGTGCGGCCGGTTCTGGTCGCCGGCCAACGCCGCCCAGAACACCATCCGGTCCCGGACGACCTCGCTGACGTCACACATCGACGGCCCGGCCTCGTGCGCCACGGCCTTACGGGTGGTCTTGATCAGCACGTCGATCTCACCCTCCAGGGTGACGATCGCCTGCCGGATGCGCCGGATGCCGCGCAGCCGGTCCAGCTCGGCCGGGCTGAAGGAACCCACGCTGGTGTCGTCGGACTCCAACGCCTCCGCGTCCAGCCGGAGCACGGTCAGCGGGGTGCGCAGCCGGTGCGACAGGTCGGCCACCAACTCCCGCTCGTCGGTGCGGGCCGCGTCCAGACGGTCGGCCATGCGGTTGAAGGCGTACCCGGCCTCGGCCAGCTCGCGCGGGCCGGTCGGCTCGACGCGGACCCCCAGGTCGCCGTCACCGATCGAGAGCGCGGCCTTGACCAGGCCCTGGGTCGAGTCCACCGCGCGAGCGGCGACCCGATCGACCACCAGCACCGCCGCGCCGGCCATCGCCGCGCCGACCGCGAACAGCAGCAGCCAGCGGCCGCCGCCGCCCTCGTCCAGCGTCGAGTCCGGCACGAACACCTCGACCACGGCGGTACGGTCGCCGAGGACCACCGGGTCGAGCCGGACCACGCCGCCGTCGACGTCGACGACCAGGGAGCGCCGGTCGGCGCGAGCCCGGTCCAGGTCGGCGTTGGTGGCGCGGCCGGCGGACTCGTTCAGCCCGAGCCCGTACACGACGGGCCGGGTCGGCGCACCCTCACCGCTGGCCGCGACGGCCCGCTCGACGACCGCCGGGTCGGTGCTCACCGCCAGCGCGCCGGTCACCAGCGCGCTGCGCCGGGCGGCGTCGGCGATGACCTCCTCGCGGTTCTGCGAGCGCAGGCTCAGGCCGAGCGGGATCAGGAACGCGAGCGCGACGAGACTGCACATGCCGGCCGTGAGCAGGGCCAGCGCCGTCCTCAGTCCGGTGCCACCAGCCGGAATCCGACCCCCCGCACGGTGCGCAGGTAGCGCGGCTTCGCCGCGGACTCGCCCATCTTTCGGCGGAGCCAGTACAGGTGAACGTCGATGGTCTGATCCTCGCCGACCGATGGCTGCCGCCATACCTCCTCCAAGAGTTCCCGGCGGGACACTACCCGCCCGGGTCGTGCGGCGAGATACGCCAGCAGGTCAAATTCCTTACGGGTCAGCGCCAGAGGCTCACCGTCGAGCTGGGCGCTGCGTTCGCCGACGTCGACCCGCAGCCCGCCGACGGTGTGCACCGCGGGCTGCACGGTCCGGCTGGCCCGCCCGGCCCGGCGCAGCACGGTGGTGATCCGCGCGTCCAGGTGCGCGCCCGTGAACGGCTTCACCATGTAGTCGTCGGCGCCGGCCCGCAGCAGCTTCACGACCGACTGCTCGTCGTCCCGGGCAGTGGCGATGATGATCGGGACGTCGGTGATGCCCCGCAGCATGCGCAGCGCGTCCGAGCCGTCCAGGTCGGGTAGGCCGAGGTCCAGTACCACCAGGTCGGGTGTCTCCGCGGCGACCCGGCGCAGGGCGTCCAGAGCGGTGCCCACGGCGTGCACGGCGTGCCCCCGGTCGGCGAGGGACCGCAGCATCGCGCCGCGTACGACGTGATCGTCTTCGACCAGGAGCACGGAGGCCACCCACAGACCGTACTTTGCCTGGCAAGTTGATCGCGTTGCGACGTACCTGGCGAGCGGGCAAGCTGGTAAGACGATGTCGTTCACCCTGTTTGCCGACGCAAGGCTGGCACTCGCCCGGGACAGTCTCGCCGGTCTCTCCACCGGCGACGCGCTCGGCGCGCAGTACTTCGTGCCGGGGGCCCGCACGCCGGGCGGCCCCCTGCCGCCCGCGCCCTGGGAGTGGACCGACGACACCGAGATGGCCTGTTCGGTCCTCGCCGAGTTGGCCGAGTCCGGTGCCGTCGACCGGGATCGGCTGGCCCTGGCGTTCGCCGAGCGCTGCACCCTCCGGCGGGGCTACGGTGCGGGCGCGCTGCTGATCCTGCGGCTGATCCGTGCGGGTACGCCGTGGCCCGTGGCCGCCGCCTCCGCCTTCGACGGCCAGGGCTCCTGCGGCAACGGCGCGGCGATGCGGGTGGGGCCGCTGGGCGCGTACTTCGCCGACTCGACCGCCCATGCCGCGGCGCAGGCCCGCGCCTCCGCGGAGGTGACCCACGCGCACCCCGAGGGGATCGCCGGTGCGGTCGCGGTGGCCGTCGCCGCGGCCCTGGCCACCCGGGCCCGACTCGACGGGCACCGGCCGGCTCCGGACCGGCTGCTCGCCGGGATCGCCGCCGCGCTCGACCCGGGCACCGAGGTGCACCGGAGCTTGCTCCGGGCGGCCGGGCTACTCGGTCGGCCGCTGCCCCGCGTGGTGGCGGAGCTCGGCAACGGCTCCCGGGTGACCGCCCAGGACACCGTCGGTTTCACCCTCTGGGTAGCCGCCACCCACCTGGACGACTATCCGGCGGCGATCCGGGTCTGCCTGGAGGCCGGCGGGGATGTGGACACCACGGCGGCCATCGTCGGCGCGGTGGTGGCGGCCCACACCGGCGTCGGCACACCGGGTGGGGTGCCCGAGCCGTGGCTGGCCGCCCGCGAAGCGCTGCCCACCTGGGCGCCCTGACCGGTCCGCCGCGCGCCGGACAACCGACCGAGGAATGCGACCCGGCCTGTTCCGTTCGCGCCGCTCCGCCGAGTTCGCCCTGTTGTGACCCCGCGCGGCGGCCCTGGCCCTGTGCGCTCCCCTCCCTTTGCTCTGCTTCAACCCACGCAACGGATTCGGGCCGTGACTGTTGCGCCGGTTGAAGCAGAGCAAAGGACGAATGGCGGTTGTTGGTCGGCCTCTGGCCCGAGTCGGTCAGCCGGTGCGGACCGGGGTGCCGACCGAGGCCGGCTCCGCGTCGGTTGTCCGTTCCGCGTCGGTTCCGCGTCCCGTATCGACCGGGTCGGGCACGGTGGGTGGCCGAGCCTCCGGTGCCCGATCGGCGCGCGCCGGCTCGGGTGCGTCGTCCTCGTCGCCGATCACCTCGGCCAGCGCGGCGTGCTCGGCCGGGTCGCGGCGGCGCCACCGGCTGACCAGCCAGCCGATCGCCGCGCCGCCGCCGAGCCCGGCCAGCAGCCCGGCGGCCAGCATCGCGTCCGCGCTGCCCGGCCCCTCGTCGGCGTCGGCTGCACCGTCCGCCGACCCGGCGTCGGCTGCACCGTCCGCCGACCCGGCGTCGGCTGCACCGTCCGCCGACCCGGCGTCGGCAGTGGGCCCGGCGCCACGTCCGGTCGCCGCGCCGGCTGCCGGGCCGCCGTGCCCGCCGTGCCCGCCGTGCCCGGTCGCGCCCGGCACCGCCGGCAGCAGGGTGAGGACGGGGGCCCGGTGCGCACCGGTCGCGTCGGCCCAGCGGACCACCGTGCCGTCGGCGTACGTCTGGAGGACCTCGAAGGTGAGCTTCTCGGCCTGCGGCAGTGGGCCCATGGACAGCGCCAACCGGGCCGGGCCCGGCCCGACATCGCCGACCCGGACCCAGGTCACCGCGGTGGTCACCGTGCTCACCCCGGAGGAGTGGATGCCGGCCACCGGCTGGTCGAGGGTGCGGGAACTGATCCGGGGCGCCCAGCCGTCGACCGACATCGGGTAGACCTCGGCCACCGGCGCGTCAGCCGGCAACCGGACCTCGATCTGCTTGGTCTTCGTGCCCGCCCGCTCCTCCGGCACGGTGAACTCCAGCCGTACCGCGTCGCCCTGTCGGGCCGACGTCGGGGTGGTCGACACGTCCCCCGCGTGCGCCAGACCGGGCCAGAGCAGCAGCCCGGCGGCGGTCAGCGCGGTCGCCGCCGCGATCCGCCGCGGGTGGCCACCGCCGTACGTGCTCGCCATCTCGTGCCCCCATCCGTGTCGACGCGACCGGCTCCGGTTCCGGCCCCACCTCCTAGTTCGGCTCCGAGGGCCGAAAGGTTCAACGCTGGCTGGACCGATAGCATCGGCAGGTGCCGAGCTTCGGCGCCGTTTCGTACCTTTGGAGGAGTCACCGTGTCCGCACCCCGTACCCCCGCCGTGGCCGACCCCGTCGTCGTCGCCGCCGGGACCACGGCGGCCGACGCGGTGGCCGCGGCCGGACTGCCCGCGAACGGCCCCAAGGCGATCGTGGTGGTCCGCGACCCGGAGGGCCAGCTGCGCGACCTCGACTGGACGCCGGCCGAGGAGACCACCGTCGAGCCGGTCAGCCTGGACTCGCCCGACGGGCTCAACGTGCTGCGTCACTCCACCGCGCACGTGCTCGCCCAGGCCGTGCAGGACGTCTTCCCCGAGGCGAAGCTGGGCATCGGCCCGCCGATCGAGAACGGCTTCTACTACGACTTCGACGTCGACAAGCCGTTCCAGCCCGACGACCTCAGCAAGCTCGAGAAGCGCATGCAGGAGATCATCAAGTCCGGGCAGCGGTTCCGTCGGCGCCGCTTCGGCAGCCTCGACGAGGCCCGCGCGGAGCTGGCCGACGAGCCGTTCAAGCTGGAGCTGATCGAGGTCAAGGGCGAGGGCCTGGACACCGACGAGGTGATGGAGGTCGGCGGCGGCGAGCTGACCATCTACGACAACCTCGACGCCAAGGAGGACAAGGTCTGCTGGTCGGACCTGTGCCGGGGCCCGCACCTGCCGACCACCCGACTGATCGGCGCGTTCAAGCTGATGCGCTCGGCCGCCGCCTACTGGCGCGGGTCGGAGAAGAACCCCCAACTACAGCGGGTGTACGGCACCGCGTGGCCGACCCGCGACGAGCTGAAGGCGTACCTCAAGCTGTTGGAGGAGGCCGCCCGGCGCGACCACCGCAAGCTCGGCGCGGACCTGGACCTCTTCAGCTTCCCCGACGAGATCGGGTCCGGCCTGGCCGTCTTCCACCCCAAGGGCGGCATCATCCGTCGGGAGATGGAGCACTACTCGCGGCGTCGCCACGAGGAGGCGGGGTACGAGTTCGTCAACACCCCGCACATCACCAAGGCGCAGCTGTTCCAGACCTCGGGTCACCTGCCCTACTACGCGGACACGATGTTCCCGCCCATGCAGCTCGAGGGCGCGGAGTACTACCTCAAGGCGATGAACTGCCCGATGCACAACCTGATCTTCAGGGCGCGCGGGCGGTCGTACCGGGAGCTGCCGCTGCGGCTGTTCGAGTTCGGCACCGTCTACCGGTACGAGAAGTCCGGCGTGGTGCACGGCCTGACCCGGGTGCGGGGCCTGACCCAGGACGACTCGCACATCTACTGCACCCGCGAGCAGATGGCCGGCGAGCTGACCACGCTGCTCAGCTTCGTGCTGGACCTGCTGCGCGACTACGGGCTGGACGACTTCTACCTGGAGCTGTCCACCCGGGACGACTCGCCCAAGTTCATTGGCGCCGACGAGGACTGGGCCGAGGCCACCGAGGCGCTGCGGACCGCTGCCGAGACCTCCGGCCTGGACCTGGTGCCCGACCCGGGTGGCGCGGCGTTCTACGGGCCGAAGATCTCGGTGCAGGCGCGGGACGCGATCGGCCGGACGTGGCAGTTGTCCACCCTTCAGGTCGACTTCAACCAGCCGGAGCGCTTCGGGCTGGAGTATCAGGCCGCCGACGGCACCCGGCAGCAGCCGGTGATGATCCACCGAGCGCTGTTCGGGTCGATCGAGCGGTTCTTCGGGGTGCTCACCGAGCACTACGCGGGGGCGTTCCCGGCCTGGCTGGCCCCGGTGCAGGTGGTCGGCATCCCGATCCGCGAGGACCACACCGACTACCTGCACGGCTTCGTCGCGGCGCTGCGCGCCGAGGGGATCCGCGCCCAGGTGGACGCGGGTGACGACCGAATGCAGAAGAAGATCCGTACCGCCCAGCAGCAGAAGATCCCGTTCATGGTGATCGCCGGCGACGACGACGTGGCCGCCGGCACGGTCTCCTTCCGCTACCGCGACGGCTCCCAGCGCAACGGGGTGCCGATCGCCGAGGCGGTGACCCACGTGCTGGACGTGGTCAGCTCGCGAACCAACATCGGCCCCTCCGCCGCCGCCGAGTAGCAGCACGCGACGCTGTCCGGGCCGCCGAGCGGCCCGGACAGTCAGGCGTCAGATGCCGCAGTTGGGCGCTGACCAGCCGCCGACCGCCGCCACGTGGGTGTGGTCGTTGTGGTCCGGGTAGCCGGGGCCGAGGATCTGCGCGAAGCCGTGGTAGCGGGCCTGCTGGGCCAGCCGGCAGAACGACGGGGACCCGGTCAGGTCCACCCCGTCGCCGTACAGGTGCCGGCTGTTGGAGGCGCCGCCGACCGCGCTGTTGCAGGCGTAGCTGCGGAAGCTGCTGCTGATCGAGATGGGCACGTCACCGAGGGCGTGCCGCAGGGCCTGGAGTTTCCACATCGAGACGAGCGCGTTGGCCCGTGCGGTGGCCGCCGAGACCGCGCCGCCCGCCCAGGTGCTGTTGCACTTGTTCAGCTCGGCGTAGCTGAAGTTGGCCGGGGTGCAGTCGTCGTCCTGCAACGCGTAGAGCTTGTTGAAGGTCTGCGGCCCGGCGATGCCGTCGGCGCCCAGGCCGTACGCCTGCTGGAAGCGGATCACCGCGGACCGCGTGGCCGGGCCGAAGACGCCGTCGAGGCCGATCTGGGCGCCGTAGCCCGGGTAGCCGGAGACCCGGATCTGGAGTTGCCGGACGTCCTCGCCGGACGTCCCCTGGGCCAGGCTGCGGCCCCACGTGTAGCAGCCGTCGGCGTGCGCCGCACCGGCGGTGAAGGTTACGCCGGCCACCGTGGTGGCGGCCGTGAGCGCGAGTGCCGCGAGGAACCTGCCGAGCCGTTGGATCATCGAAAGCTCCATCGGTAAATAGAAGTATCTGGATGCATAGAATCTTCAAGCGTGGGCCTCGATCCGTCAACAACTTCCAGCCGTCGACTTTCCCAACGGCGGGTGTCGCGGCCCGCCCGGGTGGCTCCGTAGGATCGGCTCGTGACAGGGGCGGAACGGCACACGGACAGTGACGGCATGGCCGACGGCCTGGAGCGGCTCTGGACACCGCACCGGATGACCTACATCTCCGGCGAGGACCGCCCGGCCGAGGGCTACGAGAAGCCGACCGGCTGCCCGTTCTGCCGGGCCCCCGGGCTGCCGCCCGAGGAGAGCCTGGTGGTGGCCCGCGGCGAGGTCGTGTTCGCGGTGCTCAACCTCTACCCGTACAACCCGGGGCACCTGCTGGTGTGCCCGTACCGGCACGTCGCCGACTACACCGACCTGGACGGGCCGGAGACCGCCGAGCTGGCGGCGTTCACCCAGACCGCGATGCGGGTGATCCGCAAGGTGAGCAGCGCGCACGGCTTCAACCTGGGCATGAACCAGGGCGGGGTGGCCGGCGCCGGCATCGCCGCGCACCTGCACCAGCACGTGGTGCCGCGCTGGGGCGGCGACGCGAACTTCATGCCGGTCATCGGCCGCACCAAGGTCCTGCCGCAGCTGCTCAGCGACACCCGGGACCTGTTCGCCCGCGCCTGGCCGTCCTGACCCGCCGGCCGGCCGCGCGACCCGCGCGCTTGGCCGGCTAGCCGACGCGCAGCAGGTCGACCAGCTCCGGCCAGCTCTCCACCCGGTGTACGGAGGGCAGCAGCGCGGCGTACGCGGCGACCTGCGCGGGGCGGGGTCGGAACAGGTAGCGGTGCGGCACCGATGCGAGGTAGCCGAGCACCTCCAGCTTGTCGTCCACGAAGTGGGTCAGCCCGAGCCGCCGCGCGATCGGCGCCTTGGCCGGCCGGGTCCGGCAGAAGTGCAGCCGCTCGACGGGGATGCCCGTGCGGCCCTCGAGGTCATGGTGGGCCAGCCACTCCCGGGTCCGCCGCTCGGTGGCCTCGCCGCACTTGGAGACCAGGTGCACCTCGTCGAATGCCGACCCCAGCTCACCGAGCGCGTCGAACGCCCCGGCCACCATTGGCGTGCGCAGGTAGTGCGCGCCGAAGAACGAGGTGTCGGCGTCGTCGTCGGCCGGCTCGATGAGCACGCCGCCGACGTCCACGCCCAGTCGCCGCATGGAGTCGATCATGCCGTACCGCGCCGTCCGGCGGGTACCCGCGAGCCCGGCCCGGGAACTGCTACGCCCCGGCCCGACGGAGGTGGCACGATCGTTCGATGGCAGTCACGACACGGACGTTGGGGCGCAGCGGGATCGAGGTCAGCGCCCTCGGCATGGGGTGCTGGGCGATCGGTGGCCCCTGGGCGGAGGGCACCCAGCCGCTGGGCTGGGGCGCGGTCGACGACGACGAGTCGGTCCGGGCGGTACGCCGGGCGCTCGAGAAGGGCGTCACCCTCTTCGACACCGCCGACACGTACGGCGCCGGGCACGGTGAACGGGTGCTCGGCCGGGCGCTCGCCGGTCGTCGCGACGAGGCCGTGATCGCCACCAAGTGGGGCTACACGTTCGACGAGGCGAGCCGGCAGGCGACCGGAGAGGACGCGTCGCCGGCGTACCTGCGTCGCGCGGTGACCGACTCGCTACGCCGGTTGGGCACCGACCGGATCGACCTCTACCAGCTGCACCTGGCCGACCTGGCGGTGCCTCGGGCGGAGGCCCTGATCGGCACCTGCGAGGACCTGCTCAGCGAGGGCCTGATCCGGGCGTACGGCTGGAGCACCGACCGCCTCGACCGGGCCACCGCGTTCGGCAACGCCGCCGCGGGCGCGACCGCCGTGCAGCACACCCTGTCGGTGCTGCACGACGCTCCCGAGCTGCTGGCCGTCTGCGAGAAGTACGACCTGGCCAGCGTCAACCGGGGGCCGCTCGGAATGGGGTTGCTCACCGGCAAGTACTCGGCCACCTCCACACTGCCCCGAGACGACGTGCGCGGGCTGACACCAGGCTGGCTGGAGTGGTTCCGGGGCGGCCGGCCGGCACCGGAGTGGCTGCGCCGGGTCGGCGCGGTCCGCGCCGCGCTCACCGCCGACGGCCGCACCCTGGCGCAGGGCGCGCTGGGCTGGATCTGGGCTCGCAGCGGGCGCACCATTCCGATCCCCGGCTGCCGTACGGTCGCCCAGGTCGAGGAGAACGCCGCAGCCCTGCACCGGGGCGCGCTGCCGGCGGACCAGTTCGCCGAGGTGGAACGCCAGCTCGCCGCCCTGCGCACGGCCGCCCTACGCGACGCCGACCGCCCCCACTGGCCCCGCCCCACCCACACCACCACCCACCCGTAACCCCCACCCACCCCGCGCTTCCCCCACCCCCGCGCTTCCCC
>NZ_JBAKHW010000010.1:0-153489 GCF_036906815.1 Micromonospora sp. CPCC 205539 | reverse complement strand
GGGCGGGCCCGGGCGGGGCGGGCCGGGCGGGCCGGGGCGGGCCCGGGCGGGGCGCTGGCTAGCCGAGGACTAGGCCCGGGTCGGGGTCTGGGTCGGGGGTCGGGGCGGGGATCTGGTACTCCTCGGTCAGGGTGGTCATCGGGCCGGGCCAGGTGGCCTGGGCCACCTCGATCGGCTTGCGGTGGCTGTCGTAGGCGATGTGCAGCAGGTGCAGCACCGGGGTGTCCGGCCGGATCTGGAGGGTCTCGGCCTCCTCCCGGCTGGGCTGGCGGGCGCTGATCGTGTCGGTGGCGGACACGTAGCGGCGGCCGATGGCCTCCTCGGCCTCCTGGTAGAGCGGCCGGCCGAACGCCTCGGCGCGTTCCAGCGAGGTGCCGGCGGTGTCGGTGGGTAGGAACCAGGAGGCGCCCACCTCGACCGGGGAGTCCTCGGTGCGCACCAGGTGCCGGCGGCAGAGCAGGTCGGTGCCGTCGGGCAGCCCGAACGCGTCGGCCACCTCGGCTGGGGCGGGGGAGCGGCCGACCGAGACGAGCTGTTGGCGGTACCGGGCGGCCAGGTCGGTGTGGTAGCCGCGGAAACCGCCGTACCGCCCGCGGGAGAGTCGGTTGAGGCGGCGGCGGGTGCCGCGGACGTACGTACCGGAGCCGGGTTTGGTGATCAGGATGCCCTCGACCCGCAGCTGGTCGACGGCGCGTTGCACGGTCTGCTTGGCGACGCCGAACATCTCGGCGATGGCCGGGATGGACGGCAGTCGCTCGCCCGGCGCCCAGTCGCCGCGGCGCACCTGGGCCTTGAGCTGCGCGGCGATCTGTCGGTGCGGGAACTCGGCGGCCCCCGGATTGATCTGCATGCCCGCCTCCTTGATCACATCTAGGTTCCTAGGATGCCCTAGCGGGTGTGACCGCGCCACCCCGGACACGCGCACAAGAAGACGGGCCCCGGACCACGAAGGTCCAGGGCCCGCAGAGAAAAGCTGCTACCAGGAGCCGGCGGTGGGGCCGGCCGAACCGCCCCGTCGCCGCAGGTACTTCTCGAACTCCTGCGCGATCTCGTCACCGGTCAACGGGGTGATCCCCTCGTCGCCGACGCGCTCCTCCAACTCGCGGACGTACTCACCGAGCTCGGCGTCCTGCTCGGCGGCGCTCTTGACCCGCTGCTCCCACTCGGCGGACTCCTCGGCCAGGTCGGCCATCGGCACCGGCAGGTCGACGACCTCCTCGACCCGGTGCAGCAGGGCGAGGGTGGCCTTGGGGCAGGGCGGGTTGTTGGCGTAGTGCGGCACATGCACCCAGAACGAGACCGCGTCGACCTCGGCGCGGGTGCAGGCGTCGTGCAGCACGCCGACGATGCCGGTCGGCCCGTCGTACCGCGTGGGCGTGAGCTGGTAGCGCTCGGCGGCCTGCGCGTCGGAGGCGCTGCCGCTGATGGGCAGCGGTCGAGTGTACGGAACGTCGGCGAGCAGCGCGCCGAGCAGCACCACGCGCTCCACCTCGAGGCTGTGGCAGATCTCCAGGACCTGCTCACAGAACGTCCGCCAACGCATGCTCGGCTCGATGCCCCGGATCAGCACCACGTCACGCTCGGTGCCTTCGGGGCTCGCCACCATGAACCGGGTCGTCGGCCACTCCACCCGACGGGTCTCCCCGTCGGCCATGGTGATGGTCGGCCGGCTCACCTGGAAGTCGTAGAAGTCCTCCGGGTCCAATTCGCTGATCTGCCGGGCCTGCCAGACCTGCTCCAGGTGCTCGACCGCAGCGGTGGACGCGTCCGCGGCGTCGTTCCAGCCCTCGAACGCCGCGATGGCCACCGGGGACCGCAGTACCGGCAGTCCGTCGAACTCGGTCACGCCGTCACCTCACCCTGCTCTTCGCGGCCCGCGCCGGGACCGTGCCCGGTCGTCGAACCGTGGGGCACGGCGGCGTCCCTGTTGTCCTTCACGTCCGTCAGCCTACGTGTCGAGCAGGGATGCGGCCCGCTGGCCGCGCCGGTCCGGCGGACCACCCCTGGTCATACGGTGAAGAACCGGACAGGGTGATCTCGCTGACACAATCTGGGAAGGGGGGTGGGAGGCGAATGGTGCGACAAGCGTCGCACTAACCTGAACGGGTGCGGACTTCGTTGCTGGATGTGCTGGCCGACCGGATCCTCATCGCCGACGGGGCGATGGGGACGATGCTGCAGGCCGCAGACCTCACACTCGACGACTTCGACGGGTTGGAGGGCTGCAACGAGATCCTCAACGTCACCCGTCCGGACGTGGTCCGCGGGGTGCATGACGCCTATCTCGCCGCCGGCGCCGACTGCGTGGAGACCAACACGTTCGGGGCCAACCTGGCCAATCTCGCCGAGTACGACATCCCGCAACGGATCCGTGAGCTGTCCGAGGCCGGGGCGCGGATCGCGCGGGAGGCCGCCGACGCGGCCAGCACGCCGGAGCGCCCCCGGTTCGTGCTCGGCTCGATCGGGCCGGGCACCAAGCTGCCCACCCTCGGGCACGCCGACTACTCCACCCTGCGCGACGCGTACCAGGAGAACGCCGCCGGGCTGATCGCCGGCGGCGCGGACGCGCTGATCATCGAGACCTGCCAGGACCTGCTCCAGGTCAAGGCGGCGGTGGTCGGGTCGAAGCGGGCGATGACCGAGCTGGGCCAGTCGGTGCCGATCATCTGCCACGTCGCCGTGGAGACCACCGGCACCATGCTGGTCGGCAGCGAGATCGGCGCGGCGCTCGCGGCCATCGAGCCGCTGGGCGTGGACCTCATCGGGCTGAACTGTTCCACCGGCCCGGCCGAGATGAGCGAGCACCTGCGCTACCTGTCGCAGCACTCCCGGATCCGGCTGTCGGTGATGCCGAACGCCGGCCTGCCCGTGCTCACCGCCGACGGGGCGTACTTCCCGCTCACCCCGGTGGAGCTGGCCGACGCGCTGGAGCGGTTCATCAGCGAGTACGGCGTGTCGCTGATCGGCGGCTGCTGCGGCACCACCCCGGAGCACATCCGGGTGCTGTCGGAGCGGCTGCACGGTGTCACCCCCACGGCGCGCGAGCCGCAACACGAGGCGGGCGTCTCGTCGGTCTACCACCCGGTGCCGTTCGCCCAGGACGCCTCGGTGCTGATGGTGGGAGAGCGGACCAACGCCAACGGCTCGAAGGCGTTCCGGGACGCGATGCTCGCCGGCGACTGGCGGGCCTGCGTGGAGATTGCCCGTAGCCAGGCGCGCGACGGGTCGCACCTGCTCGACCTGTGCGTCGACTACGTCGGCCGGGACGGCACCCAGGACATGCGCGAGTTGGCCGGCCGCTTCGCGACCGCGTCGACGCTGCCGATCATGTTGGACTCCACCGAGCCGAACGTGGTCGAGGCCGGACTGGAGATGCTCGGCGGCCGATGCGTGGTCAACTCGGTGAACTTCGAGGACGGCGACGGCCCCGACTCCCGGTACGCGCGGGTGATGCCGATCGTCCGCGAGCACGGCGCGTCGGTCGTGGCGCTGCTCATCGACGAGGAGGGGCAGGCCCGTACCCAGGAGTGGAAGGTCCGGGTCGCGGCCCGGCTGATCGACGACCTGACCAGCCGCTGGGGCATGGACCGCGCCGACATTCTGATCGACGCGTTGACCTTCCCGATCGCCACCGGGCAGGAGGAGACCCGCCGCGACGGCATCGAGACGATCGAGGCGATCCGCGAGATCGCCAGCCGCTACCCGGGCGTCAACTTCACCCTGGGCATCTCGAACATCTCCTTCGGGCTCAACCCGGCTGCCCGGCAGGTGCTCAACTCGGTGTTCCTGCACGAGTGCGTGCAGGCCGGGCTGACCTCCGCGATCGTGCACGCCAGCAAGATCCTGCCGATGTCGAAGATCCCTGACGAGCAGCGCGAGGTCGCACTGGACCTGGTCTACGACCGGCGCCGCGAGGGGTACGACCCCGTGCAGCGCTTCCTCGAACTCTTCGAGGGGGTCGACGTGACCAGCGCCCGGGCCAGCCGGGCGCAGGAGTTGGCGGCGCTGCCGCTGGACGAGCGGCTCAAGCGGCGGATCATCGACGGCGAGCGCAACGGCCTGGAGGCCGACCTGGACGCGGCGATGGCCGGCGGCCGGGCCCCGCTCTCGATCATCAACGACATCCTGCTGGACGGGATGAAGGTGGTCGGTGAGCTGTTCGGCTCCGGGCAGATGCAGCTGCCGTTCGTGCTCCAGTCCGCCGAGGTGATGAAGACCGCGGTGGCGTACCTGGAGCCGCACATGGAGACCGCCGAGGACGGCGGTAAGGGTCGGATCGTGCTGGCCACCGTGCGCGGCGACGTGCACGACATCGGCAAGAACCTGGTCGACATCATCCTGTCGAACAACGGCTACGAGGTGGTGAACATCGGCATCAAGCAGCCGATCAACGCCATCCTGGACGCCGCCGAGCAGCACCGCGCCGACGCGATCGGCATGTCCGGCCTGCTGGTCAAGAGCACGGTCATCATGAAGGAAAACCTCGCCGAGATGGCCACCCGCGGCGTCGCGGAGCGCTGGCCGGTGCTGCTGGGCGGCGCGGCGCTGACCCGGGCGTACGTCGAGGACGACCTGCGGTCGATGTTCCCCGGGCAGGTGCACTACGCGCGGGACGCGTTCGAGGGTTTGTCCCTCATGGACCGGGTGATGACCGCCAAGCGCGGCGGGGCACCCGTGATCGACCCGGAGCGGGAAGCGGCCCTGGCCGCCCGGCGGGAACGCCGGGAGCGGCAGCGGTCGATGGTCACCGAGTCGCTGCCGGAGCTGCATGACTCCTCGGTCCGCTCGAACGTGGCGACCGATGTGGAGGTGCCCACCGCGCCGTTCCTCGGCACCCGGGTGGTCAAGGGTCTGCCGCTGGCCGACTACGCGTCGCTGCTCGACGAGCGGGCCACCTTCCGCGGCCAGTGGGGGTTGAACGGCGCCCGGGGCGGCAACGGTCCGTCCTACGAGGAGTTGGTGGAGACCGAGGGCCGGCCGCGCCTGCGCTACTGGCTGGACCGGCTGATCTCCGACCAGGTGCTGGAGGCCGCCGTCGTGTACGGCTACTTCCCGGCGTACTCCGAAGGCAACGACCTGGTGGTGCTGGACGAGAACGGGCATGCCGAGCGCGCCCGGTTCTCCTTCCCCCGCCAGCGCCAGGAGCGGCGGCTCTGCCTCGCGGACTTCTTCAAGCCCAAGGGCGACCAGCTCGATGTGGTCGCGCTGCAACTGGTCACCGTCGGCCAGCCCGTCAGCGAGTACGCGGCGAAGCTCTTCGCCCGCAACGAGTACCGCGACTACCTGGAGGTGCACGGGCTCTCGGTGCAGCTCACCGAGGCCCTGGCCGAGTACTGGCACCGGCGCATCCGCTCCGAGCTGACCCTGCCCGACGGCCGTCCGCTGGGCCACGACGACCCGACGGACCTGGCCGGCCTGCTGCGCAACGACTACCGGGGCTGTCGGTACGCGTTCGGCTACCCGGCCTGCCCCGACCTGGAGGACCGCGCGAAGATCGTGGACCTGCTCGACTCGGAGCGGATCGGCGTCGAGCTGTCCGAGGAGTTCCAGCTCATGCCGGAGCAGGCCACCGACGCCATCGTGGTCCACCACCCGGAGGCCAGCTACTTCAACGCGAAGTGACGGGCGCAGGTGCCTTGACCTGCACCTGAGGGCGTCCGGAAGGCCGCTGAACCAGGATCATGCCGTCTCCAGGCCGTCAACGGCTTCCGGGCCGTCCTCGGCGGCCTGGTCCTCGCCGAACGCGGTGTCGATGGCCCGGCGTGTGCGGCCTCGCTGGTCGGCAGGAGATGCGTGTAGGCCCGCAGGTGAATCCCGGGTCGGCATGACCGAGGTACGTCGACAGGGCCTTGATGATGGCCGGGGGTCCGCCGGTGCGTCGCGTTCCATGGGCGGTCGCGCAGGGCCATTCCGCCCAGCCGGCGACCCGGGCAAGCCGAGCAGATGGTCAGTCGGCCCGCTCGGGTGGGAAGCCGTCGGCGAAGGCAGCGTCGACGGCTGCCGGCGGCATGCACTCGTGATCGTGGGCCCACGTGCCTGCAACATGCAGCACGGGATCGGGTCCGTCATCGGTGATGAAGGTGAAATCGACGCGTTGCGGCAGGGTGCGCAGAGCCCGCTGTCCCTCGATTGGCTTGAGCCTTTCCCACTGACAGCTTGAGGCGGCCAGGGCGTCGGTCACCTGAGCGAAGGTCAGTCGCGCGGGCAGGGCAATGACCTCGCTCGACTGTGCTTGGCTCGGCAGCTCAACCGTCCGTCGCCAGGTCTGGACCGTCACTGAGGTGATGATCCGACAGCGGCATACGACGAACTCGACGTCACCGTAGGAGTACAGGTGCGGCCACCTGCGGCGTGTGTCGATCCGCCCGATGTCCCACGGCAGGCCGTAGTCACTGACGACGGTCCGGAGATGGGCGCCGGGATGAAGAAGGCCGACCCGGCCAGTTGAGCCGAACGCTGCCAAGACGTCAAGCACCTCCACGTCTTCAACCTTTCCGCAGTAACCATCTCCCCGGTTAAGCAAGCCACCCGCCCAGCCGTTATCGATCATGTCAAGCATTTGGTGGCACGCGAGGGGTCAAGCATCTTTCGTAGCGGACAGCCGGGCTGCCAGCGATGCCGGGCTCCACTTGTTCCGTTACACACCGGCTTCACTTGGAAGGGTGACAGGTCGCCGACTCTTCGGGCTCGGCTGCCACAGTGCGTAACTGGAGTGCCGCCGATCGCTGGGGCATGCGATTCTCGATGCCGGTCAGACGCGCGGTCAGCGGCAGAAGCGGATACCGCCGGCCGGTCGCAGTCGCGGCTCAGGTACGCCCTGGATCTCGACTCGGTGCTGCACGTAGTCATTTGATGTGCGAGCATCCTGCACAGTCCGGGCAACGTGGTCTCAGGCCGGCCGATCACGGGTTGAAGAAGGGCGTCGATGGCTGACGACGACGTGGCGTGGTACCAGAGGCTGCTCGACGCGCAGCCGGATTTGGTCGACTTCCCCTGGTGCTGGACGGTCGTCCAGCCGTTGACCAAGCCAGTCACCGTGGCGGAGGTCGTACGGCGGCTCGGCGGGGACCCGGCCAATATTGAGGAGCGTGCCGGGTGGGACTTCGAGGAACCTGACGGCACGTTGCACCTGCACCAGGTGGGACCCGCCGTGGTCATGTGTCAGACGGGGGGTTGGGAAGGCGTCCGTGACGAGGCCCTGCGGTGGTTATCTGATGGCACCTCGGTGCATAGCTCGTGGTGGAGCGATGCCAACGGACGCAGTTTCCTGTGCTACGCCGCCTTCGGTCTGGTGCTGACGCGACTCGAGTACCTCGACGACAACCAGGCCTCCGGCGAGCAGCCCACGGCCCTCGACGAGGATCGCGCTCCGCTGCGCGACGATCTGGGCTACCCAGCCCAGCTGGCCTTTGTCGAGCGGCGCACCGGCATCCGGCTGGATCCCGCCTGGTTGGAGCAGCCCCACGCCACGGTGATCATACGTACGCCGATCCCGGACGACCCGCGCCCGCCGGGCACGCACGGCTCGGCGGATCCGGATCTGGCGGCCATGTTCCTGCTCGCCGACGAGTCCACACAGCGCTCCGCGCTGCGGTGGGTGCTCGACCTGCTCGCCGATGAGCAGGATCTGCGCAGCGAACCTGCGGTCCGCATCGTGCTCGACGCGTTGGCCCAGCACTGGCCGACCGGCGAGGATCTATCACACCAGATGAACGAGCTGCGAGCCCGGCTGAACAACGAGGTCAACGCGAGCCCGGGAATGTCGCCTGAGCGCTGGCGGCACTTTTACCGCATGCGCGCCGCTGAAGCGTTCGCGGCGACGGTAACCGGCTCCCGTGGCCGGTCATACCCACCGGACACGTTGTGGTACGCCCAACAGGCGTTTCAACAGCGGTGGCCAACCATCCGCGCGGACCTGTGGCGGCGGGCACGGCGCCAACGCCGATAGGGAGGCGGCGTCGAGCGCTCACCATCCGACGTGCCCACGCACAACGCCGCGGCCGCCCGTCACGCAAAGCAGGCTGGTCCTTGCACACGCCAGAGGGCGCAGGTGGGGGCATCGTGAAACGTCGGCAACGAGCGAACAGTGATGGCCTGTTCCGCAATACCGGTGGTCAGCCGATCGTCCTCTTGCCACGTCCGGCCACACTGACGGTGTGAGACGGGGGAGTGGGGTTCGCGTCGTGGCCCTGGCCGTCTGCGTCCTGCTCGCAGCGGCCGTCGGCGGGTGGCGAAGCTGGCGGAACGCGACGGTGGACCCGCCCGCGCCGCCCCCGGTCTGCCCGCTCATCCGGTCGGAGGTGTTCGGCCTCCTCGTTCCTGCGCACGGCGCCCTGGAGGCCGCGGAGCAGAACGGGCCGGGCATGCGCTCGAACTACTGCCTGGCCCGCAGCGCGTCCACGAAGGAGGGCGCAGGCGCGTCCCTGTGGGTGTCACTCGCGCGTTTCGGGCGGCACGAGGGCCGCGGGCCTCGTTGCCTGGACCGAGATGGGCTGCGGATGGTCATCAACAACAAGAACCGTCCCGTCGCCCTCGGCGACCGCTCCGTCTACTTCCTCTCGGGTGACCGCGAAACTGGCCGGCGCATCAACTTTTCGACGTGCTTCGGCACCTACGGAGTGCTGGTCGAATACGAGGCGACCGCCGTCGCCGACACGGCGATGGTCGAATCGGCCACCACCGCCGCACAGGAGGTGCTGTCGTGGCTATGACTGGCCCTCCGCTTCCGTGGGCACCTTCTCCGGAGAACCCGCAACACCACCGTCGCCCCGACCGCCGAGCGCTGCTGCGGCAGTGGCTGCTGGTTGCTGCGATGGTGTCGCTCATCGTCGCCGCCGGCATTGTCGCCTGGCACGTCGGCCGGCTGGCGGCACCCACACTCGTCAGATGGCAGATCACGAGGACCGACGCGGCGAGGGACGCCCCGCCGCTCCCCGAGCTGCCGGCATCTCCGTTCGGGCGGTAACCCCGGCGTCGATCGGGCCACGGCGGTGGGGCGGGGTGGAAAACCCCCAGGTGGAGTCGGGTGGTTTCCGGCTTCCGACCGCTGACGGCGTTGCCTAGCGTCGATCATGTGATCGAACTACGTGAGCTGACGAAACGGTACGGCGACCGGGTCGCCGTCGACGGGCTGAGCGTACGGGTGCAGGCGGGGGTGGTGACGGGCTTCCTCGGCCCCAACGGGTCGGGCAAGTCGACGACGATGCGGATGATCCTCGGCCTGGACGCTCCGGACCATGGTGAGGCCCTGATCGGCGGCGTCCGGTACCGGGACCTGGATTGGCCGCTGAAGACGGTCGGCGCGCTCCTCGATGCCGGGGCGTTCCATCCCGGCCGCAGCGCCCGGGCACACCTGACCGCGCTGGCCGCGAGCAACGACATCCCCGGTTCCCGGGTCGAGCAGGTGCTGCGCGTCGTCGGTCTGTCCGACGCGGCGACGCGGCGCGCCGGTACGTACTCCCTCGGCATGCGCCAGCGGCTCGGCGTCGCTGTCGCCCTGCTCGGCGACCCGGGCGTCCTCCTGCTCGACGAGCCGGTCAACGGCCTGGATCCGGAGGGCATCCGCTGGATCCGGGACCTGCTGCGCGGACTCGCCGCCGAAGGCCGGACGGTGTTCGTGTCCAGCCACCTGATCGCCGAGATGGCGTTGACCGCCGACCGGTTGGTGGTCATCGGCCGTGGCCGGCTGCTGGCCGAGACGACCGTCGCCGAACTCGCCGCTGGCGGCGACAGCCTGGAGGACGCGTTCTTCCGGCTCACGGCACAGGACACCGACTATCGCGGAGTGGGAGCGTCATGAACGGGTACGGATTTCGGCACGCGGCCCGGATGGAGCGGATCAAGCTGCGCAGTGTCCGGTCGACGTGGTGGCTGGCGGTCGCTGCGGTGGTGGTGATGGCCGCGGCCGGGGCCGGAGTGGGACTCGGGTACCGATCACACACTCCGGTCGCCACCGCCGCCCAGATCCTGAACAACAGCCTCGGCGGCGCCATCGTGGCGCAACTGCTCCTCGGAGCGCTCGGCGTCCTGGTGGTGACCGGCGAGTACGGCACCGGGATGATCCGCTCCACGTTCGCCGCCGTCCCACGGCGTCGGACCGTCCTGGCCGCGAAGGTCGCCGTGTGCGGCGGCGCGGCGCTCACCGTCGGCCTGGTCGCGAGCTTCGCCGGTTATCTGAGCGGGCAGCTCGCGATCCGCGGCACCGCCATCCCGGCGGCATCCCTCGGGGACCCGGCGATCCTGCGCGCGGTCGTGCTGACCGGCGTCTATCTGGGCGCGACCGCGCTGATCGGGGTCGGCATCGGGGCGATCGTGCGGCACTCGGGCGCCGCGATCGGCACGCTGTTCGCTCTGATGTTCGTTCCGATGATCGTGGCCGGCCTGTTCGGCGAGAGCGGTATCCAGATCGGCCGCTTCGTCCCGCTGTTGATGCTGCTCAACTCGATCGCGGTGACGTCGCCCCTGCCTGGGCTGTTCGCCAGCTGGATCAGCGCGCTGCTGATGTGCGGGTACGCGGCGGTGGCGATTCTGTGCGGCGGAGTGCTGCTTCGTTATCGCGACGCGTGACCAGCGACAATGGGCTGATGACCGCGCTGCGCGCTCCGTTCACCATCATGGCCGTGCGCCAGGCGGTGTTCTGCGTCGTGGGCGTGGTCAGTGCGGCCGCGCTCCTGAGCGTTCCGGCGATCGTGCCGGCCGTGGGCGTCCTCATCCTGTGGGCGACCGGAGCCCTGTCCCGCCAGCCCGCACCTGCCGTCGCGCCGGTTTTCCTGGTCCTTTTCCCGCTCACCGTCGCGCTCCTGGTCGTGCTGGCCGCCCCGCTCGGGCGCGTGATGGGAGCCGTGCACCGCTCGCTCGCCGACCGGCTGCTCGACGTGCAGGTGGACGCCCCGCCGCCCCGCCTCTCGAAGCGGGTCGGCGCGGTGGTCTCGGACGGACCGGGCTGGCGTGCCGTCGGGTACGGCCTGCTCAAGGTGCCACTGGCCATCCTCGAGGGCTACGGCGCGTTCTGCTACGTGTTCGGCCTGGTCAACCTCAGCTACCCGGTGTGGTGGCCGCTGTTCCGCAACCACCCGACCGGGACGCGCCTCGGGCCGGTGTGGGCGCTGACGCCGTTCGGCACCATCGGTACGCGGACGTTCGCCGGGACGTTCCTCATCGCCGCGGCCGGTCTCGCCATGCTGCTGGCCGCACCGTGGTTGATGCGGGCCGGTACGACCCTGGACGTCGCCGCGATGCGACGGCTGCTCGGTCCGCGTCGGCTCGCCGAGCGGGTACGCGAACTGCAGGTCAGTCGCGCCCGAGCGATCGACGACGCGGCGGCGATGATGCGCAGGTTGGAACGCGACCTGCACGACGGTGCGCAGATCCGGCTGGCCACGCTGGCCATGAACCTCGGCATGGCGACCGAGAAGCTCGGTGTCGACGGCCCGCCACCAGACCTCGCGCAGGCCCGCGAACTGGTCGCGCTCGCTCACCGCGGAGCGAAGGATGCCCTCGCCGACCTGCGTGACCTGGTGCGTGGGATCCACCCACCGGTCCTCGACAACGGTCTCGGCGACGCGCTGGCGACGCTCGCGACGAGCAGCGCCATCCCGGTCGCGGTGACCGTCGAGCTGCCCGACCGCCCGGCGCCCGCAATCGAGACCATCGCCTACTTCTGCGCCTCCGAGCTGCTCGCGAACGCTGCCAAACACAGCCGGGCGACCCGTATCGGGCTCGGCGTCGTCCGGTCCGGCGCGTACCTGATGGTGACCGTCGAGGACGACGGCATCGGCGGGGCCAACCCCGGCGGTCCCGGCCTGTCCGGCCTGGCCCGCCGCATCGCCGTCGCGGACGGCCGGATGCGCGTACACAGTCCGACCGGCGGTCCGACCCGGGTCGAGATCACGCTGCCCACACAGGTGTGAACGGAGGCGACGACATGCGGGTGGTGATCGCGGAGGATGCCGCGATGATGCGCGAGGGGCTGGTCCGGCTGCTCACCGACCGCGGTTTCGAGGTGTGCGCGGCGGTGGCCGACGCGGATGCGTTGCGCTCCGCGATCGCCGTCAGCGCACCGGACGTGGCCATCATCGACATTCGGATGCCGCCGACGCACACCGACGAGGGCCTGCGCGCCGCGATCGACATCCGGCGTGACCATCCCGACGTCGGTGTGTTGATGTTCTCCCAGTACGTGGAGACCCGCTACGCCACCCGCCTGCTCGCCGACCGGCCGACCGGCGTCGGGTATCTGCTCAAGGACCGCGTCGCCGACGTCGCCGACTTCGTGGACGCGCTGACCCGGGTGGCATCGGGTGGCACCGCGCTGGATCCGGAGGTGGTCGGCCACCTGATGCGGGCCGGGCAGGACACGGCCGGGGTGGCGTCACTGACTCCCCGGGAGCGTGATGTGCTGTCGCTGATGGCCGAGGGCCGATCCAACGCCGGGATCGCGGCGGCTCTTGTCATCACGTCCGGAGTCGTGGAAAAGCACGTGGCGAACATCTTCGCGAAACTCGGTCTGCCGTCCTCGGACAGCGACAACCGCCGCGTCCTGGCCGTCCTCCGCCACGTCAGCGGCGGTTGATGCCCCGTGCCGCGGCGCCGGATCTGCGCGGATCGACGCCCGGCCCTCACCTTCGACCTGAGCTTCGGTGACCCCATCGTCGCCCGCACCCTGGGCGGGTCACTCCAGCCATGATCCAGGAGTCCTACCACGGCAATCGGTTAGGGGTAGCCGTGTCGCCGGCAGTGGCGGTTCTGGGCTTGGCCGTCGTCAGCCGGCGCGGCGGGTGCGGGCAAGCGCGATCCCGCCGAGCAGTGCAGCGGTCAGCCCGAGACCGAGGGCCGCGTAGCCACCGACGATGCCGTTGCCAGTGCCGGGTCCACCGTCGGCGGTGGCCACGACCAGCGCACCGGCGACGATCCCGATGCCTCCCGCCGCGAGGGCCACCGCCGATGTCCACGTCGCGTTGCGCTTGGTGGGGCGGGCCAGCGCCAGCCCGCCTAGGAGCGCGCCGGCGAGCGCCACGAAGGCGGCGGCGGTGGCCACGACACGGTCGCCGGTCAGGGTGTACGCGTCGACGGTGGGCGCGGCGAGCAGCTCACTGATGGGCATGAGGTCTCCTTCGTTTCCTGTTCGATGTCGCTGATCCTGTCCGTTGGCCGGCAGCACGGCGTCGTGCAGACGTGGACATTCACGCTGCCGCGTGCGCGGCACTCGGCTGCTGCGGCTGCGGGTGGCGGGGCACGGCGATACCGCGCACGCGGTAGGGACTGGTCCGCCGTCGGCACGACTCGCCGGGGCCGTTATCGGGCTATGGTCCGCGCATGAATCGCGCACGGATCGGTCCCCGGGATTGGTTGATCGCGGTCGGGGTGGCGGCGGTGTTGCTGCTCACCGGGCTGTCCGCGGATCGTTCCAGCCTGGGGGACAACCCGCTGGGCTTCGCGTTGCTGGGTGCGGGCGGCTTGGCGCTGGCCGCGCGGCGACGCGCTCCGGTCGCCGTGCTGGTCGTGACCGGCGTGTGCGCGGTGGGCTATCAGGCCGCCGGTCTTGAGGTGTTCGCGGTCGCGTACCTGGTCGCGGTGTACGCGGCGATGCGGGCCGGGCACCGTACCGCCACCGTGGTGACCAGCGTGATCATGCTGGCCGCACTCCCCGTGGCGGCGATGACCTCCGGCCTGCCCGTAGGCGACGCGTTGATACAGGCCAGGGGTGTCCTCGAACTTGCCTGGCTGGTTGCCGCCGGCGCCGCCGGTGAGGCGCTGCGCCAGGCCGAGCGCCGGGCGGACGAGGCCGAGCGCACCCGCGAGGAGAGCGCGCTGCGCCGCGCCGACGAGGAGCGGCTGCACATCGCGCGGGAGCTGCACGACTCGCTCACTCACCAGATCTCGGTGATCAAGGTGCAGGCCGAAGCCGCCGTGCACCTGGCCCGCAAGCGCGGCGAGCCGGTGCCGCAGACGCTGCTGACGATCCGCGACGCCGGTCGCGAGGCGGCCCGCGAGCTGCGCGCGACCTTGGAAGCGTTGCGCGACGACGACGGCGGCGCCCTCGTGCACGGGCTCGACCAGGTTATGGACCTGGTGCAGAGGGCGCGGGCGAACGGCCTCGACACATCGCTGACGATCGAGGGACACCGCATGGGAGTGCCGGCCACGGTTGATCGGACCGCGTACCGGATCGTGCAGGAGTCGCTGACCAACGTCAGCCGGCACGCCGCGGCCGCCACCGCGTCGGTCCGTGTGGAGTACCGCCCCGACGCGATCATCGTCCAGGTCGAAGATGATGGCGTGGCCACGCCGGCGTCCGCCCGGGTGCCCGGTGTCGGGCTGCTCGGGATGCGTGAACGGATAAGCGCCCTCGGCGGACAACTGCGCGCCGAGGCTCGCAGCGAGGGCGGTTTCGCGGTTCACGCCGAGCTTCCGGTGCCTCGAGCGTCGTGATCCGTGTCCTGCTGGTCGACGACCAGCCGCTGATCCGCAGCGGGTTCCGCGCGCTGCTCGACGCCGAAGACGACATCGTGGTGGTGGCCGAGGCCGCCGACGGCCGTGACGGGGTGGCGCTGGCCCAGCGGCACCGGCCCGATGTCGCGCTCATCGACATCCAGATGCCCGTCGTCGACGGTATCGAGGCAACCCGACGCATCGCCGCCAACCCGGCCCTGGCAGGGGTGCACGTGGTCATCCTGACCAACTACGGCCTGGACGAGTACGTCTTCAACGCTTTACGAGCCGGCGCTGCCGGGTTCCTCGTCAAGGACATCCAGCCGGAGGACTTTCTTCACTCCGTTCGCGTCGCCGCACGCGGCGACGCGCTACTCGCACCAGCGATCACTCGCAAACTCATCGCCCGGTACATCGCTCAGCCACCGCGGCGGTCCGCCACCGGCGCGCTGGCGCAGCTGACCGCCCGCGAACTCGAGGCCGTCGCCCTGGTCGCCCAGGGCCTCTCCAACGGCGAGATCGCCGAACGGATGGTGATCACTGCGGTGACCGCGAAGACCCACGTCAACCGTGCCATGACCAAACTGCACGTCCGCGACCGCGCGCAGCTTGTCGTGCTCGCCTACGAATCCGGCGTGGTGACCCCCGGCGACCGATGACAGCTACTGCCGTTGCGGTATTGGCCATCCAGCCGCGCGCGATCCCTGCTGACGAGGAGGTGCATCGACACGCGACCGAGAGTTCTTCGTGCAGCAGGCTCGCGGGGCTCGACAGCAGCGCACGTTAGGGTCAGGTATGCCGAAGGTGTTGATCTCAGCCGACATGGAAGGCGTCTCGAGCATCGTCCACTCGGCGGAGACCAACCCTGAGAGGCACGAGTACGAGCGTGGACGCGCGCTCATGACAGCCGACGTCAACGCGGTCATCGCCGGTGTCTTCGATGCTGAGCCGTCAGCCGACGTACTGGTCGCCGACGCACACGGCCTCTTCCGGAACCTCCTACCGGAGGACCTCGACGAGCGCGTACGCCTGATCCGGGGTCGGCCTCGCCCCCACGGCATGCTGGGTGGTCTTGCCGACGACGTGGACGCGGTGCTCTTCATCGGCTACCACGCACGAGCCGGCAGCGGCCCAGCAGTGATCGCCCACACGATCAATGACGCGGTGCTCAGCGTGCGCCTCAACGGTCGCGAGGTCGGCGAGATCGGCCTGAACGCCGCGCTGGCCGGTCATCACGGGGTTCCCGTGGTGCTGTTGAGCGGTGATGACGTCGCCTGCGCCGAGCTGCTGGACCTGGTGCCTACCGCGACAACAGTCGCGGTCAAGAGGGCGCTGGGCCAGGCCGCTGCCGAGACGATGCATCCAGCGGTCGCCCGGGACCGCCTCCGGCAGGGGGCGGGGGCAGCCATCAGGAGACGCACACAGATCGTGCCGCTGTCGATCACCAGCCCGGTGACGTTAGAGGTGGATCTGTACAGTCCCGCCACCGTCGATACGGCGACACTGATACCCGGCGTCGACCGCGTCGACGGAGCACGGACGGTCGTGTTCACCGGGCGAGACGTCGCCGAGGCATACGACGTGGTGCAACTCCTCGTGCTGCTTGCTCAGGTCAAACCCGGCTGAGACGTGACCGAAGCGTTCGTACAGGTCATCGAGGGAGTATCGGCGACCAGGACACGCCCGTCCGCCGACATGGATGCCTCGATGGAGGTGGGATCGAGACTGTGCTCGGATGCCACGGTCGTCGCCCAGCAGTCGCCCCATGTCGCCGCCCAGGATGAGGCCAGGTCGTCGTCCGGGTCGAGATCTTCGGGTTTGCCGACAATGCCGGACGCGTCGAGCAGGTTGCGCTCGACACCGAACGGCTCACCCAAGGCCAGTTCCGGGTACTCCGCGACCCACCGTCGGAGCACGACGCCATGCTCAGCGATCAGCCATGCCTCGCCATCGTTCTGTTCGCTGTGAAAATACGCCTGGGCCTTGCCGAACCGCGTGCTGAGCTCTGTGCACAACTGAGTGACCCGGTCGGTGCGAGCGAGGTACGGGAGGCCGAGCCACGCCCCGAACACCAGGATCCATCCGTTCAGGGCTGGAGTGACGACGACGGTCGAGAACCGCCTGTCACCGCTGTGCGCGACTTCGTCAACCAGACTCACGCCGTCCGACCATGTGCTCGGCCGGACATTCGTGACGCCGAGCAGCCGGACCACCTCTGCCTGGGCCGAGGTGGCCACGGCCAGCCATGACAACCAGCAGGCCCGGACCGGCATCGGCTTGTCGTCAACGTCCACGACCGTCACTGTATGGCTGGCCGGTCAAGGGCCGGCAGTCAGCCCGCTCGCCACGACCGTCGAGGGCGGGTCCGACTGCTGGTCACCTGGAGCCTCGCCCACGAATTGCAGCAGCCGGTCGGCTTCCTGTTCCAGCGCCGCCCGATCGTTGGCGCGGAGCGGCCGGAACGGAGTGAGCCGCAGCGTTCCGGCGTCGAGGGACCATGTCCCGTGCACCCAGCCGTCCACCAGGAAGGTGGGCCGTACCTGAGCCTGGCCCGGCATCACACGCTTGCGGTCCTCGTCGCTGATGATCCGCGTGCGGTCAGCGTGGCCGAGCAGGGCGTTGTCGAAGGCGGGCAGCAGCCGTACCGGGGCGGGCGTCTCGGGGTCGGGCAGCTCAGCGTCGGCCAGGTCGATGAGTTCCCTGCCGTCGGGCCCGGAGTAGCGGCGCAGTTCGGCCCGCATGTCCGCGATGACTTCGCCTAATCGGGTCAGCCCGGACCAGGCCTGGACGTCCTTCACTCCGGCCGGGCCGAAGGCGGCCAGATAGCGGCGGATCAGCTCCCTGGCCGAATCCTTGCTGGCAGTCACCATTGGTTGTCCCAGCCAGACCGCGGCAGGTGTGACCGAGACCGCGGACCGGTTGCCCCAGGAGCCCCAGGCGCCGGTGGCCGTGCCGTGGGCGAGGGGGGTACGCAACTCCACCTGCCCGGCCAGGATCCGGCCGTTGCGCCCTGGATGGCGTTCGGCCAGCCGCCGAGCCAGCTCTTTGCGCGACAGCGTCCCTCCTGCCAGTAGGCCGAGCCCTTCGGTCACCAACGACGCCGCGTCCAGGCCGCTGCTGTTGCGGGTGAAGTAGGGCGCGCTGGCCGTACGGTCGAGCGCGGGCTGCAGCAGCGGCCGCAGCCGACGGAAGTCGTCGGCTGCGGCGAGGTGCTGGGTGCTGCGGAGCAGCGCGGAGCGGACCACCTGCCGGTCCTCGAGTAGTGCGGTGAGTTCGGCCTGCGCGAAGGTGCGGACTCTGCTCCACAGTCCGACGTAGGCCCAGTTGGGTTCCTGTGCCTGCAGCGCAACCAGTCGCCTGATGACCTTCAGCGGGGTGCGTTCGGTGCGCCGCAGCAGGAACTGGCGGTCCATCAGCGCCCGGTTCAGGGCGCGGAGGGTGAGCGCGGTCACGACAGCCGCACCGAGACGTTGCCCCGATACGAGCCCTGCAGGAGGGAGAGGAACGCCGGCGGCACGTCCTCGATCCCGCCCTCGACCACGGTCTGCGGGTAGACGAAGCGGCCCTCGCCGAGCCATCGGCTGAAGTGCTCACGCCAGGCCGCGATCTGGTCGGGCGTGTGGTGGCAGGAGAACGGCAGCAGCTCAACGCCCCTGGCCTCGGCCGCCGCGCGATCGGGCTGCGGAAAACGCTGCGCCGCGTCACCGAGCTGGCTCGACAGTGAGCCGCCAAGGGCGAAACGCGCACCGGGTCGGGCCGCCTGGAGCGCGCCCTGGTACTGCTCGCCGCCCACGACGTCGAAGAAGACCGAGATGCCCTCGGGCGCGAGCTCCCGCAGCCGGTCGGCCGTGGAGCCCTCGTGGTAGTCGAAGGCGGCGTCGTAGCCGAGGTCGTTCACCAGGTAGTCGACCTTCGCCGGGCTGCCCGCGCTGCCGATCACCCGCGCGGCGCCGAGGCACTTGGCGATCTGTCCGGCCAGCGAGCCAACTCCGCCCGCGGCACCGGAAACGAACACCACATCGCCCTCACCGACGGCCGCCACCTCGGCCATCCCGTGGTAGGCGGTCGGGCCCTGACCGAGGTGGTAACCGGGGTCGGCGAAGAGCTCACGGTCGAGCTTGAGGTACGAGCCGGCAGGTCCGGCGGAGTACTCGCTCCAGCCGGTCATCGACTGGACCAGATCGCCGACCTCGAGTTCGGGGCTGTCGGACCGCACCACGGTGCCGATGGCGGCGACCCCTACCCGCTGTCCCGGCTGCCAGGCCGGGACCGGGATGGTGCAGTCGGCCCGCATGAGCTCCAGGTAGGTCGCGGCGAGCCCGATCTGGTCGGTGCGCACCAGAACCTCGCCGTCCACCTCGGTCTTGGCCACCGTGAAGTGGTCGAGCGCGGGAGCGCCGGCGATCTGGGCAGTCAACTGAATCTCACGGGTGATCATTACTGTCCTTACCTCGTGTTGCGGGGCCGTCGAGATCGACTTTAGGGAGGCTTCCGGCCAGTTCCTGACCGGAAGTCGAGGCAAGATCGGAGCATGGCGAACACCAGTTCACGGACCCTCAGACTGCTCTCGCTGCTGCAGACCCATCGGCACTGGTCGGGTCTGGACCTGGCCGACCGGCTCGGGGTCTCGGAGCGGACGCTGCGCCGCGATGTCGAGCGCCTGCGCGAACTCGGCTACCCGGTCACCGCGGCCCGGGGCACCGACGGCGGGTACCAGCTCGCACCCGGCGCGGTCCTGCCGCCGCTCCTGCTGGACGACGAGGAGGCGGTGGCTCTGGCGGTGGGCGTCGGCGACGCGAGCGGCATCGCGGGGATCGAGGAGGCGTCACTGCGTGCGCTCACCAAGGTGGTGCGGGTCCTGCCGCCCCGGTTGCGGGCCAGGGTGGACGCCCTGCGGGCGATGACGCTCTCCACCTCGGCGTCCGGGCCAGTCGTCTCGGCGGGGGTGCTCACCACGGTCGCCCAGGCATGCCGGGACGAGGAGCGGCTGCGGTTCGGCTACACGGCCAGGGGCGCCGCGGCCACCGAACGCGAGGTCGAGCCGCACCGCGTCGTCGTACTCGGCGGACGCTGGTACCTGGTGGCCTACGACCTGGGCCGGCACGACTGGCGTAGCTTCCGCCTCGACCGGCTGACCGACCCGACGGCCACCGGCATGCGCTTCCGGCCACGCCAGCTCCCGGCGGAGGACGCGGTGGCCTTCGTTCAGACCGCGAGTGGGGCACCGGCTCCGTACACGGTCGTGGTCCTTGTGCACGCCCCCTCCGAACAGGTGCGGCAGGCGGTCGGTCGCTGGGGCACGATCGAACCCGTCGATCAGGGCAGCTGCCGGCTCACCATGACGTCGACCTCGCTCGACTGGCCGACCCAGGCCCTGGGCAACGTGGGCGCCGAGTTCGAGGTCCTGGAGCCACCGGAGTTCACCGCACACATCCAGGAGTGGGGTGCCCGCTTCCTCCGGGCCACCGGCGCATCCGTGCCAGCGCAGAGGTAGCGGCCCACAATCTACCGCGCGGGGGGCCGCACTCCGTCTGCCGTGTACCGCTCGCCGTCGTCGCCTTGAAGATTGGCCTGCAACGCCTCGCCGATGCTCCCGAACTCCTGGTAGGCGTCGCCGTCGAAGTGGCCCTTGATCTCGATGGCACCCTCGAACCAGGTCAGCGAAACCACGCTGCCGTCTGTGCAGGTGTACACGTAGATCGGCTGACGGTCCTCGTCCCAGCCGAGCCATCCGTCTGCCATGAGCGCAGGATTGCCCTCCGCGTGGGATAGCCATTCATCTAAGCCGATTGGGTGCTCCTCGCTGTCGTAATACTCCTCAGCGCGGCTGACGTGTAACTCGTACCCCACGGAACCTCCACGCGATGAGCGCTCGTACGTCGACGTGCCGTGATTGTGGTGCAAGCGTCGCCGGACACCGACGGACAGGTGGATTGCCTTCGCGTAGCCGGTGGCGGGGCGCACAGGGGGCCACGGCGCGGGACCGGCCCGGGACCGGAGTGGTCCCGGGCCGGAAGTCGCGCGCCGGTCAGGTGAACGCGGCGAACATACCGGGCTCGTAGGAACCGCCCTTCTGGTGGACGATCACGGCGAGCCGGTTGGCCGCGTTGATCAGTGCGACCAGGGCGACCAGCGCGGCGATCTGGTCATCGTCGTAGTGCTTGCGTACCTGGGCCCAGGTCTCGTCGGAGACGCCCAGGTCGGCGTCGGCGAGCCGGGTGCCCTCTTCGGCGAGTGCCAGCGCGGCCTGCTCGGCCTCGGTGAACACGGTGGCCTCGCGCCAGGCGGCGACCAGGTTGAGCCGGACCGCGGTCTCGCCGGCCGCTGCCGCCTCCTTGGTGTGCATGTCGATGCACCAGCCGCAGCCGTTGATCTGGCTGGCGCGCAGCGACACCAGTTCCTGCGTGGACTTCGGCAGCGGCGACTGTTGGATCACCAGGCCGGCGTTGGCGAACCGCTTGGCGAACTTGGCGGCGATCTCGTTGCCGAACAGGTCGAATCGAGCGTCCATGGCGTCGTCCTCACTCGTCGTGTTGGCTGGACGAACACGAGATGCCGGCGACCCGATCCCTGTGACAGAGCGGCTGCGTGACGCGCCCCACATCGTCCTGGTGTCACAGAACGGCGGGGTCCGGCATCTGGTGGGTGACACAGCCGAGAGTGACGGGAGCCCTCCATGGCCAGCACGCCGCAGACCGCACCCGACGATCGAGGCATGAGCGGCAGCCGCGACGAGCGTCAGGATCCCGCGACCGAGGTGTTCATCGCGCACCGCAACCTACTGTTCACCGTCGCCTACGAGATGCTCGGCTCGGCGGCGGACGCGGAGGACGTTCTCCAGGAGACCTGGCTGAGATGGTCGGGCGTCGACCTCGACGCCGTACGGGACCAGCGCGCCTACCTGATCCGGATCGCCACCCGCCAAGCGCTCATCCGGCTGCGTACGCTCGGGCGGCGCAAAGAGTCCTACGTCGGCTCCTGGCTGCCCGAGCCGCTGCTCACCGCGCCCGACGTGGCCGAGGACGTCGAGTTGGCCGACAACGTCTCGATGGCGATGCTGCTGGTGCTGGAGACCCTCACCCCGACCGAGCGGGCCGTGTTCGTGCTGCGCGAGGTGTTCGACCTTGAGTACGACGAGATCGCCGACGCCGTCGAGAAGAGCCCCGCCGCGGTCCGCCAGATCGCGCACCGTGCTCGGGCACACGTCGCCGCGCGTCGTCCACGCGAGGTCGTCTCCGCGGCCGAGACCCGCGACGCGCTCGCGGCGTTCCAGCGGGCGGTCGAGACGGGCGATCTGCAACGCCTGCTCGACGTCCTCGCCCCGGACGTCGTTCTGCTGGGCGACGGTGGCGGGATCAAGCAGGCGGTGCTGCGACCCATCGTGGGCGCCGAGAAGGTGGCCCGTGTGCTGGCCTCCGGGCTCGGTAAGGTCGCCGCCGCCGCGTCGCTGTGGCCGGCGCAGGTGAACGGGTACCCGGCGCTGATCGTCCGGCTCGACGGCGAGATCGACACCGTGGTGACGGTACGCATCGACGACGGGCTCATCACCGGGCTCTACGCCGTGCGCAATCCCGAGAAGCTGTCGCACATGGACCGGGAGACCGCCCTGCGCCGCTGATTCGGCAGGACGCCCGTCCAACGCGTCAGTTCCACTCCCAGGACGCGCAGTGCCGGTGTTGAAGCGTCGGAGGCTCCGCCTCGGGTGTGCGGCCCGCCCGGTGTTCGGCACGGGCGAGCTGCCCGGCCAGGCGGACGGCCAGGCGGTCCCGGGCGGACCATCGTTGATTGATGTACCAGTGCGGTGCGGAACGCTTCCACCAGCAACGCCACGGAGGGTCGTCGCGGAAACGGCGCGGACGGTCCTTGTCGGTGCGAGACATGTTGGCCCCTTGTCTGGGGCCGCGCGGTCGGCGGCCCTACAAGGGCGGTGGGCAAGCGAAGCGTCTCATGGAGGAGATTCTAGGTGTACGGGTGCAGTTGCTCGGTGGGGGAGTCGTATCGATCGACCGTCGATGTGGACGTGCGACAGCAGTTCTCTCTCGTCCGGAAATCCACACGGTATGCTTTGGCGGCGTCCCTACGGGCCTTCGATGACGAACGAACGTGTCCGGCGTCAGATTCGATGCGACCCAAGGCGTTAGGACGACAAGGTCGTCTATCCGGTAAGACGCTCTGCCTTGTCGCCCTAACCGCTCTACTGACAAATGCTGAGACTGATCGCTTGAGGGGCTCTATCTGCCGGTGATGGTGGCGTCTGAGGCGATGAATTCCTCGCCATTCTTCAAGTTCGAGGCGCGCCACGAGCCCGAGCCGCAGGCGCCGACCCTCGAGGTCGAGCCCTGGTCGCAGCGGGTGGGCTCCGTCAGTTGTAGTGAGCGAACTCGGTGTAGTCGTTCCAGATGTAGCCCTTAACGCCAGTGCAGCAGTCCGAGTGCCACCACAGGTTTCCGGCGCTGTTCACGCAACGCTTGTCGATGCGGAAGAGCGTCTTAGACTTCCAGTGGGCGATCACCGGGGACGACCCGGTATAGCTGGTGTGCACGGCAGCGCTGCCGACGATGACTCGTCTCATGTGCGGCGTCCAGCTCGTGCACGTCGCCATGGGCTCCACGTCCATCGCGATCGCCGTTGCACCCGAGACGGGCGCGATCGCCGCAGAAGCCGGTGCCGCGCCAGCAAGGCTGCCGTAAAGGGCGAGCGCGAGGGCTGCTCCTGCCGCGACGAACCGCTTCTTCGTTACTTTCATCATTGATGCCTCCATATTCTTGGATGTTTCAGATGGAACCGTAGAGGTGTCGCGGAGCCCGCGAAGTCCGCTCTTGGTAACGGAACGATAAACCCGCCGTGACCAGCGGTTCGTAGATGTCCCTTGTGAATGATTACGAAGTCATCGTCCACGTCACCGCAGACCCGCGTACCGGCATCCCACCCGCCCACCTCCGCTACCTCTTCAAGTACTGCGTCACAGTCGAGGTGCAGACGGCGGTGAGTCCCGATACCTGGCGTTGCTCGCTCGACGATCGACTGACCGACCGGGAGATCGGTCCGGACCTGGACGGCTTCGTGTGGGCAGTGCGCTGGCAGCCGCTCTACCCAGGTGCAGAGGTGGTGGCGGACTCCGAGCGTGCAGGGTCGTGGGCTGACAAGATCGGCATTCCCTTTCACGAGGTCCGCCTCAAGACGAACGCTCACGCCATCACTCTCGTCTTCAGTGACCTTGACGTGACGGCGGTGGGGGAGGGCTACGCGCCCTTCACAGTCAACAAGGACGGCTGAGGCAAGGATCCTGCAATCGCGTACCTCCCACACGCTAGCTGCGGAAGTTGGCTACCCGGCGGGGGAGTTGTACCGGTCGAGCGTCGCCTTGGACGTCGAGGCGTCCTGAAAGGTCAGCTCCCACGGGCCGGTGTTGACGTCCATGTCCTTGCCGAACCCGACCCACTTGCCAGCCATCCGTCGGCCGGTGGGCTCGGCGAGCAACTGGATAGCCCCGTGGTACCGGGCGCCCCGGTAGTAGCCGGCCGGGTCGGTCTGCTCCACCCACGTCCCGGTGACGACACTGCCGTCCAACGTCAGGTCGAGCGACAATGACGACGCCGCCGAGCCGGGGAGGCTGCGCGCGGTCAGCCGATCACCATGCTGGATCACGACCACGTAGTGCTGCCCGGCGAACGACTCTCCTCGGCCGCTGGAATGGAACTGGTAACGGCTGAGCCACACGCCCTCGTACGAGCCGTGAGCCGCAGTCGGCCGGCGTGTGGAGGTCGGCGTGGCCAGGTCGGACATCGGTGAGATCAGGTCGTGGCCACCGTGGGCGTCCTCGGCGACGTCGCTGCCGGGGACTTCGGCGAAGCCGAGCAGTGCGATGGGCAGACCGGTGACGACCTCCAAGGCGCGGGCGTAGACGGGCCTCGGCGCGGCAATTGCGCCGGACTCCCATCGTTGAACGAGCCGCTTGTTGGCGTCGTTGGGCTCGCCTGCTCGATGACCCGCAGCCTGGAGTGCGCGGGCGAAGTCGTCCTGACTCATCCGCATGCCGGCGCGGACCGCCCGGAGCGCGACGTTGGGGGTAGTCATGCCTCTTACGATAGGCAAATGTCGCCGTAATGTCGCCACCAATGTGGCCGCTTTGCCATGCATTGTGTCGTCGCATTCGGCGACTCATCGGCGGCATAGTGAGTCGCAGACGCGGACGCGACCGTGTCCGCTCGAAGGGAGGCGATCCATGACGACATCCATCCGAGAGGCTCCGCAAAGGCGGGCCGGCGGTCATCACAAGAACGGACTGACGCGGTGACCGGTCGCTCGATGCCCTTGCCGGGCACACCTCTGTTCCTGCGGCCCGGCGAGTGGCAGCTCAACCCCGGCACCCCCGCCCACACGTCCCACGAGATCCGGATCGTCAGCGTCCGCGACTCCCACGATCCGGCGTACGCCTGGGTCTACGGACACGGCCCGGAGTGCTCCTGGGAATCCGCCGACTGTACGGCCCCGTACTGCTGGGACGTGCTCGTCAGCGTCGACGTCCTGGCCGCTACGACGACGGGTGAGCGGCCGTGAGTGAGTGCCAGTAGCGACCCACAGGCCGGCTGACGCAAGGAGAGATCGTGCTCACGTTCGTTCGTGCGAAGCGGTGTGACAGCAACGCCCCGAACTGTGTTGAGGTCGCGATCGACGTCGACCTCAGTCGGGTCGTCCGCAACTCTCGGCGACCCGAGATCCAGGTCGTCTTCGACCAGCAGGAGTGGGCCATCTTCGTGTCCAGCGTCCGTGCCGGCCAAGACTTCTGAACTACCCCATGAGGTACGAGAGCGGGGCCGCCGGGTCCGGGTGGCAGGATCTCGCTGTGGCCACCTATTCCATCGCACTCGTACTGCTTGTCGACCCCGCAGGCGCGGTGCTCATGCAGCACCGGGACGCGGACGCGCCCGTCTCACCCAACCAGTGGAGCCTGCCGGGCGGTCACCTCGAGCCCGGTGAGGCCCCTGAGGCGGCGGCCCGCCGGGAACTGCTGGAGGAGACGGGCTTGAGCGCGGGGGAGCTGCGGCCACTGTGGAGCGGCCCGCGTCCGTACGAGGAGGGCTTCCCCCACACCGTGACCGTCCACGTCTTCGAAGGCACCACCCAGGCGAGGCAGGAGGACGTGGTGCTCGGGGAGGGGCAAGCCATGGTGTTCGTTCCCCGGGGCGAGGTGCTCGACCGGGAACTGGCGGTCTCCTCGGCCCAATTCCTGGCCCTCCATCTCGCCTCGCCCGACCAGGAATGACATCGACAGAGGTGTAACCCTCGTGGCCCGGGGGCAAGAACCCGCGCATGGGTGGAGCGGCAGGGGGCGCTGGGCGACTGCTCGGGCAGCGGTACCGACGCGGTGAGTCGGACCGGGCGCGACCGTCGCAAGCTGCCGCGTGATGCGCGTGCGGCACTGCCTTCCGGCGCTGGTGTTCGGCGCGGTGGCGGTCGGCGTGGCTCTGGGCCCCGACCCTGCCAGCGCCAACCCGTCGCCACCGTTGCCGCTGCCAACCAGTCTTCCGACGGCGGACCCGCCCACGTTGCCGGAGGTCATCGAAACGCTGGTGCCCGACCTGGTCGAGGACATTCCCCTGCCTCTGCCGTCGATCAAGCTTCCCATCGCCGTACCAACTCGGCCGCCCTCGACCCCGCCGTCGTCCTCGTCACCCCCCGTCCCGTCCGCCCCGGCTTCCCCGGCCGCACGCGCGGCGGCGCCGGCGCCGCCACCACCGTCGACCTCCGTGCCGGCGGCAGTGTTCCCTGGCGGCCCCCGCGACGCCGGTGAAGGTCGGGCGCCCGGTCGAACGCGGGCGGCGACCGCCACTCTCACCGCGTCGGCCCCCAACCCTCCCGCCCGTCCCGAACCGGGGCTGCCGGCGCTCGTGCTGGCACTCGCGTCCGCACCCGCCGGCGCAGTCGCGGGCGGTGCCGACCTGCTGACGTCCGCGCCCGGGGGACCGCCGCCCATCTCGTCGCTGTGCCGAGGGCGCACAGCCGCCGCCGTCGACGTGCACGCCGCCAGCCGGCCAGTCGAGCGGGGCCCTCCGCCACCTCGGTAGCTCCTGATCACTCACCCGCGTCCACGACGTTGATCAGGAGAGATCATGGAGATAGCCGTCATCTGGATCCCGGCCGACATCGAGCCGTCGGAGACCGCCGTCGCGGAGTGTCTTGGCCACATTCGCCGACGCGACTACCGACTGAACGGGATCATCCGCGCACCGTGGGAAGCCGTCGAGCAGACGATGATCGACGGAGAGGTGGACGTGGTCGTGATCGCGGATCTCGCCCACCTTCCGCCGGATCGGTCACCCCGGATCGAGGTGGCCACCGCCGCGGTGTCGCCGGTCGACCGGAACTGACCGGTTCCCGGCACGAGAGTCGACTGATACGACGAAGCTAGAACGAATGGCGATAGTTTGGTGATCATGGGGGACTGGGAGCTTCGAGCGGCCTCGGTAGCGGACGTCGAGGCGGTGGCCGAGTTGCGCGCCGTGGTGCTGCGGGCGGATCTGGAACGGCTCGGACGGTACGACGAGCAGCGGGTACGGCAGCGACTGCGGGACGGGTTCGTGCCGACGCACACGTGGGTGATCGAGGTGGGCGGAACGTTCGCCGGCTGCGTGTCGCTGCGACCGGCCGAGGACGCCCACTGGCTGGAGCACTTCTACCTGGCGCCGCACCTGCAGGGCAGCGGCATCGGTACGGCCGTGCTGCGCGAGCTGCTGCGGCAGTGCGACCGCGACGGCACCCGGGTCCGGCTCAACGTGCTGCGGGGCAGTGCGGCCCGGCGGCTGTACGAGCGGCACGGTTTCACCTCGGAGGCCGAGGACCCGGTGGACGTGTTTCTGGTGCGCGAGCCGGCGTTGGCCACACGGGGCACGTAGGCTTGTCGGGCCGTAACAACGCCAGGTGCTGGCATGGACGGGGATGACGATGCCTGAGCCTCGCGCCTTTTGGGTGGACGAGCAGTTCGACCGGGAGCGCGGCGCTGACGGGCGCGGTCGGTTCGAGGCCGAGGTGCTGGGTCGCCTCGACGAGTTCACCGACGCGTGGGGCGACATAGCGCCGGTCGCGTTCGCGGCGACCGCGTGGCGGCTGGCCTGCGAGCTGTCACCGGGCTACGTCCGCTGGCACCGGCGGATCGTCTCGGCGACCTGCGCGCGAAGCCCGTGGGACGGGAGCATGGTCGGCGCGGTGACGGTGATCTCCGGCTGGCCGGCGGAGCTGACCTGGACCAAGCAGTGGCAGCGCGACCGGGGCTGGCGGGACTGGCCGCAATTGTTCGGCCAGTACACGACACCGTCGGAGCAGGATCTGACGCGCAGTCCCCACCTGCGGGCGATGCTCCAGGTGGAGGCACCGATCCCGCTCGACGATCTGCCGCCAGCTCCAGAGGGCCCGGACGACTCGGTGGCGACTGCGGCGCGCAGAGCCGTGGTCGTGCTGGCCCGCGAACTCAACGACCTGCTCGCCCCGATGATCGGCCAACTCGAAGCCGGGGTGCCCGCGGACTCCTGACCGTCCCCAGACCGGTCTGCGTGACGATGGCGTAGGCGATGCTGCCGAGCAGGGCACCGAGGCCGGCGAACAGGAAGTCGTTCCAGGGCTGCGGCAGCCAACCCTTCCAGACCGCGGCCGCGGCGAACGCAGCCGGTACGGCGGTCACAGCCGCCGCGCCGAGCGCCCACCGTAAACGTCGATCGTCCCGACCCTGCAGGAAGGTCAACGCGACGAGTATCGCGAGCAGCCCGTCGGAATCGGAATAGATCAATCCCAGGGTAAGGATGAGGACAACCCCGACCGCCAGGCCAATCGTTGCCCGCGAGACGGCGGTGTGGATCGACACGGAGGAGCCCAGGTTGGGCGGGCTCGTCGGCTGGTTTCGAAGCTGTCGATCCACCGCCCGATGGTCGCACCGTGCGCGCGGTGACCGCAGGCCGTGCCACGTTGCCAGCAGGTGAACCTCCGCTTCGCGGCGATCGCTCTGGCCGGCGAGGTGCCATGTCGGTCGATGCCCGGTTAGCCCGTGTCCAGGTCCCTTGTGGCGGCCGGGCCTCTCCACAGGGGGCAGTGACAGACAGAATCCGGTGGCTGCGCATCGTCGTACTCATGCTCGATGATGTGTGCCTGCTCGACCAGTTGGGACAGTTGATCGCCCGGGACACTGCGGGCCTGATCAACTCGACGGCTTCGGGCGCTGTGGCGACCAGGTGCCGAACCGGGCCCGGCCGGGCGATCCCGGCCAGCGCCGCCAGATCGTCGACCGGGACGCCGAGCACGATCGCGGACGCGGCCACCAACTCGCTGGGTGCCACCGTGGACCCCACGCCTACGAGATTGAGGGTGGCAGCCGACCACGGGCCGAAGCCGGTCAGCAGGTAGAGGATCCGTACGGCGTCCAGGGCGGTCATGTTCCGATTGCCGAAGAGGCTCAGCAACAGGGCTCCGAAGCCTGGCCGGCGCCACCTCTCGTCCTGAGGTGCGGTCGCCGGCACGGTGTGCGCCCGCTCAAGCGTGGCCCGGAGCAGTTCGTGCACCCGCCGCCCGGCCGCTGGAAGGTAGGTCAGGGACCAGACCAGCGAGGTGACGCTCGTCCCCACGGGTCTTTCGGCCGGTGCCAGGTCGTCGGGCACCCGGAGCCCGGCGACCAGGAACAGGTCAGACGCGTGCCACCCCAGCGCTGGCGCGAGCCTGCGCACCAACAATTGGGATGGCACGGCGCCGTCGCAGACTGCCGTCAGGTCGACCTCTGCGAGGCCGGCTGCCCGGGCCAGCGCTTCGATCTCGTTACCTCGACGTGCCAGCAGACGCGACAGCCTGGCTTCGACCTCCGCCGCCATGACGTCAAGGATAGTCACCCGTCCGCTGAATGCTGACGGCGTCGACGGGCGCGGCCGTTATGCGGCCGAGGTGCTGATGGACGTTGCGTCACCCAGACGTGGAGACGGCGTTGTCGACGTTGAGCAGTCCCGCCGCGACCACGGCCCGGCTCATCGGTCGGGTCAGCGCGGCGAGACGGGCGCACCCGTCGGCGCCGAGCACCGTGTACGCGGGTGTGGCGAGCCGGTCGGTGGCCGCCTCGATCCATTCGCGTTGCGCCCGTCCGCTGTCGCTGAGCACCGGCTCGTCACCCTCGATCAACCCGCGTCCGCGCAGACGCTCGACCGCGTCCGCCCACTGCTCCTCGCTCCAACCACGACTGCGGCGCAGGAAGCTGACCGGCACCTCACCGGACGCCGCGTGCAGCACCAGTGCCTCCAACCCGGACAGGCCGGCGAGCACCAGCGCCGCCACGTGCCCGTCGCCGCGGAACTCCCGCAGGACCGTCTGGGCCTGCCAGAGGATCAGGTGCGGTTGCTCCGGCCAGGGCAGTGCGGCGTGGGCCGCGAACAGTGGCCTGCCTTCGGAGTGGGCGGTGGAGGATTCGGCGGCGCGACGGGCCAACTCGGCCGCCTCGATCATCTCCGGGCCGCGGATCGTGTCGCCGAGCGCACGGGTCAGGGCCGCGCCGGCGGCCTCCAGTCGGGCGGCCAGCACCGCCGCCGGCGTTGTCCGCTCCCAGGCTGCCGGCAGGGCTCTGGTGACGAGGTCGGGACTGAAGTTGAAGAAGGTCGCGACGACCGGGGCGGGGCCCACGGGCCCGAGGGCGGCCGCCCGGGAGGCGAAGTAGCCGGCCCGGCCCATGAGGCCGAGGGCGGCGTAGCGCTCATGCGCCTCGGGCACGAAGTAGATCATCCCGTGCAGGGGTTCGGTCACCCGCCAGGCGTGGCGTACGACGGCCGGCTCCAGCGCCGCGGGCAGTTGCCAATCGGGAGTCGCTACGTCCGTCATGTCACTGCCTTCCGTCGATGACATTACCGGCCGGTAGCCGGTCACGCTGCCGGTCGCGGACGCGTTGCGGCAGCTTGCCACGTCGGCGCTGGCCATGTCACGTGGCACGGGCAGCCGCCGGGATTGTTCCTTTTAACGGTTTGGCCCGACCGGTCCCGTCTTGGGGGTGGCGGTCCTCTGTCGATCGAGGAACGCTCGGTACAGCGGCCGCGCAGCAAGGGAGGCACCATGACCAGCGCAACCATCACTCCGCTGCCCGCCAAGCTCGACGCCCGCAACCGGGCCCTCCGCACCTTCGTGCAGGGCCTCAGCGCCGACGTGGCCATCGCCCTACTGCCCGCCATCTACGCTGCGGTGTCCGGCTGGGACGGCGCGTTCACCAGCGCCTACTGGACGGTCGTCGGCATTTCGCTGCTGAAGACGGTCACGATCGCCGCCGTCTCCTACTTCATGCGCCTGCGGTACACCCCGCCCGGTAACCCCGCCACCTGAGGAAGTGGTCAGTGAGCCGGGTCCGGGTCGATGACCTGCCAGTTCAAACGATCCCGGTACCGCCGTTCCAGGAAGAGCCAGCCGAGCGAGAACGGCAGGCCGCCCAGGGCGACGAGCGCCAGCACGCCGGCGCCGGTCACGACGAAGACGGCGCCGATGTCCCCGACCAACTGGGCAACGGTCTGGAAGGCCAGGTGGAAGCCGATGCCGGCCCAGATGTCGCCGGTGGCGACCCGGAAACCACCAAGGACGAGCGCGAAGACGAAGAAGATGGCGAGCCGGTCGAGGGACGTGGCAGCGCCGACGAGGAACCCGAACAGCGTGAACAACACGGCCTGCCCGAGGACCGCCTGCCAGGCCGACAGCCGGGTGGCCAGGTTGCGGTGCAGGTAGCCGCGGAAGATGAGTTCCTCCGGCAGCGCCTCGTAGAGGAAGACGAGCACGACCAGGAGCGCGGCCACGCGCACGACGTCCCCGACGGAGGTGCGCAGGCCGATCTCGACCCAGTCGAAGCCGAGGCAGAGCGCGAACCCGACGGCGGCCGGAATGAGCCAGCACGCCATGCCGAGCAGCAGGTGCCGCCAGCCGGTCCGCAGGGAGGGCAGGCCGAGGCCGGCCCAGGGGCGTCGGTCCAGCAGACGACGAGCGACAACCACCAGGGGTACGACGAGAGCCGTCGTGACGATGGCCCGGATGACATGGGTCGGGCGGTCGTAGTCCCGGCCGAGCACAGCGCCGTGGTAGAGGAACAGCCACACCACGAGAGCGCCGGCGAACACGATGAGGATTCGCCAATGCAGGGCGAGGCGGGCGGTGCGAACCGTGTCCACCACGCGCAGCGTAGCGACCGGCGTCAACCGCGGACCCTCAGCGACCGAGGACGAGGTAGGCGAGACCGAGAACCCCGCGGTAGACCTCGACGTACTGGCGTAGCCGGTCGTCGAGTTCCGCGCGGACCTCTGCCGCGCGGGGGTCCTCCGGGTACCGCAGCAGCCACTCCTGGCGGCCCGCGAGCCAGGTGGACTCGAAGTCGTCCCACTCCCGTTGGTCAGCGGTGCTCACGTGCAGCACCCGCCAGCCCCGCTCGCGGACGGCCTCGATGAGGCCCGGCAGGGCGGTGACCTCGGTGCCGAAGATCTGCTCGGCCCCCGGCGTCGGGGGACGCTCCCAGTACGCCTCGCCGAACAGCAACCGCCCGCCGGGCCGGACCAGGGTGGCGAGGGCGTCGAGGGTGGCGGCGGTGCCGCCGAAGGCGTGCGTGGCGCCGACGCAGAGGACGCGGTCGGCCGGTTCGTGCCAGTCTGCCGCCTCTCCCATCACGAAGGCGACGTGCCGGTTGAGGGAGCGGGCCGTGGCCAGTTGCCGCCCCCGGGCGAGCGCGGCAGCGTCGGTGTCGACGCCGACGCCCCTCGTCGCGACCGGGCCGACCACCCCACCGGCGGCGACGGCCCTGAGCAGCAGCTCACCCCAGCCGCAGCCCAGGTCGAGCACGCGCGCTCCGGGGCGGACGTCGAGCCGGCGCAGGAGCAGCGCCGCGTGCTCCTCCGACAGCGGCGTGTTCCAGCGCATCCGTGCGTAGCGGCTGGCGGCGAGGTCGTCGGCTGACTGCATCCGTAGATGGTGCCAGTCGTGATCGTCGGTGGTCGCCGGGCCGGCCCCGGCACGCCGGAAGCCGCAACCGTGCGTCGGGGCGTACGGCAGAATCGGTGCCATGGACGCGGACCGGTCGGGGCCGTTTCGGCGGCCGACCCGGGCGCAGGTCGCTGCGGCCGCCGGCCGGGGCCTGGTGGACGTGATCGGGCCGGATCTGCGGGTGCTGTTCTGCGGTTTCAACCCAGGTCTCTACTCCGCGGCGGTGGGGGAGCACTTCGCCCGCCGGGGCAGCCGCTTCTGGCCGGCCCTGCACCGCTCCGGCTTCACCGAGCGGGAGGTGCAGCCGTGGGAACGCGACGAGCTGCTGCGGCAGGGCCTGGGCATCACCAGCCTGAGCAACCGGGCCACCGCCCGCGCCGACGAGTTGACGTCGGCGGAGTTGGTGGCCGGGGTGACGGGGTTGGCGGTGAAGGCCGAGCGGTACCGGCCCCGGTGGGTGGCGATCCTCGGGGTGACCGCGTACCGGATCGCCTTTGTGCGGCCCGGCGCCGGGCTGGGTCCGCAGCCGGATCGACTGGGCCCAGCCCGGGTCTGGGTGCTACCCAACCCCAGCGGCCTGAACGCGCACTTCCCGCTGCCGGCGCTGACCGCCGAGTTCGCGCTGCTGCGCCAGGCGACCGAGCGCCCGCAGACCGAGCGCTAGCCGACCAACGCCTGGTAGTACGACTGCATGGCGGGGTGGTAGTCGTCGAACTGGGGGCGGGGTGAGCCGTCGCGGGCGGCGATGAACATGTCGAGGTAGTACTCCCAGCCGGCACCGATCTCGGCGATCGACTCCAGGTTGGTCAGGTGCTGCACGTACGGGTCATGCCGTGTGCTCCCTTCGGTGCGCCGCCGGAGCGCCGCTGCGGCGTTCCCGACGGGTTCGATAGACCTCGGTCTCCAGTGCGTCGAGGTGCCGCTCCCACCGATCGGTGGTGACGAGCCCGGTGAGCCAGTCGACCAACTCGGCGAGTGGACCGGGATCGAGGCGGTAGATCCTCTTCCGACCGATCAGCTCGTCGCGGACCAGCCCGCCCTCGCGCAGCACCCGCAGGTGGCGGCTGATCGCCGGCCGGCTGATCGCGAACCGCTGGGCGATGTCGCCCGCGGCGAGGGGCTCGGCGTGCAGCATGGTCAGGATCTGCCGCCGTACCGGGTCCGCGATCGCCGTGACCACCTCGTCCACAGCAGAAGCGTAACCTATGGGTTACAGGTTTGCGCGATGGGACAGCCCTGTGTCGAAGGTGGGCAGGTGATCACCTCGCCTGGCAGTCTTGCGGGCATGGCTGCCCTGCTTCGCTCCCGCGTGACCGACTGGACCGTCGCCGTACCCGTGCTCGCCGTGCTGGTGCTTCTCGTGACCTGGGGCCGGGACCTGCCGGCGGTAGTCGTCGTGCTGGTCGCGGCGCTGCTGGGCGGCGCGGTGCTGGCGGCCGTGCACCACGCGGAGGTGGTCGCCCACCGGGTGGGGGAGCCGTACGGCTCGTTGGTGCTCGCCATCGCGGTCACCGTGATCGAGGTGGCCCTGATCGTCACGCTGATGATCAGCGGACCGGAGAAGACCCAGTCGCTGGCCCGGGACACTGTCTTCGCCGCCGTCATGATCACGTGCAACGGCATCCTCGGTCTGTCGCTGCTGCTCGGCGCGCTGCGCCGACGGGTGGCGGTGTTCAACTCGGAGGGCACCGGCGGCGCACTGGCCACTGTGGTCACGCTGGCCACCCTCAGCCTGGTGATCCCGACCTTCACCACCAGCCGGCCCGGCCCGGAGTTCAGCCCGGCGCAGCTCACCTTCGCCGCCGTCGCGTCGCTCGCCCTCTACGGGCTGTTCGTGCTCGTGCAGACCGGTCGGCACCGCGACTACTTCCTGCCGGTCGACAGCGCGGGCCAGGTGGTCGACGCCGAGGAGCACGCCAAGCCGCCGTCCACCCGGGACGCGCTGGTCAGCCTGGGGCTGCTGCTGGTCGCGCTGGTCGCCGTGGTCGGTGACGCCAAGACCGTCTCGCCGACCATCGAGGCCGGGGTGGCGGCGGCCAACCTGCCCCACGCGTTCGTCGGCGTGATCATCGCTCTGCTGGTGCTGCTGCCGGAGACCCTGGCCGCGGCCCGCGCCGCCCGCCGCGACCGGGTGCAGATCAGCCTGAACCTCGCGCTCGGGTCGGCGATGGCCAGCATCGGCCTGACCATCCCGGCCATCGCGATCGCCTCGATCTGGCTGGACGGGCCGCTGCTGCTCGGCCTCGGCGGCACCCAGCTCGCGCTGCTCGCGCTCACCGCGGTGACCGGCGTGCTGACCGTGGTGCCCGGCCGGGCCACCCTGTTGCAGGGCGGGGTGCACCTGGTGCTGCTGGCCGCGTTCGTCTTCCTGGCCGCCAGCCCGTGACCCGGTGCAAACTCAGTCGGCGGCCGGCGGGCCGTCTCTGAGGCGGTCCGCGCGGGCGTACAGGTAGCGCTGCTGAGCCAGGTTCGTCGACCGCGCGGCCGCCATCCGGTACGCGTCCCGAGCGGCGGTACGTTCGCCGACCAGCTCCCACAGATGAGCCCGCGCCGCTGGCAGTCGAGGATCGTCGGCCAGCCGGGCGTCCTCGGCCAGCTCGGCGAGCAGCGCCAACCCGGCGGGCGCGCCCCGGCTCATCGCCACCGCCACGGCGTGGTTGAGTGCCACGACGGGGTTGTCGGAGATGCCGAGCAGCACCTCGTACAGGGCGGTGATCTGGGGCCAGTCGGTGGCCGCCGCGCTGGGCGCCTCGTCGTGCACCGCCGCGATGGCCGCCTGGAGCTGGTACGGCCCGACCACCCCGCGCGGCAGCGCCGCGCTGATCAGAGCGACTCCCTCGGTGATCTGGTCAGCCCGCCAGCGGCTCCGGTCCTGCTCCGCCATCGGCACCAGCTCGCCGTTGGCATCGATCCGGGCCGGGGCGCGGGCGTCGGTGAGGAGCATCAGCGCGAGCAGCCCGGTGACCTCGGGATCGTCGGGCAGCAGCCGGTGCACGAGCCGGGTCAGCCGGATCGCCTCGGCGGTCAGGTCGCCGCGCAGCAACCCGGGCCCGGCGGTGCGGGCGTACCCCTCGGTGAAGATCAGATAGAGGACGTGCAACACGGCGACGAGTCGGTCGGCACGGTCGGGGCCGATGGGCGGCGCGAACCGCAGCCCGCTGTCCCGGATCTGTTGCTTGCCCCGGCTGATCCGCCGGGTCATCGTGGCCTCGGGCACCAGGAACGCGCGGGCCACCTCGGCGGTGCTCAGCCCGCCCACCGCGCGCAGGGTGAGCGCGATCTGCGAGGCCGGCGAGAGCGCTGGATGGCAGCACAGGAACAACAGGATGAGGGTGTCGTCGGCGTCCACCGGCGGCTGGTCGGCGGCGGCGGCGTGCCACTGCTCCGGCAGCGCCCAGCCCGCCACGGTGTCCTCCCGCCGCACCCGGGCCTGCTCACTGCGCAGCAGGTCGGTGAGCCGGCGAGACGCGACGGTGATCAGCCAGCCGCGGGGGTTCGCCGGTACGCCGTCGCGCGGCCAGCCGCCCACCGCCGCGATCAGCGCCTCCTGGACGGCGTCCTCGGCGGTGTCGAAGTGCCCGTAGCGTCGTACCAGCGCGCCGAGGACCTGCGGCGCCAGCTCGCGCAGCAGGTCCTCGACGGGTCGACCGGTCGCCGGCACCCTGGATCAGCCGGCCAGGTCCTCGACGCCGTCCAACACCGGCCGCACGTCCACGTACGCGCCGGGGGTGTCCGGGTCGACCAGGCCCGAGGCGATCTCGGTGGCGCGGTCGAAGCTGGCGCACTCCACGATCGTGTAGCCCGCCAGGACCTCCTGCGTCTCCGGGTACGGGCCGTCGGTGACCACGGGCGCGCCCTCGCGCACCTGCACCCGGCGGGCGTGCACCGGCTCGCTGAGGCCCCGCGCGTCGACCAACTCGCCGGACTCGGCGAGCGCCTGGTGAACCGTCTCCATGTGCTTGTGCATCGCCGCGATCTGCTCGGCCGACATGGCCGGCCGGTCCGTCGCCCGGCCGGACAGCATGTCGTAGTCCTGCTGCGAACCGTAAAGCATGATCATGTACTTCACCGTGCCTGCCTCCTCTGTCGCCGGCGCCGACATCCAACGCCGCTCACCAGAGACGTCGAAGCCACCAACCCGATCCGGACACGCTACGACCCCAGTACCCGGCCGGGTGGTCGGTCCTGAGGTTGGCGTTGCCACCCGCCGCGCCGGGCCGGGCCGCCGCAACCACGTGATTGCCGGGGCGGGTCCGGACCCCTGGTTCGGGTCCTTTGCTCTGCTTCACCCGACGCAACACGGGCGGCATCTTTTCGTTGCGACCGTTGAAGCAGAGCAAAGGACGGACAACTGGACCGGTCACCCCGGATCCTCGGCGGGGTCGAGGCCGGGCCGCGGTCGGGGGCCGGGCCGCAGTCGGGGGCCGGGCCGCGGTTGGGGGCCGGGCCGTGGTCGGGGGCCGGGCCGGGTGGCGGGAGGTCGTTAGGTTGGGGGAATGACGGTGGTCTGGGTGGTTCTCGGGTTTGTCGCGGTGGTCGGGGGTGGGCTGTTCGGGGTTGTCGCTCGGCGTGATCGGGGACGGGTGACGTCGGTCGAGGACGGCGTGGCCGGTCGAGACGCTCGTACCCGGCAGCAGCGCTACGAGGCGCAGCGGCACGGCGAGCAGGGCGACACGTGGCAGCGCGGGCGTGACTCCACCGGCTGACGGACAGGGCAGCGGTGAACCGGCGGGCACCGACGCGCGTGAGTGTGGTGGTGGGCATGGCGGTCGTATCGTCGGGGTACTGCCCAGCGCGGCACCAGCACCAGGGGAGGGCACAGTGGAGGCACGGTCGGGACGGCACGTCCGGTGGCCGCTGGTGGGCCTGCTGATCGCCGCAGTGGTATCGGTCGCCTGCTCCGGCGGTGGCCTCGCCGATCCCGAGGGTGAGCGCCCGGCGCCGAGCGGATCGGCGGCCTCCCCGGGGCCGAGCACCACCCGGGCCGACAGCACCACCAGCGTCGCCGAGTTCGAGCAGGACGTCGCCGACGCGCAGGCCATCGCCGAGCGGTACTGGGCGGCCCAGTTCAAGGCGTCCGGGCAGCGCTTCCAGCCGGTCAAGCGAATCACCCCGTACCAGCGGGAGGGCGAGGTGTCCTGCGGCGGGCAGCCGCTGCCCCGCAACAACGCCGTCTACTGCTCGCGGGGCGACTTCATCGCCTACGACGTCAGGTGGTCGGTGGCGGCGTTCCGCCAGGTCGGCGACGCGTTCGTGTTCTACCTGCTCGGCCACGAGTACGCCCACGGCATCCAGGTGCGGCTCGGCATCAACTACAGCTTCACCATCCAGCAGGAGTTGCAGGCCGACTGCATGGCCGGGGCGTACCTCGGCGACTCGGTGCGCTCGGGCGCCCTGACCCTGGCCGAGGGCGACCTGGACGAGTTCCGAGAGGGGCTGGCGGCGGTCGGTGACGACCCCGACCAGCCCTGGTTCGCCGAGGGCGCGCACGGCACCGCCGAGCAACGCACCGACTCGTTCTTCCGCGGCTACGAGCAGTCCCTGGGTGCCTGCGACCTGGGCTGACCAGCGTTGCCCGGATCACCTGGTCGCACTCCGCCGCCATCGGCCGCGACCCGCCCTGGCAGGATCGCCAGTGTCGACCACGACCCTGGAGGATCCCCTGAGCAGCCACCATCCCGCCGCCGTGCTCTTCGACATGGACGGCACGCTGGTCGACAGCGAGAAGCTGTGGGACGTCGCGCTACAGGAACTGGCACGCGAGTACGGCGGCCAGATGTCCACCGCCGCCCGCCAGTCGATCATCGGGACCAGCATGGCCGAGTCGATGCGGATCCTGCACGACGACCTGGGTCAACCCGAACGGGACCCGGCGGTCAGCGCGGCGTGGATCAACGCCCGGATCCTGGAGCTGTTCCGCACCGGGCTGCGCTGGCGCCCCGGCGCGCTCGCGCTGCTGCGCGCGGTCCGCGCGGCGGGAATCCCCACCGCGCTGGTCACCTCCAGCGGCCGGCCACTTGTCGAGATCGCCCTGGACACACTGGGCCGGGACAGCTTCGACGCGGTGGTCTGCGGTGACGAGGTGGACGCGGCCAAGCCGCACCCGGAGCCGTACCTGACCGCCGCCCGACTGCTCGGCGTGCCGATCGAGAACTGCGTGGCGATCGAGGACTCACCGACCGGGGTCGCCAGTGCGTTCGCCTCCGGCGCCGCGGTCCTGGCGGTGCCCGCGGAGGTGCCGCTGCCGCACGCCGACGGCGTACACCAGGTGGCGAGCCTGACCGCCGTGGACCTGGAGGTGCTCGCCGCGCTGCTGGCCGCCCGGGCCGGCGCGACCGGCTGACCGCCACCGGTCAGGCGCGCTCCGCGAAGACCGCCGTGACCACCTGGTAGCCGTCGAACGCCCGGGCCGCCCCCGCGTAGGCGGCCAGGTGGATGAACAACTCGACGATCTCCTCCTTGGTCACGCCCGACTCCAGGGCGATGCGCAGCTGGCCACGCAGCGGCTCGTGGGTGCCGAGGGTGGCGGCGATCGCCACCGAGACCAGGCAACGGCTGCGCAGGTCCAGCCCTTCCCGAGGCCACACCTCACCGAAGGTCTGCACGGTGGCCAGACGGCGGAAGTCGTGCCCCACCGGCGGCTCGCCCTCGCCGAGCGGCAGCACGAGCGGCTTACCGAGCAGCCGCTCGGCGTGACCCAGTGCCCGCTGGTACGCGTCCTGATCGGTCATGTCGCCCTCCCGGCTCGGCCACCGCCGCCCCCAGGCCGCCGCCCCCAGGCCGCCGCCCCCAGGCCGCGGCACGCTGGCACGGCCAGCCTGGCAGCTCGACGCCGGTCACGAGGGCGATTCGGCCAGGTCAACGCCGGAGGCCCCCGACCGCCGTGAGCGGCGATCGGGGGCCTCCGGGTGTCACCGTTCAGTCGTGGGCGATCGCGCCCAGGACGTTGATCCGCGCCGCACGGATGGCGGGTAGCACCGCGGCCACCACCCCGATGATCGCGGCGAGACCGAGGAAGACACCCATCTGCCCCCAGGGCAGGATCAGGTCGGTAATCCCCTCGTCCTTGAGCGCCTCGACCACTGCGGCGCCGAGACCGGTGCCGACCGCCACACCGAGCAGCGCGCCGAACACCGAGATCACCACCGCCTCCACGGTGATCATGCCCATGGTCTGGCCCCGGCGCAGGCCGATCGCCCGCAGCAGCCCGAGCTCGCGGGTCCGCTCCAGCACCGACAGCGCCAGCGTGTTGATGATGCCGAGCACGGCGATCACGATGGCCAACGCCAGCAGGATCTGGATCATCGTGAGCAGCCCGTCGAGCTGACTGGTCTGCTGCTTGATGAACGCGTCCATGTCGGCCACCGACACCTCGGGGCTGTCCGCCAGCAGCGTCTCCACCTGCGGCTGCACGTCGGACACCCGAGCACCGGGGGCGAGCTGGATGAAGCCCTGGATGGGCTGCGGGATGGCGAAGTCCTTCGCGGCCTGCGCCGGCAGCGTCACCGGGTTGGTGAGCTGGGACGACTCGTAGATGCCGCTGACCGTGTACGTCCGTGCCTCGCCCCGGTTGAGCTGCACCTTCACCGTCGACCCCACCGACCAGTTACGGGACTTGGCGGTGTCGGAGCTGGCCAGCATCTCGGTCGGCCCGAGCCGGTCGATGTCGCCGGCGGTGGCCTTCGCGCCGAAGATCTGCCGCAGCGACGCGATCTCGCTGCTCGCCGCGACCCAGGTGCTCTCGCCGTCGAGCTTCGCCATGTCGCCGTACTCGCCGTCGACCAGCCGCACACCGGGCAGGGCCTTCGCCTTCTCCAGCACACCCGGGTCGAAGCTCGGCGGACGCGGACCACCCTGCTGCCCGGCGATCACCAACTCGGCCTTGATGGTGTCCTTGGCGAGCGCGCTGATGCTGCCCTTGGCCGAGTCGAGGATCACCGTGACGCCGGTGACCAGCGCGATGCCGACCATCAGCGCGGCGGCGGTGATCGCGGTCCGGCGCGGGTTGCGCCCGGAGTTGAGCCGGCCCAGCTTGCCCGGCACCGACCAGGAGAAGATCGCGCCGAGCAGGCTCACCACCGGCCGACTGATCAGCGGGGTCAGCAGCGCCACGCCGATGAAGGCGAACAGCACCCCACCGAGGATGGTGGGCAGCGTGCTACCCCTGGCGTTGCCGCTGAGCCCGAGGAACAGCAGCACCGCGCCGACGGCGGTGACCAGCGACCCGGCCACGGTGACCTTGGTCAACGGTCGGTCCGGGGTGGCCACGTCCTGCATGGCCGCGATCGGCGGGATCCGGGACGCGCGCAGCGCCGGCAGCAGGGCCGCCACCACGGTGATCACCGTGCCGACGGCGAACGAGCCGATGACCGCGGCCGCCGGGACGCCGATCCCGGCGAGGGTGAGCCCACCGGCGAGCTTGCCGAACAGGAACGCCAGCAGCGCCCCCACCCCGATGCCGGCGGCCAAGCCGAGCACCGAGGCGATCAGCCCCACCGCGATCGCCTCCAGCACCACCGAACCGATGATCTGCCGACCGCTGGCCCCGATGGCGCGCATCAGCGCCAACTCCCGGGTGCGCTGGGCGACGATGATCGAGAAGGTGTTGAGGATCAGGAAGGTGCCGACGAGCAGCGCCACCGCCGCGAAGCCGAGCAGGATCTTGTTGAAGAAGGACAGGCCCTCCTTCAAGCCGGCCGCAGCGTCCGCGGCGACCTGCTTGCCGGTCTTCACCTCGTAGTCCGGGCCGAGCGCACGGGCCACGTCGTCGCGCAGCGTCTCGTCGGAGACCCCGTCGGCAGTGCGGACGGTGATGCTGCTGAACGAGCCCGGCGTGCCGAGCATCAGCTGCTGCGCCACCGGCGTGGTGAAGAAGACCTCGTTGACCCCGCCGATCGAGTCCCGGTCACCGCTGTAACCCAGGATGCCGACGAGCGTGAAGTCCCGCTTCTTCGACTCGAACGCGGTCAGCACGCCGACCTTCTGGCCGACCTGCACCTTCGCCGCGGTGGCCAACGACTTGTTGACCACGATCTCGTCCTCGGCCTGCGGCCCGCGCCCCTCCCGCAACTGCATCAGGTCGCTCTCGCCGGTCCAGTTCTCGCCCAACTGCGGCGGGCCGAACGAGCTGATCACCTTGCCGTTGCTGCCGATCACACGAGCGCCGTCGGCGTTGACGATGCCGGTCGCCGAGGCGACCCCCGGCACCTGCTTGACCCGGTCCACCACGGCGGCGGGCAGCGGGGCGGCGGTCTGCTCGCCCTCCATCTCGCTGAGCTCCACCCTCGGCTTCGCCGCGACGTTCACGTCGATCTCGGAGAAGCCGTCGGCGAACACCGAGTCGAACGAGCGGCCCAGCGTGTCGGTCAGCACGAAGGCGCCGGAGACGAACATCACCCCGAGCACCACCGCCAACCCGGACAGGATCAGCCGGACCTTGCGGGCCAGCAGACTCTTCATTGTCGCCCGGAACATCAGTTGCCCACCTCAGCCGGAGTGTCCAGCTTCTTCATGGTGTCCAGCACCGTCTCGGCGGTCGGCTCGATCAGCTCCGAGACGATCTCCCCATCGGCGAGGAAGACCACCCGGTCGGCGTACGCGGCGGCCGTCGGGTCGTGGGTGACCATCACGATGGTCTGGCCGTGCTGGCGGACCGAGTCGCGCAGGAAGTTGAGCACCTCCGCGCCGGAGCGGGAGTCCAGGTTGCCGGTCGGCTCGTCCGCGAAGATCACCTCGGGGCGGGAGACCAGCGCCCGCGCGCACGCGACCCGCTGCTGCTGCCCACCGGAGAGCTGCGCCGGCCGGTGGTCCAGCCGGTCCCGCAGACCGACCGTGTTGATCACCGTGTCGTACCAGGCCGGGTCCGGCTTGCGCCCGGCGATGGACAGCGGCAGCAGGATGTTCTCCTTGGCGGTGAGCGTCGGCAGCAGGTTGAACTGCTGGAAGATGAAGCCGACCTTGTCCCGGCGCAGCTTCGTCAACCCCGAGTCGCCCAGCCCGGTGACCGTGGTCTCACCGATCGCCACCGTCCCCTTGGTGACCGAGTCCAAACCCGCCAGGCAGTGCATCAGCGTCGACTTGCCCGACCCCGACGGGCCCATGATCGCCGTGAACCGGCCGCGCTCGAACTCCGCGCTGACCCCCCGCAGAGCGATGACCTGTGCCTCACCGCTGCCGTACACCTTCCACACGTCATTCGCCCGGGCCGCGGCCTGCGCCTGCTGGCCTACCGTCGCGGTCACGTCATCTACCTCTTCCGTCTGTCCGAATACACGCCGCCCCCGCTGGTCCGGCGCGACCGTCTCCATCATCGGCGCTGCTCACGCCCGTCCCGTCCGCCCACGGGCGGACCCGCGGCGGATTTCGCGCTGCGGGTGCACCCCCATGCCGGCTCAGGGTTGCCCCTGACCCGACAGCCGGCCGAGTGACTTTCCCGACCGCCGCAACGCTCCGTGGCCGACGCTAGGAGCTGACGCCACGTGAGGGTCAACCGCGCCGAGCCATCTCCAGTCACGGTAGGTGAGCACGACAAGGCCGCCGTCACCCCGCGGGGGGATCTTCGGGTACGCCCGTCGGGGTACCCGCGCCCGGACCGCTACGCCCCGGGGCGGACCAGCCCCGACTCGTACGCCAGCACCACCGCCTGCACCCGGTCCCGCAACCGTAGCTTGGTCAACACGTGCCCGACGTGGGTCTTGATGGTGGTCTCGCTGACCGACAGGGCCGCCGCGATCTCGGCGTTCGACAGCCCGCGCGCCACCTGCACCAGCACCTCGCGCTCCCGGTCGGTGAGCGCGTCGAGCGCCGCCGGTGGCGCCGCCGCCGGATCGGGCAGCAGGTCGGCGAAGCGGTCCAGCAGCCGGCGCAGGATCCGCGGTGCCATCACCGCGCCCCCGCCGGCCACCGTACGGATCGCCGCGATCAGATCCTCGGCCGGCACGTCCTTCGCCAGGAACCCGCTGGCGCCGGCGCGCAGCGCGCCCACCACGTACTCGTCCAGATCGAAGGTGGTCAGCACCAGTACCCGAACCGGCAGCCGGGCGTCGACGATGGCCCGGGTCGCGGCCACCCCGTCCATCCGGGGCATCCGGATGTCCATCAGCACCACGTCGGGCAGCAGCCGGCGGGACAGCTCCACCGCCTCCAGGCCGTCCCCGGCCTCCGCCACCACGTCCAGGTCACCCTCGGCACCCAGCACCATCCGGAAACCCGTGCGCAGCAGCGGCTGGTCGTCGGCGAGCAGGATCCGCACCGGCCGTGCCGAGGCCACCCGGTCGCTCATGTCGCCTCCCTAGGCCCGCGCCGCCGCCGTGCTGACGCGGCGGTCATCCTCGCGCACCCGGGCCGCCGAGGGGAGCGAGCCCGCCGGTGCGTCGCGGATTACCGTAGAAGCTCGCGCACCGCCGCGGCCCCACCGACGCGGCACCGATCCGGTCGGGTCGTCAGCGTCGCCCGGTGCCGGTGCCGGTGCCGGTGCTCGCCGCCGGGCCGCGCGAGCGCACCCTGCCCGCCGCATGGCCCGGGCTCAGTCGTCGGCGCCGGGCGTCGCCGGGGCGGACCGGGCGTCACGCAGCGGATCGGCGCCGGCCACCCTGACCGGGAACGGCGGAGGGGTGCCACCGAAGGTGGGGCACAGCGCCTGGTGGCTGCACCAGTCGCACAGCTTGCTCGGCCGGGGCCGAAAATCCTGCCGGACGGTGGCCTGCTCGATCGCCCGCCACAACGCCACCACCGTGCGCTCGAAGCGGACCAGCTCGTCGGCGTCCGGAGCGTAATCCAACACCTCGGCGTCGCGCAGGTAGAGCAGCCGCAGCACCTTGGGCACCACTCCCCGGGTGCGCCACAGCACCAGCGCGTAGAACTTGAGCTGGAACAGCGCCCGCGCCTCGAACGCCTCCCGGGGAGCGCCACCGGTCTTGTAGTCGACCACCCGCAGCGCGCCGTCCGGTGCCACGTCGAGTCGGTCGAGGTAACCCCGGATCAGCAGCTCCTCGTCGACCACCGCCGAGATCAGGCTCTCGCGTTCGGCCGGCTCCAACCGGGTCGGATCCTCCACCGCGAAGTAGCCCTCGAGCAGCCCGGCGGCGGAGCGCAGGAACTCCACCGGGCCGGCCGGCTCGGCGCCCTCGAAGATCCCGGCCAGCTCCGGCTGCTCGGTGACCAGCCGGTCCCACTGGGGGGCCACCAGGTCGCCGGCCGCGGCCGGCGTGCGGCCCTGCGCGGGCAGGTCGAACAGGCGCTCCAGCACCGCGTGCACCAGCGTGCCCCGGGCCTGCTCCATCGTCGTGCGCTCGGGCAGCCGGTCGATGCTGCGGAACCGGTAGAGCAGCGGGCAGGTCTTGAAGTCGGCCGCCCGCGACGGCGACAGCGAGGCCCGCACCGTGGGCGGCGTCTGCGCCGGGGTGGGGGACTGAGGGGTGGTGACCGGTTCCGCCGTCATGTCCGCAAAGGTTAGGGCACCGGTATGACACGGACCGCCGCCCGCCCCGTACGGCGCCGGTCCGTAGCATCGGTGCGATGGAGCAGTCATCCCGGCCGCCGCGTCGGCCCGACCGGCGCCCCGGCTTGAGCGTGGGCCGGGTGTTCGGGGTGCCGCTGCACCTCAACGCCTCGATGGTCCTGCTCGCCGTGCTGGTCGCCGTGCTGTACGCCGAGTTCGCCCGCCGGCAACTGGACCTCCCGCAGGTCAGCGGCTATCTGATCGGCTTCGGGTTCGTGGTGTCGCTGCTCGGCTCGGTGCTGCTGCACGAACTGGGCCACGCCCTCACCGCCCGGCGCTACGGCATCGGTGTGCGCGGGATCACCCTGGAACTGCTCGGCGGCTACACCGAGATGGACCGCGACGCCCCGTCGCCCCGCGTCGACCTGCTGGTCTCGCTGGCCGGCCCGGCGGTCTCGGCGGTGCTCGGCGTCCTCTCGGTGGCCGCCACCCTCGCCCTGCCCGACGGGACCGTGGCCCACCAGCTCGCCTTCCAGCTCGCGGTGAGCAACGTCATCGTGGCGGTGTTCAACAGCCTGCCCGGGCTGCCCCTGGACGGTGGGCGGGCGCTGCGCGCCGCCGTGTGGGGGCTGACCCGGGACCGGCACCGCGGCACCGAGGTCGCCGGCTGGGCGGGCCGCGCGGTCGCCGTCGGCACCGCCGTCCTGGTCCTGGTGCTCACCCTGGCCGACTACCTGGCCCCACTGGCGCTGCCCTTGATGCTGCTGGTCGCCGTCACCCTCTGGCGAGGGGCCGGGCAGTCGATCCGGGCCGCCCGGGTCAGCCGCCGCTTCCCGCTGATCGACCTGTCCCGGCTGGCCCGACCGGTCTGGCCGGTGCCGACCGGCACGCCGCTGTCCGAGGCGCAGCGCCGGCGGGCCGAGGGCGGGCAGCCCGCCGCCGCGCTGCTGGTCACCGACTCCACCGGGCGGCCGGTCGCGCTGGTCGACCCGGCCGCCGCCGCGGCGGTGCCCGTCGAGCGTCGCCCCTGGCTGGCGGTCGACGCCGTCGCCCGGTCGCTGGGCACGCTTCCCGCGCTGGCGGTGGGGCTGGACGGGGAGCGGGTCATGGAGGCCGTGCAGACCCACCCGGGCGCGCAGTACGTGGTGACCGCAGGCGAAGATGTCGTCGGCATCCTGCATATCGCGGACCTGGCGCAGCTCCTTGAACCCAACCGGAAGATGACATCGTGACCGCAACTCCCTCCACCGTCCCGGCCGACACCGCCACACCGGCGCTGACACCCGTGCACCGCGGGCCGTTCCGGCCCGGCGACCGGGTGCAGCTGACCGACCCGAAGGGGCGGATGCACACCGTGACGCTGGAGCCCGGCAAGGAGTTCCACACGCACCGCGGCATCCTCACGCACGACGCGCTGATCGGGCTGCCCGACGGCAGCGTGGTGACCACCACCGGCGGTGGCACCGCGTTCCTGGCGCTGCGGCCGTTGCTGTCGGACTACGTGCTCTCCATGCCGCGCGGCGCACAGGTCATCTACCCGAAGGACTCGGCGCAGATCGTCGCGATGGGCGACATCTTCCCCGGCGCGAAGGTCCTCGAGGCCGGCGCCGGCTCCGGCGCGCTGAGCTGCTCGCTGCTGCGCGCGGTCGGCACCGAGGGCGAACTGCACTCGTTCGAGCTGCGCGACGACTTCGCCCAGATCGCGCGGCGCAACGTCGAGGCGTTCTTCAACGGGCCGCACCCGGCCTGGCAGCTGCACGTCGGTGACGTCGCCCAGTGCCAGGAGACCGGCTTCGACCGGATCATCCTGGACATGCTCACGCCCTGGGAGACCCTCGACATGGTCGAGCGGGCGCTGGTGCCCGGCGGGGTGTTCATCGGCTACGTGGCCACCACGCCGCAGCTCTCCGAGCTGGTCGAGGCGCTGCGCGAGCGCGGTGGCTGGACCGAGCCGCGCGCCTGGGAGTCGCTGGTGCGGGACTGGCACGCCGAGGGCCTCGCCGTCCGACCGGACCACCGGATGATCGCGCACACCGCGTTCCTGGTCTCCGCGCGCAAGCTCGCCCCCGGGGTCACCGCGCCGCCGCGGCGGCGCAAGCCCAGCAAGGGCACCGAGGCGTACGTGCAGCGCCGGCAGGTGCTGCGCGAGGCGGAGGCCGCCCGGCAGGCCGCCGCCCAGGCGGCGGAGGCGCAGCCCGACGCCGCGGGGGAGTTGGACCGGCCGTGATCATCGAGGTGGGCGGGTCGGCATGAGCGCGCGGAGTACGGCCACGAGCCCCGTCTTCGACAGCGGAAGCGGCACCGAGCCGGGGGAGGCGGTGGCATGAGCCGACCGGGCTACGGCGGCGGCGACCTGCCCGCGGTTTTTCCGGACTGGTCGCCCTACCAGGACCTGGAGTCGGCGGCGCGGGCCTACCTGCGGGACCCGGACGTCGCCCTGGAGGCACTCGGTGGGGTGCTGCGCGGCGCGTCGGTGCTGGGCTTCACGCTGGAACGCTTCGTCAACGAGGTCAACGGCGTGTGGCAGGAGGTCGTGGTCTGCGACGGCAGCCGGCTGATCCTCTGGCACGGTGAGGACGTGCCGCCGACGGAGGGGCCGCCCGGGTCGATGACGTCGTCGCTGCGGGTGGTGCCGGTCTCCACGGTCACCGAGGTCGGTTGCCGACGTCGGCTCACCCGCGCCGAGACCGGCGAGATCCGGGTCGACAGCATCGACGTCTACCTGCTGCTCACCTCACTGGACGAGGCGCCGCCGACCGAGGAGATGGTCGGTACGCCACGGCACGACGCGCTGCGCTTCGGCAAGACCCTCGACGACGGCGGGGCCGGGCAGATCGCCCGCCTGGAGGAGTTCGCCCGGCTGGTCGCCTCGGTGGTCGGCCGCCCGATGCTCTGAGGCGTACGCCCTCGGGCCCTTCCGGCCGCGCACACCGCGCGGCCGGAAGGGGTCGCTCAGTCGTCCTCGGCGGCCGGGCCAGCGACCTCGACGCCGTCGCCGCGCACCACGTGGATGCAGTCGCCCGGGCACTCCTTCGCGGAGTCGATCACCTCGAGCCGCAGGTGCTCGGGCACGTCGACCCGGCTGCCGGGCGCCATCCGCAGCTCCCCGTCGACGCCCTTGACGTACGCCAGGCCGTCGATGTCGAACTCGAAGACCTCCGGGGCGTACTGCACGCAGAGCCCGTCACCCGTGCAGAGATCCTGGTCCACCCAGACCTGCAGTTGGTCGGTCGCGACCTCGGCCACCGGTGCACCCCCCATGTTCTCCCGTCCCACGCCCCGACGGTACCCGAACCCCGGTACCGGCCCGCCAGGCCACCCTTGGCGATCAAGGTTCGGTGACGAGGGTGTTGCATGGGACCGAATCGGCCTCATAGCGGCTAGTGTTAGGGCAGAACGTTCAAGCCCCCCGGGGAGGTGGGACGTGGCAGCACGCAGCGACGACGCGGACTCGCGCGCCGCACGGTGGGAGAAGGAAGCCCACGATCTCTCCACGCAGGTCGCGTTCCTTCAGGAGGAACTCGCTCTGGTGCGGCGTAAGTTGACCGAAAGCCCCCGACACGTCCGGCAGCTCGAAGAGCGGCTGGCGGCCACCCAGGCACAGTTGGCGCGGCTGACCGAGAACAACGACCGGCTGGTGAGCACCCTCAAGGAGGCTCGCACGCAGATCGTGACGCTCAAGGAGGAGATCGACCGACTCGCGCAACCGCCGAGTGGCTACGGCGTCTTCCTGGCCAAGCATGACGACGGGACGGTGGACGTGTTCACCGGCGGCCGCAAGCTGCGGGTCGCCATCTCGCCCTCACTGGACGTGGCCGAGCTGCGCCGCGGCCAGGAGGTCCTGCTCAACGACGCGTTGAACATCGTCGACGCGTTCGGCTACGAGCGGGTCGGCGAGGTCGTGATGCTCAAGGAGATCCTGGAGGGGCCGGGCGGCGGGCCGGGTGATCGGGCGCTGGTGGTGTCCCACTCCGACGAGGAGCGCATCGTCCACCTCGCCGAGACGCTCATCGGCTCGACGATCCGGGCCGGCGACTCGCTCATGATCGAGCCCCGCTCGGCGTACGCGTACGAGCGGATCCCGAAGAGCGAGGTCGAGGAGCTGGTCCTGGAGGAGGTGCCCGACGTCGACTACACCGACATCGGTGGCCTCCAGTCGCAGATCGAGCAGATCCGCGACGCGGTCGAGCTGCCCTTCCTGCACGCGGACCTGTTCCGCGAGCACCAGCTCCGCCCACCCAAGGGCATCCTGCTCTACGGCCCACCCGGCTGCGGCAAGACCCTGATCGCCAAGGCGGTTGCCAACTCGCTGGCCAAGAAGATCGCCGAACGGCAGGGCAAGGAGAAGCACACCAGCTTCTTCCTCAACATCAAGGGTCCCGAGCTGCTCAACAAGTACGTCGGCGAGACCGAGCGGCACATCCGGCTGATCTTCCAGCGGGCACGGGAGAAGGCCGGCGAGGGCACCCCGGTGATCGTGTTCTTCGACGAGATGGACTCGATCTTCCGGACCCGCGGCTCGGGTGTCTCCTCCGACGTGGAGAACACCATCGTCCCGCAGCTGCTCAGCGAGATCGACGGCGTGGAGGGGCTGGAGAACGTCATCGTCATCGGCGCCTCCAACCGGGAAGACATGATCGACCCGGCGATCCTGCGCCCCGGCCGACTCGACGTGAAGATCAAGATCGAGCGACCGGACGCCGAGGCGGCCAAGGACATCTTCTCCAAGTACATCCTCGCCGGGCTGCCACTGCACCCCGACGACCTCGCCGAACACGGCGCGGACCCCCAGGCCACCGTCGCGGCGATGATCGACGCCGTGGTGCTCCGGATGTACTCGGAGACCGAGGAGAACCGCTTCCTCGAAGTGACCTACGCCAACGGCGACAAGGAAGTCCTCTACTTCAAGGACTTCAACTCCGGCGCGATGATCCAGAACATCGTCGACCGCAGCAAGAAGATGGCCATCAAGGAGTTCCTCACCTCCAGCCGCAAGGGGCTGCGCCTGCAGCACCTGCTCGACGCCTGCGTCGACGAGTTCCGGGAGAACGAGGACCTGCCCAACACCACCAACCCCGACGACTGGGCCCGCATCTCCGGCAAGAAGGGCGAACGGATCGTCTACATCCGTACGCTCGTCTCCGGCGGCAAGGGCGCCGAGGCCGGCCGGTCCATCGAGACCGCCAGCAACACCGGCCAGTACCTGTAACCACCCAGCGGCGGCACCGGGAACACCCGGTGCCGCCGCTGCGTGCGTCCCACACCCGCCCTCCCGCACCACGCCCACCGGCGGGCCGACGACGACACCCGTTCCGGCTAGACTGCGGCGACCCCGCAGCCCTACCGAACGAGGACGCCCGTGCGTGCCGACGCCACCATGGAAATGCCAGCAGTGCCGGGTGGCACGGACAACCGGGATTCGACCGGCAAAACCCCCACACCGCCGGCCCGCCAGCGCCCCGGGATCGGCCTGCTGGCGGGCGTGCTCCTCGCCTGCTGGCTCGTCCCGGTCGCCGCGTACGCCGCGCACGCCCCCTGGCTCCTGCCCCCACTGGTGCTGCTCGCCACGGCCAGCCTGCTGCGCTCCGGCCGCACCCTGCTCGACCGGGTGGTCCTCGCGCTCGCCCTGCTCGCCGGCCTCACCTGCGCCGCCGGCCTGCTCTTCGCCGTCTGGCCCTGGGGCCTGCACCCGGTGCCCGTCACCGGCCTGGCGCTCACGCTCCTGACCCTCGCCGCCGTGCTCTCCCGGCGCGCACCCCACCTGCCCCGCCCCGGCTGGCCCGACGTGGCCTCGCTGGCCGCCGCCGCGCTCGCCGCCGGCTACCTGGCCACCCCCTACCTGCGCGCCGACACCTTCGGCCAGCGCCTCAACCTCGCCATGGTCGGCGAGGACAACGGCCGTCACCCGGCCCTCTTCGACGCCATCGGCCGACTCGGCGGCTACCTCTTCGTCGACCCCGACGCCGCCCGCGAACACGTCTTCTCCGGCCTGGTCTACTACCCGCAGGGCTGGCACCTCACCACCGCACTGCTCGACGGCTTCCTGCGCGGCCCCGGCGGCAACCCGCCGACCGGCCCGGCGCTCATGGACCACTACGTGCTCTGGTGCCTCGCCAGCTTCGGAATGCTCCTGCTCGCGCTGGTCTGGGCCGCCCAGCACGTCGCCGGCCCCCTGCACCCGCTGCGTCGGCTGGTCCTCATCGTCGCCGTCACCGCGCTGGTCCTCGGCACCGAACTGCCCCGCCTGATCGTCGCCGGCTACCCCAGCGAGACCTTCGGGCTCAGCCTCGCCGTCATCCTGGTCGCCCTCATCGCCCGCCCCCTCGACCGGCTCCGCGAACAACTCCTCCTGATCGGCGCACTGCTGATCGGCGTCGGGTTCAGCTACTACCTCTTCCTCTTCCCGACCGGCGCCATGGTGCTCTGCTGGCTGATCGCCGACCGGCGCAAGCTGCGCACCCGCCTCGGCAGCGTCGCCGTCATCGCGCTGCTCACCGCCGCCCTCGCCCCGCTCACCGCCCTGCTCGGCGTGCTCGTCGCCGGCCAGAGCGAAGCGCTCGCCGCCCCCGGCGGCACCCCACCGGTCGAGACCTACAACACCCTGCTCGGCCTCGGTGCCGTCGTGGTCGCCGCCATCCTCGTCCGCACCAACCTCGGCGAATCCACCTGGCGGCGCTACCTCGTCGCGCTGGCCGTCGCCCTGCTGTTCTCCGCCGCCATGGCCGCCGCCAACATCCTCAACGGCACCCAACCCGCGTACTACTTCGGCAAGACCGCCCACCTGGGCATCGTCGTCCTGATCATCGGCACCGCCGCGCTCGCCCGACTGCTGCCGGTGCCCGCTCCCGCCACCGACACCGAGCCGCGACGCCGCCCCATCAGCGGCGCCCTGCCCGCCGTCGCCACCGCCGCCCTCGTCACCGTCGCCCTGCTCGTCGGCACCGGCCTGATCGGCTGGACCGGCGGCTTCTTCCACCGCAGCCGCGGCAACGGCACCTGGGCGACCGACTGGGCCTCCCGCAACGTACGGACCATCTCCCGCCCCGCGTCGGTCACCAGCGTCGCCTACCGGGCCTACCCGCCGATCCCCGGCACCACCACCCTCGTCATCGACAAGGTGGGCCTGCACGGCTACCGGGAATCGATCTTCCTCTCCGCGATGCAGGGCACCAGCGGCCAGACCGAGACCGGCATCTACTTCACGATCTACGACGAGCCCGCCCGCACCGGCGAGATCCTGCGCCGCGTCCCTCGCCCCCTCCGCCTGATCGTGGCCGACCCGGCCGCTCAGAAGGCCATCGACGGGGTCCTCAAGGGAGACCCGACGCTGCGCGAAGGGCTGACCGTGGTGCCCCTCAAACCCACCACCGGGCGGTAGCACGCCGCGCCGTGCGGTCAGGGCTGCGCGGCAGGCCACCGGGCGGACTAGTCTCGATGGTGTGAGCGGCGGGCACGCCGGCTCCGTGGGCGAGCGAAGCGAGTGGTCGCATGACGGTACGTCGGATCATGGGCACCGAGGTCGAGTACGGCATCTCCGTGCCCGGCCAGGCCGGAGCCAACCCGATGGTCACCTCCTCCCAGGTGGTCAACGCCTACGGGGCCCGCCCCGAACTCAACCGGGGCGGCCGGGCCCGCTGGGACTACGAAGAAGAATCGCCACTGCGCGACGCCCGCGGCTTCACCTACTCCGGAGCCGCCTACGACCCCGCCGAGGCCCTCGCCGACGAGGACCTCGGGCTCGCCAACGTGATACTCACCAACGGGGCACGCCTCTACGTCGACCACGCCCACCCCGAATACTCCACCCCCGAGGTCACCACCCCTCGGGACATCGTGCGCTGGGACAAGGCCGGCGAGCGGGTGATGGCCGAGGCGTCCCGCCGCGCCGCCACCATCCCCGGCACCCAGCCGATCCACCTCTACAAGAACAACACCGACAACAAGGGCGCCAGCTACGGCGCCCACGAGAACTATTTGATGCGTCGGCAGACCCCGTTCGCCGACATCGTGGCGTACCTGACGCCGTTCTTCGTCACCCGGCAGATCGTCTGCGGCGCCGGCCGGGTCGGCATCGGCCAGGACGGCGGGCAGAGCGGCTTCCAGATCTCCCAGCGTGCCGACTTCTTCGAGGTCGAGGTGGGCCTCGAGACCACCCTCAAGCGCCCGATCATCAACACCCGCGACGAGCCGCACGCCGACGCCGACAAGTACCGCCGGCTGCACGTCATCATCGGCGACGCCAACCTCTCCGAGATCTCCACCTACCTCAAGGTCGGCACCAGCGCGCTGATCCTCACGATGATCGAGGAGAAGGCGCTCGGCGCCGACCTCGGCATCGCCGACCCGGTCAACGAGCTGCGCGCGGTCAGCCACGACCCGTCCCTGACGCACCTGATGCGGCTGCGCGACGGCCGCCGGCTCACCGCCCTGGACGTGCAGTGGGCGTACCTGGAGCGGGTCCGGTCCTTTGTCGACGACCGCTACGGCACCGACATCGACGAGCAGACCACCGACGTGCTCGACCGGTGGGAGGACGTACTGGACCGGCTCGGGCGCGACCCGATGCTCTGCGCCGACGAGCTCGACTGGGTGGCCAAGCTGCGGCTGCTGGAGGGCTACCGGGAGCGCGAGAAGCTCGGCTGGGGCGCACACAAGCTCCAACTGGTCGACCTGCAGTATTCCGACGTCCGGCCGGAGAAGGGCCTCTACCACCGGCTCGTCTCGCGGGGGGCGATGAAGACGCTGCTCACCGACGACGAGACCCGCACCGCGATGACCGAGCCGCCGGAGGACACCCGCGCCTACTTCCGCGGCCGCTGCCTCGCGCAGTACGCCTCCGAGGTCGTCGCCGCCAGCTGGGACTCGGTGATCTTCGACGTCGGCCGGGAGTCGCTGGTCCGGGTGCCGATGATGGAGCCGGAACGCGGCACCCGCGCGCACGTCGGGGCGCTGTTCGACCGCTGCGCGAGCGCCAAGGATCTGCTGGAGACGCTGACCGGCGGCTGACCGCGTGTCCAGATGCCCGTCGTGTGCCGCGAGCCGGCGCGCGGCGGGCTTTTCGTCGTCCCCGCGAGGTAAGTTCATCGCAGACGATCGTGGAGGAGACAGCTATGGCCACTCATGACAGCGGCGGTCAGTCGCAGTCCGGCAAGTCCCGCCAGGGCGAGGAGATCGAGGACGTCGTCACCGAGGCCAACCCCGAGGTGGCCGAGCGGCACGCCGAGATCACCGAGGACGTCGACGACCTGCTCGACGAGATCGACTCCGTCCTGGAGGAGAACGCAGAGGAGTTCGTGCGAGGTTACGTCCAAAAAGGCGGAGAATAGGGCTTATGTCCGGTTTGTCCGGGCAGTCGGTCAAGACGTGCCCGCAGTGTAAGCGGGTGCTGGATCCGACGGAGTTCCACCGCGACCGCCGGCGGAAGGATGGCCTCGCTTTCTATTGCAAGGCGTGTGCCGCCCTCCGTTCGGGGGCGAGCCGGCGCAAGCGCGGCATGGCCCCGATGCGGAGGTCCTCCGTACCCGTGGGCGAGGGTCTCAAGTGGTGTCCGGACTGCGATCAGATCAAGCCGCTGACTGATTTCCCCACCACCACGACAAAAGCCACTGGCCGGCATACCTACTGCAAACCCTGCCATAATGCCCGGGGCAAGGAGACCGCGCAGCGGCTGTACGGCGGGACTCGCGAGTACCACCTGCGGCGGCGGTACGGCATCGGCGAGAGGGAGTTTCAGGAGCTCCTGGCCGAGCAGGGCGGGGTCTGTGCGATCTGCGGCGGTGCCGACCCTCAACATCTGGACCACGATCATCGCACCGGATGGGTGCGCGGGATACTCTGCTTCAACTGCAACGGTGGTCTTGGCCAGTTTCGTGACAGTCCCATGAGGCTGGCCAGGGCGATCACGTACCTGAGAGGAACCACGTGGCAGCGGGCTTTGATCCATCCGGGCGTCTACCAGATGTGTTCACCAACGCGGGGACGTCCTCCTTCACCACGTTCCTGAGCCGAGTGGCCCCCGAGATGCTGCCTGGCCGACGGCCGCTGCCGCCGGGCATGGCCGCCGACCTGGCGCCGCACGCGACCACCATCGTGGCCATCTCGGCCGCCGGTGGTGTGGTGATGGCCGGCGACCGTCGAGCCACCATGGGCAACCTGATCGCCCAGCGCGACATAGAAAAGGTGCACCCGGCCGACGCGTACTCGTTGGTCGGTATCGCGGGGACCGCGGGCATCGGGATCGAGCTGATGCGACTGTTCCAGGTGGAGTTGGAGCACTACGAGAAGATCGAGGGCGCGATGCTCTCGCTGGACGGCAAGGCCAACCGGTTGGCCTCGATGATCCGGGGCAACCTGGGCGCGGCCATGCAGGGGCTGGCCGTGGTGCCGCTCTTCGCCGGCTTCGACCTGGCCGCCGCCGATCCCGCGAAGGCCGGCCGGATCTTCAGCTTCGACGTGACCGGTGGCCCGTACGAGGAGACCGGCTACGACGCGATCGGCTCCGGCTCGCTCTTCGCCAAGTCCGCGTTGAAGAAGCGCTTCCGGGCTGGGGTGTCCGTCGAGGACGCGACCCGGCTCGCCGTCGAGGCGCTCTACGACGCGGCCGACGATGACACCGCGACCGGCGGTCCGGACCTGACCCGGCGGATCTACCCGGTGGTGATGACCGCGACCGCTGAGGGCACCTACCGGCTCACCGATGCCGAGACGGCGGCGATCGCCGAGGGTGTGGTCTCCGGCCGGATGGAGAACCCGGGCGGTTAGAGCCCGTCCACCCCCACCAGTCAGCAGTCGTCAGCACAGCGCCGTAAGGAGAACCGCCGCCGTGGCCATGCAGTTCTACGCCTCGCCCGAACAGATCATGCGCGACCGCTCCGAGCTGGCCCGTAAGGGCATCGCTCGGGGCCGCAGCGCGGTGGTCCTCAGTTATGCCGGCGGGGTGCTCTTCGTCGCGGAGAACCTGTCCAGCGCCCTGCACAAGGTCAGCGAGATCTACGACCGGATCGGTTTCGCCGCGGTCGGCCGGTACAACGAGTTCGAGAACCTGCGCCGGGCCGGCGTGCGGATGGCCGATCTGAACGGGCTGAGTTACGACCGGCGGGACGTCACCGGTCGGGCGTTGGCCAACGCCTTCGCGCAGACGTTGGGCGCGATCTTCACCGAGCAGTCGAAGCCGTTCGAGGTGGAGATCTGCGTGGCGGAGGTCGGGGCGACCGCCGACGCCGACGAGTTGTACCGGCTCACCTATGACGGCTCGGTCAACGATGAGCCGGGGCGGATGGCGATGGGTGGGCAGGCCGAGGCGATCACCGGCGTACTGAAGTCGAACCACCGTTCGGACATGTCGCTCGCCGAGGCGGTGAAGGTCGCGGTGCAGGCGCTGAGCAGCGTCGGTGGTGAGGGCGGCGCGGCCCGGACGATCGCCGCGAACCAGCTCGAGGTGGCGGTGCTGGACCGGCAGCGGGTGGGGCGGACGTTCCGGCGGATCACCGGGGCGGCGTTGACGGCCCTGCTGGACGGCGAGACGCCGCCGCCGGGCACCGACCGGCAGGAGGCGCCTGCGCAGCCGACCGGGGAGTCGGGTAAGCCGACCAGTTCGGCGGGCTCCGCGGATCTGGAGGATCGGCCGGGTCAGGCCGACCGCTGACCGTGTTCGCGTTGATGCCGGGGCCCGCGTGAGCGGTCCCCGGCATCGGTGTTTCGCGGTCTGGTTGTGGTCAGCGGCGTTGCAGCAGCGGCCGGGCGAGGGCCCAGTAGCCGGCGGCGACGGCGTTGAAGACACCCATGCCGGGGGGCGCGTCGACGTTCGACGGGGCGACCCGGGCGGTCATCAGTGGGGCGATCGCCCCGTCGGGGACGGTGCGCTCGCTCTGTAGCTGGCGGCGGCGGGTGGCGACCCAGGACCGGTTGCGCCACAGCCAGCCCCAGCCGCGGGTCTTCTGCTTGGTCCAGCCGCCGGCGAGCGCCGCGGCGAGCATGGCGGCTTCGGTGAGCAGCAGCATCGGGCCGAGCAGCAGGAGCGTCCGGGTCTGGTACGCGGTGAGCAGGGTGACGAGTCGGTTGCGTTCGACCAGGTAGAGCTTGAGGTCGTTGCGGGAGAACTCGTAGTGGTGCAGGACGACGGCGTCCGGGACGTACTCCAGGCGGAGGCCGCGTTGCCAGAGCCGCAGGCTGAGTTCGGTGTCCTCGTGGTAGGCGAAGTACTCGGCGGCGAAGCCGTCGAGCTCCTGCCAGCGCTGGCGGCTGATCACGAAGCAGCAGCCGCTCAGGGAGGGGACGGTGGTGCGGGCGGCGTGGGCGGTGGCTGGTTCGCCGTTGCCGCCGGCCCAGGACAGCCCGGTGAAGTGCAGCGGGTTGCCGGAGGTGTTGATCAGCTCGGGGGTGTCGGCGAGCCGGATCGAGGCCATCGCGGCGCCGACGCCCGGCTCGGTGGCGACCGCGACGGTCTTGGCGAGGGCGTCCGGGGCGACGATGGCGTCGGAGTTGACGAAGGCGAGCCAGTCGCCGGTGGCCTCGGCGGCGCCGACCCGGCAGCCGCCGGAGTAGCCGGTGTTCTGTTCGGGGCGGACCACTCGGACCTGGGGGAAGCCCTTGACGATGTCGATGCCGTCGCCGGTGCAGCCGTTGTCGACGACGACCAGGTCGATGTCGACGTCGGTGCTGGCCAGGATGGCCCGGGCGGCGTCGACCAGGTACGGCTCGGCGCCGTAGGCGAGCATCACCGCGGTCACCTGTGGGCGGGTCATCGGATGCCTCCGGAGACGGTGGCGGCCACGGTGTCGTCGTGGGGCCGGGTGGGGGTGGGGGTGTGCTGGGTGCCGCCGCGCAGCAGCACCGCCATGGTGGCGGCGACGACGACGGAGCCGATGGTGTAGGCCAGCTCGACCCGGAGGATCACCGGGGCCGGGAGCAGCGTCACGACGATCAGGGCGGCGACGCCGACGACCCAGGCGATGGCCTGGGCGCGGTGCCGGTCGAGGGCGAGGAGGGCCTGGCCGAGCACCATCGCCCAGAGGTAGGCGAGCGTGGCGGCGGCCAGCCAGGCGAAGTCGCCGTGGCCGAGGACGCCGGGGGCGTCGAAGAGCACGCCGACCAGCCACGGGCCGAGCAGCACGGCGCCGACGGCCCCGGTGAGGCCGAGCGCGGTGACGATGCCGAGCGCCCGGCGCAGCAGGCTGTGGAAACCGGCCTGGTCGCCGGTGGTGGCGGTGGTGGCGAGGCCCGGCAGCAGTGACGCCTGCATCGAGCCGAAGACGAACAGCGGGATGCGGACCAGCACGAGGGCGGAGAGCAACGCGCCAGCGGCTGCGGTGTCGGAGGGGGCGAGCAACTGCAGGTTGATCACGCCGACGTTCACCACGACCTGGGAGAGCAGGCTGGATGCGGTGAGCAGCCCGAGGCCGCGCAGGAGGGTGGCCCAGGCGACCGGTGGGCCGCCGCCGATGGCACGCAGCACCGGCGGCAGGGTGAGCAGGACGCTGGCAAGCGGGGCGGCGACGAGCACGACGCCGTACCAGACGGGGGACGTCACGCCGGCCAGCCCGAGCAGGACGACCATGACGATGCGCAGCCCGCCGTCGATGCCGAGTTGGGTGCCGTACCAGGGGAAGAGTTGCAGGCCGGAGAGGACGCCGCGGGTGGCGTAGGCGACGGCCATCGCGGCGAGCGCGCCGACGAGCACGGTGACCATGGTGCCGTCACCGTGGAAGAGGTGGTCGGCGAGGAGTTGACGGCCGGCGGTGACGGCCAACACCAGCACGGCGAGCATCGCGGCGGCGACGGTGACGCCCCGGGCCAGCACCGGCCCGGGGGGAAGCCCCTGGCTGCGCCGGGCGGCGACGACCCGGGCGACCTCCTGCTCGATCGGCATGAACACGCCGATGCCGAGGGTGAACACGATCGACCAGAGCACCGACAGGCGGTTGTAGTCGACCCCGCTGAGGCTGTGGCCGGCGACCGCGAGGTGGACGTAGGAGGCGAGGCCGAGAAGACCCAGCCCGGCACCAACAGCGATGGTGCCGGGCGGGATCAGGCGCAGGAGGCGACGGATCACCGGCGGATGAGCGCCAGCGTGAGGACGGCGAACGCGCGGCCGAGGTAGATCATCGCCTTGGCGGGGGAGTGGCTGGGTGTGCCGGCCATCCGCTTGCGCATGGCGACGGGCACCTGTCGGATGCGGAAGCCCCGTCGGGCGGTGTGCACGAGGGTCTCCACCGTGTCGCCGAGGTACTCGGCCGGGTACCAGCCGGCGAACATCTCGATGACCCGCCGGTTGGCGGCCCGGAAGCCGGAGGTGGTGTCGGTGAGCTTGGTGTGCGCGACCCGGGAGAGCACGGCGGAGAGCATGACCATGGCCCAGCGGCGGGGGCCGCGGACGTTGTAGTCGCCTTCGCCGGCGAACCGGGCGCCGATGACGAGGTCGTTGTCCTCGAGGAGGTCGACGAGCTTCGGCACGTACCGGGGGTCGTGCTGGCCGTCGGCGTCGATCTGGATGGCGACGTCGTAGTCGTTGTCGCGGGCGTAGCGGTAGCCGAGACGCATGGCGCCGCCGACGCCGAGGTTGTACGGCAGCTTGGCGACGCGTGCGCCGGCGGCGGCGGCGACGGCGGCGGTGCGGTCGGTGGAGCCGTCGTCGACGACGAGCACGTCGACGCCGGGCAGTTCCCCGCGGACCTCGCCGACGACGTCGGCGATGGAGCCCGACTCGTTGAGGGCCGGGATGATGATCAAGGTGCGCTTGCCGTTAACCATCGTGGGACACCAGTTCGTCTCGGGCTGCCCGGTCCGCGTCGATCTGCGCGCGGAGCAGGGCGAAGTCTTCGGCCAGGGTGCGGGTCTCCTCCTCCAGGGCGCTGACCTCCCAGCTGAGGTGTACGCACACCAGCAGCAGGAAGATGATGCCGAGGAACAGGACGAGGCTGACGCCGGAGACCACGCCGAAGAATCCGGCCACGTTGTCCAGCAGTCGGGGGAACAGGGACAGCGGAATCACGATGATCAGCACGGCGAGCCAGAGCATGCCGTACTTCTCGCGCAGCTGACGACGGCGGAGCAACTCGACGATGGTGGCGAGCAGCAACAGGCCGGTCAGGCCGGTGACGAGGGTGAGCTTCATGCGACCTTCCACGGGGCGGGTGGAGCGGGGGAGGCGAACGCGTCAGCCAGGGTGGTGTGCCAGTCCGGAAGCGGCCGCAGACCAGCGGCCGTCCAGCGGCCGTGCCCTAGCACACTGTACGCCGGTCGGGGAGCGGGACGAGGATACCGGTCGCTGGTGGTGGGCCGAATCCGGTCCGGGTCGAGCCCGGCGAGGGCGAACGCCGCCCGGGCGAGCCCGTACCAGCTGGTCTGGCCGGAGCAGGTGCCGTGGTAGACGCCGGGTGCCGCACGGCCAGCGACCGCCGCGTCGGCGAGCGCGACCAGTCGCTCCGCGAGGGCGTACGACCAGGTGGGCTGGCCGTGCTGGTCGTCGACCACGTCGAGGTGGTCGCGCTGGGCCGCGAGCCGGAGCATGGTCGCCACGAAGTTGGGCCCGTGCGCGCCGTACAGCCAGGCGGTGCGCACGACGTACCCGTTGTCGGGCAGCAGCCGGGCGACGGCCTGTTCGCCGGCGAGCTTGCTGCGGCCGTACGCGTTGATCGGCGCGGTGGGCGCGTCCTCCGGGTAGGGGGTGTGCGCGTCGCCGGAGAGGACGTAGTCGGTGGAGACCTGGATCAGCCGGGCGCCGCTGGTCGCGCACGCCGCCGCGAGGTTGGCGGTGCCGTCGCCGTTGATGGCGGTGGCCGCGGCCTCCTCGGTCTCGGCGGCGTCGACGTTGGTCCACGCCGCCGCGTTGATCACGACGTCGTGGCCGGCGACCGCGCCGCTGGCCGCGGCGGGGTCGGTGATGTCCAGGTCGGCCCGGGTGGCGGCGGTCACCTTGAGGTCGGGCCGGGTCGCCAGGACGGCGACGAGGTCCTGACCGAGCATCCCGCCGGCACCGGTGACGAGCACTCGGCTCATGCGGTCGGCGCCGACTTCAGCGGCTCCCACCAGGCCCGGTTCTCCTGGTACCAGCGCACCGTCTCGGCGAGGCCGCGGTCCAGGTCGATGCTCGGGGCGTACCCCAGCTCTTCACTGATCTTGGTGATGTCCAGCGAGTAGCGGCGGTCGTGGCCCTTGCGGTCGGCGACCGGGACGACCCGGTCCCAGCCGGCGCCACACGCGTCGAGCAGCTGGCCGGTGAGCTCCTTGTTGGTCAGCTCGGTGCCGCCGCCGATGTTGTACACCTCGCCGGCGCGGCCCTTCTGCTGGACCAGCGCGATGCCCCGGCAGTGGTCGTGCACGTGCAGCCAGTCCCGGATGTTGCCGCCGTCGCCGTAGAGCGGCACGGTGCCGCCGTCGAGCAGGTTGGTGACGAACAGCGGGATGACCTTCTCGGGGAACTGGTACGGCCCGTAGTTGTTGGAGCAGCGGGTGACCACCACGTCCATGCCGTGGGTCCGGTGGTAGGCGAGCGCGAGCAGATCGGAGCCGGCCTTGGACGCCGAGTACGGCGAGTTGGGCGCGAGGGGCCAGGTCTCGGTCCAGGATCCCTCGTCGATGGAGCCGTACACCTCGTCGGTGGAGACGTGCACGAAGCGACCGGTGCCGTGCCGCAGGGCGGCGTCCAGCAGGGTCTGGGTGCCCAGCACGTTGGTGGTGACGAACGGCGCGGCGCCGGCGATGGAGCGGTCGACGTGCGACTCGGCGGCGAAGTGCACGATCACGTCGTGCTCGGCGACGACCTCGTCGACGACGGCCGCGTCACAGATGTCGCCCTGCACGAACCGCAGCCGCGGGTCGTCCCGCACTGGGGCCAGGTTGGCCAGGTTGCCCGAGTAGGTCAGCTTGTCGAGCACGGTCACGGCCGCCGGCTCGATCGGGGGCACGCCCGCGGCGCTGCCGAGGGGCTTGCCCAGCAGCAGACGAACGTACTCCGACCCGATGAATCCGGCTCCGCCGGTGACGAGGATCCTCACGGGTCCGGAAGTGTACGCGAACCTGGGCATCGACCGTGGGACGCGGCCCCCGCGACCGTCCCGCCTGGTGGCCGGTAGTCTCTCCGGGTGCGTGGAATCCTTCTTGCCGGTGGCACCGGGTCCCGGCTGTGGCCGATCACCCGGGCGGTCTCCAAGCAGCTGATGCCGGTCTTCGACAAGCCGATGGTCTATTACCCCCTCTCCACCCTGGTGATGTCCGGGGTGCGGGAGATCCTGGTGATCACCACGCCGGACGACCAGGACCAGTTCCGTCGGCTACTCGGCGACGGCAGCCAGTTCGGGCTGCGGCTGGAGTACGTCAGCCAGGAGCGCCCGGAGGGTATCGCCCAGGCGTTCATCCTCGGGGCGGACTTCATCGGCGACGAGTCGGTGGCGTTGATCCTCGGCGACAACATCTTCCACGGCGTCGGCCTGGGTCGGCAGCTCGCCGACCACGGTGACCTGATCGGTGGTCGGGTCTTCGCCTACCCGGTGGCCAACCCCCAGGAGTACGGGGTGGTCGACTTCGACGACGACGGTCGGGTGCTCTCGATCGAGGAGAAGCCGGCCCGACCGAAGTCCCGCTTCGCGGTGCCGGGTCTCTACTTCTACGACAACCGGGTGGTCGACATCGCCCGCAAGCTCACCCCGAGCGCGCGGGGCGAGCTGGAGATCACCGCGGTCAACGAGGCGTACCGGGAGACCGGGGAGCTGTCGGTGACCGTGCTGGACCGGGGCACCGCCTGGCTGGACACCGGCACCTTCACCTCGATGATGCAGGCCGCCGAGTTCGTCCGGGTGATCGAGGAGCGGCAGGGCATGAAGATCGGTTGCGTCGAGGAGGTGGCCTGGCGGGCCGGCCTGATCGACGACGACCACCTGCGCGCGCTGGCCGAGCCCCTCACCAAGAGCGGGTACGGCGACTACCTGCTGCGCCTGCTGGCCGAGAAGAACGGCACCGAGGCGGCCTGGTGAAGATCCGGGAGCTGGGCATCGAGGGCGCCTGGGAGATCACACCGCAGCAGCACGGCGACCCGCGCGGCATGTTCATGGAGTGGTACCGCTTCGACCACCTCGCCGAGGTGGTGGGGCACCCGTTGCGGCTGGCCCAGGCCAACCTGTCGGTCTCCGCGCGCGGGGTGGTGCGCGGCATCCACTTCGCCGACGTGCCGCCCGGGCAGGCCAAGTACGTCACCTGCGTACGCGGTGCGGTGCTCGACGTGATCGTGGACCTGCGGGTGGGCTCGCCCACCTTCGGCCGCTGGGAGGGCGTCCGGCTGGACGACACCGACCGGCGGGCCGTCTACCTCAGCGAAGGGCTGGGCCACGGCTTCTGCGCGCTGACCGACGACGCGACGCTGAGCTACCTGTGCTCGGCCACGTACAACCCGACCGGCGAGCACGCGGTGCACCCGTTGGACGAGGAGTTGGGCATCGAGTGGCCGGCGGACGTCCCGCTGTTGTCCGCCCGCGACGACGCGGCGCCGACGCTGGCGCAGGCTCGCGAGCGGGGCCTGCTGCCGCAGTACGAGAGCTGCCAGCGGTTCGTGGCGTCGATCGGGCCGGACGGAATGTCGCACTCAGCCGGTATGTGACCGTACTCGGCGTACGACCTGTGGTGTGACAGTGACGAACGGGGCCTCCGGGCGGCTAATGTCACACCATGGAGCGGCGAATCTTCGGCCTCGAGACCGAGTACGGCGTCACCTGCACCTATCGCGGGCAGCGGCGGCTGTCCCCGGACGAGGTCGCGCGGTATCTCTTCCGTCGCGTGGTGTCCTGGGGTCGGTCGAGCAATGTGTTCCTGCGTAATGGGGCCCGGCTCTACCTGGACGTCGGGTCGCACCCGGAGTACGCCACTCCGGAATGTGACTCGGTGACCGACCTGGTCGCCCACGACCGGGCCGGCGAGCGGATCCTGGAGGGCCTGCTCGTCGACGCGGAGAAGCGGCTGCACGACGAGGGCATCGCGGGTGAGATCTACCTGTTCAAGAACAACACCGACTCGGCCGGCAACTCGTACGGCTGCCACGAGAACTACCTGGTCTCCCGGCACGGGGAGTTCGGCCGGCTCGCCGACGTCCTCATCCCGTTCCTGGTCACCCGGCAGTTGATCTGCGGGGCCGGCAAGGTCCTGCAGACCCCGCGCGGCGCGGTCTACTGCCTGTCGCAGCGGGCCGAGCACATCTGGGAGGGCGTCTCCTCGGCGACCACCCGCAGCCGCCCGATCATCAACACCCGCGACGAGCCGCACGCCGACGCCGAGCGCTACCGGCGGCTGCACGTCATCGTCGGCGACTCGAACATGAACGAGGTCACCACGCTGCTCAAGGTCGGCACGGCCGACCTCGTGCTGCGGATGATCGAGGCCGGGGTGGTGATGCGCGACCTGTCCCTGGAGAACCCGATCCGGGCGATCCGGGAGGTGTCGCACGACATCACCGGCCGGCGCAAGGTCCGGCTGGCTTCCGGTAAGGAGGTCAGCGCGCTGGACATCCAGCAGGAATACCTGGCCAAGGCCACCGAGTTCGTCGAGCGCCGGGGCGGCGACCAGGCCGCCAAGCGGGTGGTGGAGTTGTGGGGCCGCGTGTTGAACGCGGTCGAGACCGGCGACCTGGAGCCGGTCTCCCGGGAGATCGACTGGGTGACCAAGCTGCGGCTCATCGAGCGCTACCAGCGCAAGCACGACCTGCCGTTGTCGCACCCCCGGGTGGCGCAGATGGACCTGGCCTACCACGACGTGCGGCGCGGCCGTGGTCTCTACGGGCTGCTGGAGCGCCGGGGCGACGTGGACCGGGTGGCCACCGACCCGGAGATCTTCGAGGCCAAGGAGACGCCGCCGCAGACCACCCGGGCCCGGCTGCGCGGCGAGTTCATCCGGCACGCCCAGGAGAAGCGGCGGGACTTCACCGTCGACTGGGTGCACCTGAAGCTCAACGACCAGGCCCAGCGCACCGTCCTCTGCAAGGACCCGTTCCGTGCGTACGACGAGCGCGTGGAGCGGCTGATCGCCAGCATGTGACCCGGTCGGCCGGCCTCGGCGGTGGTGTCCGCCGACGGGGCCGGCCGGCCCGGTAGGCTGGGCGCGCCATGACGACTTCTGGATCTCCCGACCGCTCGGGACGCGGCTCCGAGCGGCAGAACTGGGTCGAGCGCCGGCGGGACAAGATCCGCAACGAGATCGAGCGCAACCGCCGCGGCGAGTACACCGTGCCGACCTGGGTGCTGGCCGCCGCGCTGGTGCTGCTCGTGGGCGGCTGGCTCGCCCTGATCTTCCTCGCCTGACCGTTCGCGCCGCGACGCTCCGGCGTCGTCCGGGCCGTGACCCGAGTGGGCCAGAGGTTGGCCCGGCCGGGTCGCCCCGGCGGGTACGCGCTCGGCGTCGCCGCCGCGGTCAACGTCTCCAGGTCAACCGCGTCGGCGGCCACCAGGACGCGACGACACGGGAGGCAATCATGGACGACGACTCGACGGTGCCGCAGCCGGAGCGGGACGGCGGAGGCTGGAAGGATCCCGGCCCGCGCGACGTGCTCCGGGACCGGCAGAACCCGAACCTGTTGACGCCACCGAGCACGGACGCGGGCACGCTGCCGAACCTGCGGTTCTCCTTCTCCGACACGCACACCCGGATCCAACGTGGCGGCTGGACCCGCGAGGTCACCGTACGGGAGCTGCCGATCGCCACCGAGCTCAGCGGTGTGGACATGGCCCTCGAACCGGGCGGCTACCGGGAGATGCACTGGCACAAGCAGTCCGAGTGGGCGTACGTGTCGCACGGCAGCGCCCGGATCAGCGCCGTGGACCAGGAGGGTCGCAACTTCCTCGACGACGTACGCGCCGGTGACCTGTGGTTCTTTCCGCAGGGGGTGCCGCACCACATCCAGGCTCTCGACGAGGGGGTGGAGTTTCTGCTGGTCTTCGACGACGGGGCGTTCACCGAGAACGGCACGTTCCTGATCAGCGACTTCTTCGCGCACACCCCGAAGGACGTGCTGGCGAAGAACTTCGGCTGGCGGCCCGACCAGCTCGACTCGATCCCCGAGCGGGAGAAGTACATCTTCGCCGGGGAGGTGCCGCCGCCGCTGGACCGGGACCGGGTGGTCAGCCCGACCGGCGACGTGCCCCGGTCGCTGAGCTACCGACTGCTCGCGCAGAAGCCGGAGCGGTTCCCCGGTGGCCAGGTGCGCATCGTCGACGTCAACCAGTTCCCAGCGTCCACCACGATCTGCGCCGCGCTGGTGGAGGTCGACCCGGGCGGGATGCGGGAGCTGCACTGGCACCCCACCGACGACGAGTGGCAGTACTACCTCTCCGGGCACGGTCGGATGGGTGTGTTCGCCAGCCAGGGTGTGGCCGGCACCTTCGACATGCGCTCCGGTGACGTCGGGTACGTGCCGTTCGCGTACGGCCACTACATCGAGAACCTCGGCACCGAGCCGCTGGTCTTCCTGGAGATGTTCCGCAAGCCCCGATTCGAGTCCATCTCGCTGACCCAGTGGATGGCGAACACCCCGGCGCAGGTCAGCGCGGACACCCTCAACCTGCCCCGAGAGCTGATCGAGGCCCTACCCCGCGACATGCGCCCAGTAATCCGCTAACCCACCCGAGTCCGCCCCACCCGAGCCCGCCCCACCCGAGCCCGCCCCGCACGCCCGCCACCCTGCCCGCGTCCGACTCACCCCGCCCGCCCGCCCGCGCCCGCGCGCGCCCGACCCATGTCGCCCGCGTCCGCGCGCGCCCGACCCATGTCGCCCGCGTCCGCCCGCGCCCGCCCCACCCCGCTCGCGTCGATCATGGGGTTGTCGTGAGGGGCAAAAGCCGTGAATCCGTGCCTCCTGCCCACCACAAGGCCATGATCGACGGGGCCAGGGTCAGGGTCGGCGCGCGATCTTGCACTTGTGGACTCGACCTAAGGGGCATTACGCGCATTCCGGCGACCGAAACTGCAAGATCGCCGGGCGGGGTGGGGGTTCAGGGCGGGCTGGGGGTTTGGGCGGGCTGGGGGTTTGGGCGGGGTTGGGGTCAGGGGGCGGGCGGTCAGGGGAGCAGGGAGGTGGCGTGGCGGCCGGCTGCGGCCGCGGCCAGGAAGTAGGCGTGGTCGGCGTCGAGGTTGCGACCCATCGTGGACAGGGGCACGGGGCTGGCCCGCAGCGTGGCGTCCAGGCCGTCGGTGGGCACTCGGACGATCCGGTGCCGGCCCGCCAGCGGGGTCAGCGCCGCGTGCACCTCGGTGGCCAGCGCCGGGTCGAGGCCGTCGGGCACCACCAGCTCCGCCGGAGCGAGCGCCACCCGGCCGTACGCGGTGAGGCTGTGGTGCGACACGCCCCGGTGCCGAGGTCGGGGGTCGGCGGCGGAGATCCGCAGTGAGCCGACCGGCCGGCCGCCCAGCGTGGCGATCGCGTTGACCGCCTCGCCGACGGCGACCCCGGAGAAGCCCCACCGGGTGCCGGTGCCCAGGTTGCCGGGTCCCTGCGCGACCACGGCCACATCGGCACGCAGCACGTGCCGGGCGGCGAGCAGACCGCCGTGCAAAGTGCTGGCTTCCAGGTCGCCGCCGAACGCCTGCCCGACCGTGATCGTGCCGGCCAGCTCGGTACGCAACCCGGCCAGGGTGCGGGAGAACCAGGCCGGCAGCGCCCCGCCGTCGGTGAGCAGGTACGCCACCCGGGCGTGCGGGGCGTCGGCCCGGATGCCGGCCAGGATCGCCGGCAGGGCCGAGTGCAGGTCGGCGGTGACCACCGGCAACCCGTCCAGGTCGTCGGCGTCGGCCAGGACGTCCCGGTGCGGGGACGCCTCCTCGTCGACACCGAGCAGGATCGGTTGCAACGGCGTGTAGCGGGCCTTCACCAGGTGCCCGGCGTCGCGGGTGTCGCCGGCGGCCGGCGGGTCCGGCGGCAGCCGGTCCGGTAGCGCCACCACCAGGGCGTACCCGCCGGTGCCCAGCCCCATCAGCAGCGCCCCGGCGTTGAGCAGCACCCGGTCGCCGGGCTCGGGTGTGCCGACCAGCTCGGGGTAGGCCAGCGCCCGCATGCGGGTGCCGTCGGGCAGGTCGACGTCCAGCTCCACCGCCCCGGTCCACTGCCGCCGCAGCGCCGCCACCGTCCCCGCCCGCCATCGCACCATGACGGGCACGCTAGCCGCGCCGGCCCGGTGCCCCGCGCCCGGGTGGCTTCGTACTCCTAGGCTGGCGGGCGGGGTTCGGGGTCGCCGCCGGGGTCGGGGTCGTGCGGGGCCTGGGTGTGCCGGGCCCGCCCGCTGGCGCCGGGCATCGACCGGGTGGGGTCGAGGAAGACGTACCGGATCTCCGGATACCGCTCGGTGAGCCGCCGCTCGGCCTCGTCGGCCGTGGCCTCGATGGCCGCGCCGGTGGCCTCGTCGCGGAAGTCGACCTTCGCGGCGACCAGGATGTCGTCCGGGCCGAGCTGCATGGTCATCAGCGTGTCGATCCGCTCCACCTCGGGCAGCCCCGCCAGGTCCTGCTCGATCTCGCGGCGCAGCCGCTCCGGCACGGCGCGACCGACCAGCAGCGACAGGTTGTTGCCGGCGAGGATCCCGGCGACCGCCAGCAGCAGCAACCCGATCAGGATCGAGGCGATGCCGTCCCACACCTCGTCGCCGGTGGCCTGGGACAGGCCGACCCCGAGCCCGGCCAGGACCAGACCGATCAGGGCCGCGCTGTCCTCCAGGAAGACGGCCTTCACGGCGGTGTCGGCGGTCAGCCGCAGGAACCGTCGGGGAGTGGTCTGCCAGCGCCGGGACTCGCGGCGGACCTGGCGGACGGCCCGGGCCAGCGAGATCGACTCGATGACGAAGGACACCCCCAACACGATGTACGAGACCAGGTAGTCGCCGCTGTGCTCGTGCACCAGGATCGTGGTCACGCCGTGGGTCACGGCGAACCCGGCGCCGGCCACGAAGGTGAACATCGCGGCGAAGAACGCCCAGACGTAGCTCTCCTTGCCGTACCCGAAGGGACGCCGCCTGTCTGCCGGCCGGGCGCCCCGACGCAGCGCCTGGAAGAGCAGCACCTCGGTGGCGGTGTCGGCGACCGAGTGCGCCGCCTCGGAGAGCATCGCCGCCGAGCCGGAGATCAGCCCGGCGACCAGCTTGGCCACCGCGATGGCGAGGTTGGCCGCCCCGGCGATGACCACCGTGCCGACGCTCTCGCTGTTGACGTCCGATTCCGACATGAGGGTCACCTTATGACCGTCGCCGGGACCGTGCTGGTCGAGTGGCCGATCCGAACAGATGTGCGGCACGCCCGCGCGGGTGCACGTCCCGGGCGCGGCGACTGCTAGCGTCTACCCGTGTCGCGGACCCGCACCGAACGCCTGGTCAACCTGGTGATCTGCCTGCTGTCCACGCGACGGTTCCTGACCGCCGCGCAGATCGCCGCGACCGTGCCCGGGTACGAGCACGACCCGGACGACGCCCGTGACCACGAGGCGTTCCAGCGCAAATTCGAACGGGACAAGGCCGAGCTGCGTGAGCTGGGCGTGCCGTTGGAGACCGGGACGGCCAGCGTCTTCGACGCCGAACCCGGCTACCGGATCGCCCACCGTGAGTACGCGCTGCCCGACATCCTCCTCGAACCGGACGAGGCCGCCGCGGTGGGCATCGCCGCCCGGCTGTGGCAGCACGCCGGGCTGGCCGCCGCCGCGTCGTCCGGGCTGGCCAAGCTGCGCGCCGCCGGCGTGGACGTGGACCCGCAGGCGACCCTGGGCCTGGAGCCGATGGTCACCGTCGACCCGGCGTTCGCGCCGTTGACCGCCGCCGCGCGGGACCGCCGCGAGGTCGGCTTCGACTACCGGGTGCCGGACCGGGACGCGCCCAGCCGTCGGCGGCTACAGCCGTGGGGTGTGGTCTGCTGGCGTGGCCGGTGGTATGTGGTCGGTCACGACCTGGACCGCTCGGCGACCCGCTGCTTCCGCTTGTCCCGGGTGGTCGGCGCGGTCCGGGTGACCGGCGAGTCCGGCGGTTACGAGCCGCCGGCCGGCGTCGACCTGATCAGTCACGTGGCGCGCTGGTCCGGGCCGGTGGAGCGCACCGGCCGGGCGACCGTGCTCGCCGCGCCGGGCCGTGCCGCCGGTCTGCGCCGCTGGGCCGTGGAGGTCACCTCCGGGCCGGACGGCGACCGGCTGGTCCTGCCGTACGCGGACGCGGACGGGGTGGCCAGCCAACTCGTCCGGTACGGGCCGGACGTCCGGGTGCTCGACCCACCGGAGGTCCGCGAGGCGGTCATCCAGCGACTCAAGGAGATCGCCGTCCGACACGACGAGCTGATTGTCACCGGGGGTGCCCGGTGACCCGGCCGGCAGCCCGGAGTGGCTCCCGCGCCTCCGCCGACCGACTGGCCCGGCTGCTCAACCTGGTGCCCTACCTGCTGGCCCGGCCGGGGATCGAGATCGCCGAGGCGGCCGACGACCTGGGCATCACCGAGCGGCAGCTCCGCGAGGACCTGGAGCTGCTCTGGGTGTGCGGGCTGCCCGGGTACGGCCCCGGTGACCTCATCGACATGGCGTTCGACGGTGACCGGGTGACCATCACCTACGACGCCGGCATCGACCGGCCGCTGCGACTCACCCCCGATGAGGCACTGGCCCTCGTGGTGGCGCTGCGGATGCTCGCCGAGACGCCCGGGGTGGCCAACCGCGACGCCGTCGAGCGGGCCCTCGCCAAGATCGAGGACGCCGGCGATCTGGTGGGCGCTCCGGTGGCGGTCCGGCTGCCCGGTGACACCCGCCGGGTGGAGGCGCTGCGCGCCGCCGTGGAGGGCGGCCGGGCGCTGCGGATCACCTACTACACGGCTGCGCGGGACGAGACCACCGACCGGGTCATCGACCCGCTGCGGGTGCTGATGGTCGGTGGGCAGGCGTACGTGGAGGCGTGGTGTCGGCGCGCGGAGGCGGTCCGGCTGTTCCGGGCCGACCGGATCGACGCGGTCACCGAGTTGGCCGAGCCGGCCACCGTCCCGCCGCAGGCGCGAGTGCATGATCGCGCGGACGGCGTCTTCCGCCCCTCGGCCGACCTACCGCTGATCACCCTGCGGGTCGGTCGCAGCGAGCGGTGGATCACCGAGTACTACCCGTGCGAGCGGGTGGAGGCCGGCGACGGCGACCAGTGGCTGGTCTCGCTGCGGGTGACCGACCTGGGTTGGGCGCGCCGGTTCGTCCTCGGGCTCGGGCCGGACGTCACCGTGGTCGCCCCGGTCGAGCTGGCCGAGCAGGTCCGGGCGACGGCGGCGGCCGCGCTGGACGCGTACGCCGTGCCCACGCCCCTCGTCGCACCTCAGCCCGACCCGGTAGAGCTGGCGGGCGACCCGGCGGCGCACCCAGTAGGCTGACCGCCGTGCTGATCTGGATCGTGCTCGCGGTGGTGCTGCTTCCGCTCGTGGTGCTCGCGCTGGCCGTGCGTCCGGTGTTGGCCCGGCTGCCCGGTCTGCGTCGCGCCGCAACGGCGTTGCAGCGGCGGGCCGCCGAGGCGGAGTCGCTACGGCAGACCGCCGAGTCGTTGCAGGAGACCGCCGAGGGCGTCCAGCGCCAGTTGGAGACCGCCCAGCAGCGGCTCGCCGTGATCAAAGCCCGGCGCGGTTGACGGTTCATCCCGCGTTGGTCAAGACTGCACCGGCCGGGGCGGTCCACCACCACCCGGCGGGTGGCATCCCGCACATCCGCACGTACGATGGGCTGCGTACCACCCCCGGACACACAGAGCGACTGGAGCTTCCCATGGGTGCCCTCAAGCCGTGGCACATCGCCATTCTCGTGGTTGTGCTGATCCTGCTCTTCGGTGCCAAGCGGCTCCCCGACGCGGCCCGTTCGCTGGGTCGTTCGCTGCGGATCATCAAGGCCGAGACCAAGAGCCTGCAGGACGACGACCGCGACCTCGCCGAGAAGGCCGACGCGCAGGCCGGCTACCAGCCCCTGCCGCCGCACGGCGGGCAGCCGCAGCAGGCGCCGTACCAGGCCCCGCCGCAGCAGCCGGTCGTCGACCCGGTGCACCGCGTCCGCGACAACTGACCGAGAGGCCCGAAGACAGTGGCCTTCGCACTGCGTAAACGCGGCCCGAGCACGTTCGAGCGGGCCGCCGACGGCTCGATGACCCTCATCGAGCACGTCCGCGAGCTGCGCAACCGCCTGTTCCGCGCCTCGCTGGCGATCCTGATCGGCTTCGGTTTCGGCTTCTGGCTGGCGGAGCCGGTTCGGAAGCTGCTGTCGCAGCCGTACTGCGACCTGCCGCAGTCGGTCGATCCGGACACCGGGAAGTGCCTGTTCGTCCAGCTGGGCGTTGCGGACGTCTTCCTGTTGAACCTGAAGATCGGCCTGTGGGTGGGCCTGATCATCGCGGCACCGGTCTGGCTCTACCAGCTGTGGGCCTTCATCGCGCCCGGGCTGCACCGCAACGAGCGGCGCTACGCGTACATCTTCACGGCCCTGGCGGCGCCGCTCTTCGCCGCTGGCGCGGTGCTGGCGTTCTTCGTCACCACCAAGGGCCTCGAGTTCCTGCTCAACGTGTCGGGCGACGACATCGCGACGAACCTGGAAGTCACCCGCTACATCTCGTTCGTCACCAACCTGATCCTGCTGTTCGGGGTGGCGTTCGAGTTCCCGCTGATCGTGCTGATGCTCAACTTCGTCGGCCTGGCCAGCGCGAAGAAGCTGCTCAGCTGGTGGCGGGTGGCGATCTTCGTGTTCTTCGCCTTCTCGGCGGTGGTCACGCCCACCCCGGACCCGTTCGGGATGACCGCCCTGGCGCTCTGCCTCTCCGCGCTGTACTTCGCCGCGGTCGGGGTGGCGTTCATCAACGACAAGCGGCGTGGGCGCGGCAAGGAGATCTACGCCGGTATCGACGACGACGAGGTGTCGCCGTTGGAGTACGAGGCCGAGCCGGTCGAGGCCGGGCAGCGGATCGACGTGACCGCGCCGGTCGACATCCCCGAGCCGATCGCCAAGCCGGCCCCGATCGAACGCCGGTACGACGACATGACCTGACGGCCCCGCGCCGCCTGGTTGGCCGACGCCGTCCCCGCCTGTCGGGGGCGGCGTCGCCGCGTTCACCGTGCGCACCGGGCCCGGGACCGATCGTGATGTAGCCCGCCCCAGGTGAACGGCGCGCATCCGCCCGGTACGGTGCTGCCCGTGACCGCAGACGATCACCTGCCCGGCCCGGTCGCCGTGCTCGCCAACCCGACCGCCGGCCGCGGACGGCACCGCGCCCTCCTGCCCCGGCTGCTGGACGGTCTCGCGGCCGCCGGTCACCCGGTCCGGCTGCTGTCGGCGTCCAGCCCCGATTCGGCGGAGGCGGCCTGCCACGCCGCGGTCGCCGACGGAGTTGGCGCGCTGGTGGCGATCGGCGGGGACGGCACCGTGCACCGGGCCCTGCAGGCCGCCGCCGGGACCGAGGTGCCGTTCGGCGCGGTGCCGGCCGGCACCGGCAACGACTTCGCCCTCGACACGGGCTTCCCGACCGATCCGCTCGCGGCGGTGGCGGTGATCGTCGACGCGTTACGCGCCGGTCGGAGCCGCCCCGTCGACCTGGCCCGGATGACCGGCGCCGACGGCGTCGAGCGCTGGTACGGCGCGGTCCTCGCGGCCGGTTTCGACGCGATCTGCAACGAGCGGGCCAACCGGATGCGTTGGCCGCGCGGCCCTCGCCGGTACGACCTGGCGATCCTGGTCGAGCTGATCCGGCTCCGGCCCCGGCGGTACACGCTGCGGCTGGACGGGGTGCCGCACGAGTTGGACGCGGTGCTGGTGGCGGTGGGCAACTGCCCGACCTACGGCGGTGGGATGCGGATCTGCCCGGACGCCGACCCGACCGACGGGCTGCTCGACGTGGTGGTGGCCGGCCGGGTCAACCGGCGCACCCTGGTCCGGGTGAAGCCGCGCATCTACCAGGGCACCCACGTCAGCCACCCGCTCGTGGACAGCTACCGGGCCCGGACGGTGGAGTTGAGCGCCGAGGGCATCACCACGTACGCCGACGGGGAACGCTCCCTGGACCTGCCGGTGACGATCAGCGCGGTGCCGGGGGCGCTGCGGCTGCTGCTCTGACCCGGACCGCACCGATGCTGGCCGCGATGACCAGCACGATGGCGACGCACTCCAGCACGGTCAGGGCCTGGTGCAGCACCAGCCAACCGGCCAGCGTGGCGATGGCCGGGCCGAGGCTCATCAGCACCGCGAAGGTGGCGGTGGGCATCCGGCGCAGCGCCAGCAGTTCCAGGGTGTACGGCAGCCCGGAGGCGAGCACCGCGAGGCCCGCGCCGAGCGCCAGCACGCGCGGGTCGAGCAGCACCATGCCGGCGTCGGCGATGCCGATGGGCAGGGTGACCAGCGCGGCGAGGCTCAGGGCCAGGGCGAGCCCGTCCGCGCCCGGGAACCGGCCGCCGACCCGAGCGCTGAACACGATGTACGCGGCCCACATGGCACCCGCGCCGAACGCGAAGGCCACGCCGGCCGGGGTCAGCCGGTCGAAGCCGCCCTGCCCGAGGAGCGCCACCCCCGCCAGCGCCAGCCCCGCCCAGCACCAACTGGCCAGCCGGCGGGCGGTGAACACCGACAGCGCCAGCGGGCCGAGCACCTCCAGGGTCACCGCCGGGCCCAGCGGGATCCGCTCGATGGCCTGGTAGAACAGCGAGTTCATGCCGGCCAGCGCCAGCCCGAACGCGCACACCGCCACCCAGGCGCCCCGGTCGTATCCGCGCAGCCGGGGCCGGCACACGAGGAGCAGCAGCACGGCCGCGATCGTCAGGCGCAGGGTCACCGCGCCGGCGACCCCGGTGCGCGGGAACAGCAGGGCGGCCATGGCGGAGCCGAACTGCACCGACAGCGCACCGCCGAGCACCAGTCCCACGGCGGCGACGCCACCGCGCCGGGCCGCCGGTGCGTCGACCGGCGGGGGCGCGGGCAGCAGGGTCTCCGTCACGGCCACGACGCTAGGCCGTCGGCATCGTGGCCAATCTCCCGGGGGCCGACGGATTGACCCGGGTCACGCCGCCCATCCGGCGGCTCGACCATCGGCGGTTCTTTGCTCTGCTTCAACGGACGCAACACCCGGTGTCCGGATAGCGGACGTTCGGTGTTGCGGGGAGTTAAGCAGAGCAAAGGGCTTGTGCCAGGGAGGTCGTTCCGTCGAGCCGGAGGACGCGACCAGGTCCGATTGCCCGGCCTGGCCCCGCCTGGTGGTCCGATCGTCTGGTTCCCGGGCTGTCTGTGGTCGGACGTGCTCGCGCGGAGGGGCTGATCCGCCACCAGGCGACGCGCGCAGCGCACGGACGGTCGTCGGCCGTGCCGCGGTGAGCGTCGAGCTGGCGGCGTCGGGGCGGCGGGCCCGAGAGCGGGCCTCGTCGAGACGCACGACACCGACGCGAGCGGCTGCAGGCTGGTTGCCCGGGGGGCGAGTCTCCCGCCGAAGGGGACCAGGTGGGGCCTGGGCGGCTCGCCGGCTGAAGACGGCGCGCAACGCGCGGGGCAGCCGGTCGGCGGCGACCCGGCGAAGCGCGGGCGAGGCGAACGCGTACCCGCCCGCACGGCGGGGGAGTAGCAGTCCGGCGGCGGCGAGCCCGCGCAGGGCCGGCCCGGCCCGGCCCGGCGCCCAGCCCAGCACCCGGTCCAGTGCCGCGCCGGAGATCACCACGCCGAGGATGCCGGCGGCCATCAGCGTCGCCCGCTGCTCGCCGTCGAGCCGGTCCAGCTCCGCGCCGACGGTCCGGCGTACCGCCTCCGGCAGCGGCAGCGCCGCCGGGTCCGCGCCGGCCACCATGGATCCCGTGTACGCCGCGGCGTGCCCTGGTCGACCGCCCACCAGTGGCAGTAGCCGGTCGACCAGGGTCATCGGCTGCCCGGCCCGGGTGAGCAGGTGACGCAGCAGCCGACCGGTCTGCACGGCGGTCAGTGGACCGACCGTCACCCGGTGCCGCCGTCGCGCCGGGCCGGGCTGGGTGTCGACCCAGTGCGGCTGGTGCAGGGTCACCACGGCCAGCGGCAGACCACGGATCGTGGCTGCGGTGAACAGCGTGTGCAGGAATCGGCTGACCATCGGCGCGGCCCGCTCCAGGTCGTCCACGGCGACGATCACCGGCTGGCGGGCGGCCAGGCGCAGCAGGACGTCCCGGCCGACCGCCGCACCGGCCAGCGCCGCCGGCGAACCGTCCGGGGTGGCCAGCAGCCGCTCCAGGACCGGCACCGCCGTCGTGACCCGGGCCGGCGGGAACAGGGGCGTCAGGGTCGCGGTCAGCCGGTCCCGGACCACCGCCGGGTCGTCGCCATCGCGGACCCCGGCGATCCCCCGGAGCAGCTGCGCGACCGGCGCCAGCACTTCATCGGGGTACGGGGGGCAGGCCGCCACGCACCAGCGCACCGGCACGCCGTCCACCGTGGCCAGTGCGTGGGTCAGCTCGTGCAGCAGTCGGCTGCGGCCGCTGCCGGGCGGGCCGACCAGCGACACCCAGCGCGGGTTGTGCTCGCGGATCGCCCGGCTCAGCTGGTCCCGGGCCGTGGCCAGCTCGCGGCGGCGGCCGATGAGCGGGCCGTCGTGCCGGTCGGTGTCCGGGCGCAGCGGGCCGACGGCGTGCCAGACCGGCACCGCCGGCACCCGCCCGGCGACCGCCACCGGCGTCAACCGGCGCTGGGCGATCAGCCCGGCGGTGGCCCGGGCGGTGGCCGCGCAGAGTGCCACGGCGCCGGGTGGCGCGTACTCCTGGAGGCGGGCCGCGGTGGTGATCACCGCGCCGCTGGCCACGCCGTGACCGCCGCTGACCGCGGCGCCCAGGTCGACCACCACCTCGCCGGTGGCCACGCCGACCCGCAGCCGCAGCGCGACGTCCCCGATGAGCGGCCGGCGGTCGAGCGCGGCCTGGATCTCCAATCCGGCGCGGACCGCACGGTACGCGTCGAAGCCGTCCGAGTGCCGCGCGCCGAACAGCGCCATCACCGCGTCGCCGACGTACTTCTCGACCACTCCGTGCCAGCGGTGCAGCACCCCCGCGACGGTGTCGAAGTAGGCCCGTTGCAGCGCCCGGACGTCCTCCGGGTCCAGCCGGTCGACCAGCGCGGTGGAGCCGACGATGTCGGCGAAGAGCACGGTGACCGTGCGTCTCTCCTCCGGTACCGGCCAGTGAGGCGAAGGGGTCCGTTGCGTGTCGACGACGATGGTGGTCATGGGTACCGCACCGGCCTCTCCCTGCGCTTATGGCTGTTGACCTCCGGAGATTGACACCCCTGGGCCGACGGGGGATCGGCAGAACGACGTATGTCGGCCACACGCAACCTTTAGTCGCAATGTCGACGCGAGGAGTACCAGAAGCGGCAGATGGCCGTAGAACGGTACGGGGGCGTGTGATTAGGCTGCGTGCCATGGCCAGCGATGTGGACACGGCACCACTCGTGGGTCGGGCCGAGCTGGTGCAGACGGTTCGGTCCGCGTTGCTCGGCGACCTCACGCAGGGGCAGACCGCCGCCGTCTTCCTGACCGGTGAGAGTGGTGTGGGTAAGACCCGGCTGCTCGGCGAGATCGGTGCCCGATTGCGCGGCCAGGGTGCCTTGGTGCTTAACGGCAGTTGCCTGGACATCGGCGACGCATCACCGCTGCATCCGTTGTTGCAGGCGCTGCGACGCTTCGACGCGGACCTGTCCGCCGCGCACGCGCGTACGTCCTCGGCGGTTCGCGGGCTGTTGCAGATGTTCGCCGACGAGACCGCCGGCCCGGACGGCGCGGGCGCGCTGCTGGAGCGGGTCTCCCGGGGGCTGCACCTGATCGCCGAGGGCCGCCCGCTGGTGCTGATCCTCGACGACCTCCAGTGGGTCGACCGCAGCACCCGGCAGCTGCTGCTCTACCTGCTGGCCGGGCTGGGCGACCTCCAGCTCTCGGTGCTGGCCGCGGTCCGCGCCGAGTCCCTGCAGGGCGCGCACCCGCTGCGCCGCGTGCTCACCGAGCTGCGCCGGCTGCGTACGGTGCGGGTGCTCGACCTGGCACCACTGGACCGGGCCGACACCGAGCTGCTCGCCGCCGCGGTGGTCGGTCGGGCGCTCCCCGCCGACGCGGCCGAGCAGGTGTGGCAGCGCAGCGGCGGCAACCCGTTCGTCATCGAGGAGTTGGCCCGCGACCTGCGCGACGGCCGGGACGGGCTGTCCGAGACGCTGCGCGAGATCTTCCTCGACCGGGTCGACGCGCTGCCGCAGCACGCCCACGCGGTGGTGCACGCGGTCGCCGCCGGAGTCGAGCCGGTGCAGCACTGGCTGCTCGCCGAGGTGCTCCGGCTGCCGGAGGACGAACTCATCGAAGCGGCCCGCGCGGCCGTTGCACACCGGCTGCTCGTCGGCGCCGACGACGGCTACCGGCTGCGGCACAAGCTGGTGGCCGAGGTGCTGGAGCACGAGCTGCTGCCGGCCGAGCGGTCCGGGCTGCACCGCCGGTACGCCGAGGCGTTGACCGCGGCGCCGGCCGAGCTGCACCAGGCCCGCCTGGCGCACCACTGGCGGCTGGCCGGTGAGCCGGCCCGGGCCCTGCCGGCGGCGGTGGCCGCGGCGCAGGAGGCCGAGCGGCTGCACGGTTACGCCGAGGCGCACCGGCACTGGTCGGCGGCGCTGCAGCTGGCGGCCGGCTCGGCGGCGGTGGACCGGGTCGAACTGCTCGGGCACGCCGCCGAGGCGGCCCACCACTGCGGCGAGCACGCGCGGGCACTGGCGCTGTTGGAGGAGTTGGCCGAGGTGCAGGGTGGCGCGCCGAGCTGCGCGCTGCACATCCGTCGGGCCCGCTACCTGGCCGCCGCCGGGCGTTCCGCGCTGGCCGAGGAGGAGTACCAGCGGGCGCTGGAGGCGGCGGACTGTTCACCGCGTGACCGGGCCACCGCCGCCGCGCACCTGGCCGAGCTGCTCCTGCACCTGGGCCGGTACGTCGACGCCGGCCAGCGGGCCCGGGAGGCGTTGGCGCTGGCCGCCGATGTGGAGGGTTCCGCCACCGCGGTGGTGCTTGCCAGCTCCGCGCTCGGCTTCAGCGACGCCTACCTGGAGGACCCGGACGCCGGGCTGGCGGTGATGCGCCGGGCCCTCGACACCGCCGAGCGCGCCGGTCGGCCGGAGGACGTGGCCTGCGCGTACCTGCACCTGGCGGAGCTGCTGACCGGCCCGCTGAACATCCTCGAGGAGGGTGTGGTGGTGGCCCGCCGCGGCGCCGAGCGGGTGGCCGAGCTGGGATTGGGCCGCACCTGGGAGACCCGACTGCTGGCCATCGCCACCAACGGGCTGTTCCGGGTGGGCCAGTGGGCCGAGGCCGAGAAGGTGGTCGCCGCCGCGCTGCGGCACCGGCCGTCCGGCGCGGACGCCGTCGAGCTGCTGCTGGCCCGATGCCGGCTCTCGGTGGGCTACGGCGACATCCAGGCCGCCGACCGCGATCTCGACGCGGTGGCCACCGTGCTCGCCGGCGGCGGGGCCCGGCACGTCATCCCGCTGCTCACCCTGCGCGCCGGGCTGGCCATGTGGGAGGGCCGGCACGACGTGGCGCGGCAGGCGGTGCAACGTGGCCTGACCGAGAGCCGCTCCGACGACGTGACGATCCTCGCCGCGCTGGTCTGGCACGGCCTGCGGGCCGAGGCGGAGGCGCACGCCAGCCGTACGGTGGCGGTGGACCCGACGGCGGTGCGCCGCCTGCGCGACGTGGCCGATCGGGTGGCCCGCAAGAGCGCCTCGGCGGCCGGCCCGGTGCGCTCGGTGGTGGAGGGCTTCCTGGCGCTCTGCACCGCCGAGGTGAGTCGCCTGGACGGCAGCGACCCGGAGCTGTGGGCCCTCTCGGTCGTCGAGTGGGACCGGCGTAACCACCCCTATCCGGCGGCGTACTCGCGGCTGCGGCAGGCGGAGGCGCTGCTGGCCCGGCGGAGCCGGGTGGCCACCGCTGGCAAGCTGCTGCGCGAGGCGTACCGGGTGGCGCAGGGGTTGGGCGCGGTGCCGTTGACCTCGGAGATCCGGGCACTGGCCGGGCGGGCCCGGGTGTCGCTGGACGAGAGCGAGCCCACCGGCGGCGCGCGGGGCGCGGTGCCGACCGAGTCGGCCGACGACGAGCTGACGGTGCTCACCGCGCGGGAACGCGAGGTGCTGGCCCTGGTCGCCGAGGGGTTGACCAACAAGGAGATCGGGCTGCGGCTGTTCATCAGCGAGCGGACCATCGGGGTGCACGTGTCGCACATCTTCGACAAGCTCCAGGTCCGTACCCGCGTTCAGGCCAGCGCGATCCAGCTGCGCAACCGCCGCGGCTGACTGACCGACCGCTCCGTCAGCGGACGCCTGTGTGCGTCGGGATACGTCGTTCTACTGATTCGGCGGGTGGGGGTCGGCTGAAAGGCTGAGCACCGTCGACGGCGGCACGGGGGTGCCGCGGACCACCCATGGAGGAGAGATGACCGAACCGGTCTGGGGGCCCGTGCAGCGGGACATCGTCGACCTGCTCGCCGACCACCCCGCAGACGTGCCGGCGGTGGTCGACAATCTCACCAAACTCCAGGACATGCTGGTGCGGCTGCCGCCGCTGGAGGACAGCTGCCCGCTGGCCGACTTCAACCAGCTCTACCTGACCATCACCAGCAGCGTGTTGGACGGGCTGTACGACGACCGGTTCGTCGACCCGGTCTTCCTGTCCCGGTTGGACGTCGAGTTCGCGGCGCGGTATTTCGACGCGATGCGACTGTGGACCGACTCCAGCCCGGGCACCCCGAAGGCCTGGTCGTGCCTGTTCGAGCGGATGCGCGGGCCGGACGCGCGTCCGCTGCCGTCGGCGGCCGCCGGGGTCAACGCGCACATCAACTTCGACCTGCCGTTCGCGTTGGTGACCACCTTCGACCACCTGGAATCGGAGCCGGTCGACGGCAGCGACCAGCACCATGACTACCTCGAGATCAACAGGATCTTCGCGGACAAGATCCCCGGCCTGCGCCGGGGCTATCTGGAGCGGTGGCAGCTGCTCATCGACATGCTCAACGGCGACATCGACGACTGGTACCAGGGGGAACTGGTCGAGTACACCCGCGATGTCGCCTGGCGCAACGCACAGAAGATCTGGCGGTGCCGGCACGATCCGCACCTGCACGAGTGTGAGCGCACGCGGTTGGACGACAACGCCGCGGCGCTCGGCCGGTTGCTGCTCTCGCCCCTTGGGGCGTTCCTGCAGTAGCCGGGACGGGGGGTCCCCGCGTTCCGCCCTTTGGGGGGCGGCGGAGCGCGGGGACGCGTCCCACCCGTCAGCTCCAACCGCCCCAGGCGCCTCGCCGAGATCCGCGGCGGCCCCGGGGGTGCCGACCGGCGCGGGGGAGCCGGTCGGGTACCACCGTCGGCCGACCCGGGGGGTGTCGGCCGCCGGTGGGTGGGGGAGCTGGCGGGGCGGGGCGCGGTCGGTGCCATCGGTCGTGGGGAGCCCGCCGGGACAGGGCGCGGTCGGTGCCATCGGCGGGGAAGCCGGCGGGTCGGGGTGTCGCCAGGCCCTTAGTGGGTACGCCCGCGCCATGACCGTCCTGGCCCGGCGCCGGCCCGCCGCACGACCCCGGCCCGCGTGGCCCGGCCCGCTGCGGCCGGGCGGCACGGTGCCGCGACCCGCCGCCCGGCCGGGTGCGGGATGATCGACGCCGACCCGTCCGTCCCGGCCGGGCTGCCCACCGATGCCTGACGAGCACCGGTCGAGACCGCGCCGCGGGACACCACGCCGCCAGCCGCCGGGCGGGCCGGATCCGGCGCTGCGTGCCGCCCGCGACCCGGCCCGCCCGCACCAGGGTGGCCGGCAGGGTGTCGTCATGCCCGAGCGGGTGAACAGCCCGGCCCGGCCGGCACCGCCGGCCAGCGCGCTGCGTCAGTGGCTCTTCCGCCATCAGGTACGACCACCGGGCCCGGAGGCGAGCGAGGGGCAGACCCGGTCGCACGCCTGGTGGCAGGTGATGTGCCTGACCGGCGTCGACTACTTCTCCACCCTGTCGTACCTGCCCGGCATCGCGGCGGTGGCGGCCGGGGCGCTCTCCCCGGTGGCCACCCTGCTGATCGTCGCGCTCACCCTGTTCGGGATGCTGCCGATGTATCGGCGGGTGGCCCAGGAGAGCCCGCACGGGCAGGGTTCGGTGGCGATGCTGGAACGGCTGTTGCCGTTCTGGCGGGGCAAGATCGTCGTGCTGGTGCTGCTCGGGTTCGTGGCCACCTCCTGGATCATCACGATCACCCTCTCCTCGGCCGACGCCACCGTGCACCTGCTGGAGAACCCGTACCTGCCGGACGCCCTGGGCGGCCGCTTCGTCGCGGTCGCGTTCACCGTGGCGCTGCTGCTCATCCTCGGCGGGGTGTTCCTGCTCGGCTTCCGCGAGGCCGTGGTGGTGGCCATACCGCTGGTCGCGATCTTCCTGGTGCTCAACGCGGTGATCGTGGTGGTCGCGGCGTCCCGGATCGCCGCCGACCCGGGCATCGTGTCGAACTGGACGGCCGCGCTCACCGCGAGCGGCGGGCCGGGACAGGTCCTGACCACCGCCGCGCTGGCCTTTCCGCTGCTGGTGCTGGGGCTGTCCGGCTTCGAGACCGGGGTCAGCATGATGCCGCTCGTGGCGGCGCCCGGCCCCGACCGGGAAGCCCGGCTGGCCGCCCGGATCCGCAACACCCGTCGACTGCTCACCACCGCCGCCCTGATCATGTCGGTGTACCTGATCTCGACCACGTTCGTGACGACGGTGCTCATCCCGCCCGAGGAGTTCCGGCCGGGCGGGGCCGCGAACGGCCGGGCGTTGGCCTTCCTGGCGCACGAGCAACTGGGCGAGGAGTTCGGCACCGTCTACGACCTGAGCAGCGTGCTCATCCTCTGGTTCGCCGGCGCCTCGGCCATGGCCGGACTGATCAACATCGTGCCCCGGTACCTGCCCTCGTACGGCATGGCCCCGGAGTGGGGGCGTGCCGTACGTCCGGTCGTGATCGTCTACACCCTGGTCAGCGTCGCCATCACGATCGCCTTCGGGGCCGACGTCAACGCCCAGGCCGGGGCGTACGCCACCGGCATCCTCGCGATGATGGTCTCCGGGGCGGTGGCGGTGACCATCTCGGCGGCCCGGCACCACCAGCGCACCTCGGCCGTCGGCTTCACGGTGCTCACCCTGGTGCTGGGGTACGCGCTGCTGGACAACGTCATCGAGCAGCCGGACGGGTTCACGATCTCCGCGTTGTTCATCCTCGGCATCATCGTGGTCTCGCTGATCTCCCGGGTCAGCCGAACCACCGAGCTGCGCGCCGAGCGGATCGAGTTCGACGAGCCTGCCCGCCGGTTCATCACCGAGTCGCTGGCTCACGACGGCCAGCTGCACCTGATCGCCAACAAGCGGCAGAGCGGCTCGGTGAAGGAGTACACGGTCAAGGAGCGGGCGCAGCGCGGGATGAACCCGGTGCCCGGTGCGGCCGACGTGCTCTTCCTGGAGATCGACGTGGTGGACCCGTCGGAGTTCAGTCAGGTGCTGCGGGTGCACGGCGTCGAGGTGGGCGGGTTCCGGGTGCTGCAGGCCAGCAGTCCGGCCGCGCCCAACGCGATCGCCGCGATCCTGCTGGCTCTGCGGGACGCCACCGGGGTCCGGCCGCACGCGCACTTCGAGTGGTCGGAGGGGAGCCCGATCAAACACCTGCTGCGCTACCTGATCCTCGGTCGGGGGGACACCCCGCCGGTGGTACGCGAGATCATCCGACGCAGCGAGCCCAACCGGCTGCGTCGGCCCGGGATCCACGTCGGCGGGTGATCGCGGCGCTCCTCGAGGCGCTTTTAAAGATGAATAGCAGCACTAATTCACGTTCACACCTTCCTGTCCGTATTACGGCTTTATCGTGGCCTCTGGTGGTCGACAGCACGTCGAGCGCCCCGCGACCGAATCGGCGCGGCACGTCACGCAGGCAGGAAGGCAGGCACCTTGATGTCCACGTTCCGCGGAGGGGATCGCCCGGTACGGCACAGACGAAGGTCCCGATGGTTCTTAGCCGGTGGGGTTCTGGCCGGGAGCCTCGTGGTGGGCGCGGCCGGTGTCGCCGCGGCCGCCGACCGCGACCTCACCCTCGTTGGCCTGGGCAGGTTGACCGCCGCAGCCCAGGCCGACGACGACCGGCGCGGCGACAACTCCGGGGCACCCGAGCGGAACGCCGACGGTGCCCGCCCGCAGACGCAGGGCACCGGTACGCGGGGCGTGGTGTCGGTGCCCTGCGACGCGGCGAAGCTGGTGGCCGCGCTGGTACGGGCCAACGCCGAGGGCGGCGCTGAGCTGCGGCTCGCCCCCAAGTGCCGGTACACGCTCAACGAGGCGTTCCACGAGACCGACCAGTACGACGGCGGAATCCAGGACGCGCGGGAGGAGGCCGACGCCGCGGAGACCCCCGGGGACGCCGACGCGCCGCCGCACAACCCGGCCGACGACACCGCGGGCCTGCCGGTGATCTACCAGCCCATCACCATCGACGGTGCCGGCGCCACCATCGCCCGGGACGCCCAGGCCGCCGCGTTCCGCTTCTTCACGGTCCGCGACGGTGGCGAGCTGACGCTGCGTGACCTGGAGTTGCACAACGGCCGCTCGGCCATCGAGGGCGGCAGCGTGCACGTCGTGCACGGTGCCACGGCCGTGGTGGAGCGGGTCACCGTCACCCAGAGCACCTCGCTGTCTCCCGAGGGCGGCGGTGGTGGGATCTTCAACGACGGCAACATGGTGGTCACCGACTCCACCTTCGTCGGCAACAGCGCCTCCGGCGCCGCGGGCAAGGGCGGGGGCCTGCTCAACGGCGGAGTGCTGACCCTGAAGCGCTCGGAGTTCCACCACAACACCGCCAACGGCTACGGCGGCGGGCTCGGCAACTACCGGGGCGCGGCGGACGTGGACACCACCACCTTCGCGGAGAACAGCGCCGGCCAGGGCGGCGGGCTGGCCAGCTTCTCGGCCCGGACCAAGGTGTACGACACCAAGTTGCTCAACAACACCGCGCAGGTCGGCGGCGGGGCAGCGAACTCCGACGCGGTGCTGGTGCTGCGCAAGATGACCGTCCGCGGCAACACCTCGACCGTCAACGGCGGCGGTATCTCCACGGTCAAGGGGCTCATGCCGATCGACGACAGCGTGGTCGACGGCAACACCACCCACGGCATCGGCGGCGGCATCTACGCCGACAAGTCGAACCTGCTGGTGCGGGGCAGCGACGTGACCGGCAACGCGGCGGTCGGTGCGACGTCGAAGGGTGGCGGTCTCTACGCCACCGCAGGCTCGTTGGCGATCTACACCAGCAAGGTCACCCGGAACTCGGCCACGGTACGGCCGGGCGGCATCTTCGCCGAACATGCCCAAGTCAAGATCGACGACGAGAGCGTGGTCGTCGAGAACGAACCGACCAACTGCGAGGGCAGCGCGGTACCGATCGCGCACTGCTTCCGCTGAGAGCACTGACCAGCGCACCCAACCCGAGCGCACAGCCGGCCGCCCGGACGATCACGACGATCGCCCGGGCGGCCGGTGGTCGTTGGCGTCCTACTTGGACGGCTCAGGAAGCTTGCAGTCGATCTTGGGGTTGGCCCCGATGTAGTTCAGCGGCCCGGCCACGATGGTGACCAGGATGGTGCCCGCTTCGGCGCAGTTGGTGTCGTCGCCGCTGTAGTAGCCCCGCTGGCCGGCGGCGATCGCGCCGATCACCAGCCAGATCACGACGATGACTCCGAGTATCGAGGTGCCGCGCATCGCTGCCTCCTGAAGGAATGTGGTGGATCCGAGGTGCAGGCCTTGTACCCAATTGGGTCTCGCGGCTAACGGACGCCGCGACGACCGGCGGATCGTCTTTCCGGATGATGTCGGCCGCCGTCGGTACGGCCGGCCATCGGCCGCCCGCACCGGGTAACGGCCGTCGGCTATCGGATCGGCGACCCACCCGCCGCCGCACCGTCCGCCGGACGTAGAACTGCCTCACGGCCATCGCCGAGGAGGATTCATGGACGTCCCGACACCGCCCCTGTACATCGACCGTCCCGAGGACGTGGCGGCTGCCGCCCGCGCGCTCGCCGGCGGCGCGGTAGTCGCGGCGGCCTTCGCCAACTTCTACGTCATCGTCACCCGACCGGACGCGGCCACCGTGCGTCGGGTCAACCTGGCCAAGGGCCGCCCGGTCGCCCAGGTCGGCAGCATCACCACCGCGGTCGGCCGGATCCCGGGCATGTTCGACTGGTCCCGGATCTCGCCCCGGCTACCGGTCGGCCGGGTGCGAACGCTCATGGACTCCCTGTACGGCGCTGGGCCGTTCGGGTTCCGGGGCCCGGCGGCGGAACGACTGCCCGACCACCTCACCCAGATCGACTGTGGGCTGCGCACCACTCAGGTGATCGCGCCCGGGCTGACCTGCCCGTCCAACGCGTTCTTCGAGCGGGCGCTCGCCGAGACCGGCTCGGACCACCTCTACATCACCTCGGCGAACCGGTCGAGGCACCTGACCGGCGCGGCCGAGGAGCCGGCGCACTGGAAGGCCAGTGGCCTCGCCGCCGACTTCGCCCACCTCGACGACCTGGTGGTGCTCGCGCACCGGGACGAGGCGGCGGCCCGCGCCGCCTACCCGGCCTACCTCACCACCTCGGTGACCCTGCTGTCCTTCCATGCTCCCGCGGGTGAGCTGGAGGAGCCGCCGGTGCTCACCGTCGACCGGCACGGCTCGCTGCACCTGGACGAGGTGCGCCGCGCTGCCGCGCCGCTCGGGCTCCAGGTGCGCCTCGGCGGCACCGCTAGGCAGCGGTTGCAGGTTCGGGGGTACGCCGGGGCGCTGGTGTGAGCGGCTACCGGATCGGCCTCGTGGTGCCCAGCTCGAACACCACCATGGAGACCGAGGTCCCGGCGATGCTGCGTCGGCGCGAGAGCGTCGACCCGACGGTGAGCTTCACGACCCATGCCAGCCGCGTACGGCTGCACCACGTGACCCCCGACGAACTGGCCCGGATGAACCGCTCCTCGGTCCGGTGCGCCGCCGAGCTGGCCGACGCCCGCTGCGACGTGCTCGCGTACGCCTGCCTGGTGGCGGTGATGTGCGAGGGCGCAGGCGCGCACGAGCGGGCCGAGCGGCGACTGGGTCGCGCGGCCAACCGCGCCGGGCACGGCATGCCGGTCGTGACCAGCGCGGGTGCGCTGGTGGCCGGGTTGCGGGCACTGGGCGCGCGCCGGGTGGCCCTGATCGCGCCGTACCTGCCGCCGCTGACCGCGACCGTCGTCGCCTACCTCGCCGGGCACGGTGTGCAGGTGACCGAGGCGGTGAGCCTCAGCGAGCCGGACAACGTCGCGGTGGGTCGGATCCCGACGTCTCGGCTGGTGGAGTTGGCCGACCGGTTGGACGTGACCGACGTGGACGCGGTGGTCCTCTCCGCCTGCGTGCAACTGCCGTCGCTGGCCGCGGTGCCGCTGGTCGAGGCCCGCCTCGGCCGCCCGGTGCTCACGGCGGCCACCGCCACCGTGCACCAACTGCTCACCGGCCTGGGCATCCCGCCGTACGTGCCGCACGCGGGCCGGCTGCTGGCCGGGGCGGGCCCACGCTGACCGACCGCTTCAGTGCGGTGGGGCGGGCGCTTCGGGCGGCCGGCCGTGGCTGCGCCGGTGATCCGCGTAGGCCACACCGACCAGCACCAGCAGGGCGCCTGTGGAGGCGGCGATCGGCGGCAGGTACAAGACCGCGGGCGCGATGGTCAGCAGCGCCAGCAGGCCGCCGGGGCGGGACGCCGACACCCGGCTGAACACCTCGTACTCGAAGGCGCTTCGGCCGAGCAGGAACAGCGCCGGGCCGCCGAGGATCACCGCCGCCCAGGCCGGCGGGGTCCGCCCGGCCGGGTGGTGCAGCACCAACTCGAAGCCGGAGGCCGTCGTCACCACGCCCGCGATCATCACGAGATGGGTGTACGGCGCGCTGAACAGGAACTTGCTCGGCGACTCGGCCGACTTGATGGCCACCGGCAGCAGCTCGCCGGACTTGTGGACGTAGATCCGCCAGAGCAGCAGCGTGGTCAGGAACGCCACCGTGAACGCCATGATGGTCTGCCGCTCGGAGCGCCCCATGCTGAACATCGTCCCGATCGTCAGGATGGCGTCGCCGAGGGCGATGATGAAGAATTGCTGGTACCGCTCGGAGAGGTGCTCTGCCGTGACGTTGCGCTGCTGCTCCGGCACCACGCCGAGCCCCGGCACGGGGTACGCGAGCCGGAAGCCGCTGTAGTCGATGGCGAGCGCGAGCGCCCAGCACGCCATCCGCGCGTCACCGCTGACGAACGCGCCGGTGATCCAGGGGATCGACGACACGACGAACCAGGTGAAGATCCGTGCCGCCCGGCGCTGGGTCTCCGGGTGGCGGCGTACGGCCGGGATGAGGAACAGCCCGCGCCCGAGGTGGATCGCCACATAGGCGCCGGCGAAGACGATCCCCCTGTCGTCGAACGCCCCCGGAATCGCCGTGGTCATCAGCAGCGCGCCGAACATCACCCCGCAGATCAGCAGCTTGATCTCGGTTCGCGCGGGGTTGTACAGGTCGGTGACCAGGGTGGTGATCGTCCAGGTCCACCAGACGGCCGCCAGCAGGATCAGCGCCCGTCCGGCCTGATGCCAGTCGAGGTGCTCGACCATGCCCCGGGAGATCAGCGCGAGCGCGACCACGTACACCAGGTCGAAGAAGAGCTCGAGCAAGGTCACCCGGCGCGGGGAGTCCGGTTCGCGCAGTGGAGGGCGGGCCTGCCGGGGTCCAGGATCCGGCGCGGCGAAGTGCACGGGTTGCTCCTGCGTACCGGTCGGCTCGGCGGACCGTCCGGGCCACCTTCACCGACGGTAGCGAGCAGCCGACGGGGCTATCCCGGATCGGATGCGTTTCCCCCGACCGGGTCGGGGTCTCGGTAGCGAGGCTGTCGCGTCAACTGGACCGGCAGCTCGCCGCACGCGCCCTGCGGTAACTACGCAAACCCGCCCTGCCCCGCCTCGCACTGCCCTGCCCCGCCCCGCCCCGCCCCGCCCCGCCCCGCCCCGGCGATCTTGCAGTTTCGGTCGCCGATTTGCAATATATGCGCCCGATGTCGAGGCAGAAAGTGCAAGATCGCGCGCGTCAAAGCGGCTCGGGCCTCAATCCCCACCGATCATGGACTAGTGGTGCCCGTTCACTGCTATCACGGTTGATTTGTCTCCCACCACAACTTCATGATCGGCGCGGGGACGGGGCGGGTCCGGGACGGGACGGGGCTGACAACATTCGTGAAGCCTGGAACGGCCGAGCCCCCGGCAGACCGTCCGCGCTGGACGATTGGCCGAGGGCTCAGGTCGTAGGTGTCAGTTCTGGGTGCTGCCCGGCAGCACCGCGACCACCTCGTCACCGGCGCCGGCGAGCAGCCGGGCCTGCTGTGGCCAACTGGCCAGCCCGGACGTGGCGCGGAGGCCGGCGGCCCGGATCAGGTCCCGCAGCGCCGGCTCGTCCAGCTCGCCGAGCTGGGCGTACGTGCGCACGCCGGCATCCTGCAACGCGGCGGCCATCTTCGGCCCGACTCCCTGGATCCGGCGGAAGTCGTCGGCGGGGGCCGCCGGGTCGACGACCGCCGCGCTCGGCGTGGCGACGTCGGCGTCCCGGACCGGCGGCGTGGCCACCGCCGGTCGCGCCGGCTCCTCGTCAACGTCCGCCAGCGCCGTGTCGGCGGGCGTGGTGCCGACTGGCGTGGTGTCGGCCGGCGTCGCGTCGACCGGCGTCGTTTCGACCGGCGTGGCGTCGACCGGCAGGGCGTCAACCGGCGTCGCGTCAGCGGCGCTCGTGTCGATCAGAGTGGTCTCGGCCGGCGTGGTGTCGAGCGCGGTCGGCTCGGCCGGGGTGGTGTCGACCGGCGCGGTGTCGAGCGCGGCCGGCTCGGCCGGGGTGGTGTCGAGCGGGGTGGCCTCGCCCGGGGTGGTGTCGACCGGTTCGGTGTCGAGCGCGGCCGGCTCGGCCGGCGTGGTGTCGGTGGGCAGGTCGTCGTGCTCCGGCTGGCGGGGGGCGACCACCGTCGCTGGCGCGGCCTGCTCCTCGGTCGCGACCGGCTCGAGGTCCGGTGCGGCGGCGGGCTCGGGCTGCTCGACGACCGGGCTGGCCGGCGGGGTGTCGGTCAGGGCCATGTCGGCCGGGTCGACGGTGCTCGGGGTGTCGGCCGGCGCGTCGACCGGAGGAACGCTGGTGGTCACGGCCGCAGGGGCGCTGACCGTGTCCACCGGGGCCGGCTCGTCGGCGACCGCGACCGGATTCGGGTCGACAGCCGCCTCCGCCTGTGCCGGGTCGGTGGTGGCCGCCGGCGGCGGCGTGGAGATCACAGCCAGGCCGGCGACGGGGTCACCATCCACGATCGACGGACCCTGCCGTACGCCCTGCCGGCCGCGCAGCACCCAACCGGCGGCCAGGCCCAGGAGCAGTACTACTACCACTATCAGCGAGTGTCCGATAGACCACGCCACGGCGAACCTCCCTCTCACGTCGTCGGAAAAGTCACGAGAAAAACTCGCCGCAGCTTCGCACACGCGTTTTGACGACGACAGAGAGGACCGGCCGGGTGCGCTGCCGGTGGGACGGCCGCCGCACCGGGTACCCGACGGGTGACGCAGCGTCGCGCCGTTACGCGACGAGACCCGGGTCCGGCGGGAACGTCGGGCCCGGGTCGGTCGAACCCCGATCAGTCCTGATCGCCCTCGTAGGTGTGGAAGTCGTCGACGAACCGCCGGCGCAACCGGGGCACGCGGCTGGTCACCCCGAAGTAGCCGCGCGCACCGAGTAGCGCGAGCCGTCCCACCACCGGCTTGTACATCCGGTCGTCGCCGCTGGTGCCACTGCGGTGCAGCGACTCGGCGACCCGCGCAGAGCCGTACGGCAGCATGGCCGCCTCGTAGTCGGCCACCGCCTCGAGCAGTGTCTTGTCGCCGGCGGCGGCCCGGGTGAGCTGCTGGCAGAGCAGGCGGGCGTCGCGCAGCGCGGTGTTCGCGCCCACCCCGCGACCCGGAGTCATGGTGTGGATGGCGTCGCCGAGCAGGGTGACCGTGCTGCTCTTCCAGGGCGGCACCGGCTCCGAGGTGGACACCTTGATGGGTAGGGCGCTGCTGGGATCGCCACGACTGAGCAGCTCCCGCAGGTGCGGATGCCAGTTCGGGGTGAGCTGCAGGGCGAGTCGGATCAGCTCCGGGCCGCGTAGCTGCATGACGTCGGCGGGGAAGCGGCGAGCCGTGCTCCAGATGATCAGGTTGATGTTGTCGGTCGTGGTGTCATGGGACATGCCCGGCCAGTCGCGCAGCACCGCGGCGTCGGCGTCGCTGACGCCGGGCTTGATCACTCGCCCGGCGTCCCACTTGAACTCCATGACGTGCAGCACGCCCATCATCCCGCCGGTGCCGAAGATCAGCGAGATGCCCTGGCGGACCCGCTCCGGCACGAGGTCGCGGGTGTGCGGGGTGAGGGGGATCCGGGTGGCGATGTTGATGGTGCCGGCGTCCGAGATGACCGCGTGCGGCAGGTACTGGCGGCGTACCGCCGAGTGGGTGCCGTCGGCGGCGACCAGCAGGTCACCGGTGGCGGTGGTGCCGTCGGCGAAGTGTGCGCTGACGGTGCCGTCGTCGCGTTGCTCGTACCCGACGAAGGTCTTGTCGAAGTGGACCACGTCGCTCAGGCCGGTCAGCAGCACCTGTCGCAGCGTCATCCGGGCCACCGAGTGCTCGGTGTGCCCCGGGTCGGCGTCCGGCCGCAGCGGAAACGAGGCGGTCTCGCTCAGCTTCTGGGTGACCACGTTGAAGTAGCGCGGCGGTCGGGCGCAGGTGGCCAGAAAGATGGCGAACAGTTCCGGCGGCAGGCACTCGCGCAGCGCCCGGCTACCGGTCGGGCCGATGCCCACCCGGTAGCCGAGCAGCCCCTCGGCGCGGTGGCGGTGACGCTCGTAGACGGCGACGCTGATCCCGGCACGGCGTAGTCCGTGTGCCAGGCACAGGCCGCCGGTGCCGGCGCCGATGATCAGGACGTGCGGTGGCGGGTTGGACACGTCGGGCGTCCGCTCAACCGGCCGGGTGTGGCGCGGGCGCGTCGGCGGCGTCCCAGCGGTAGAAGCAGCCGGCGATCGCGTCCCGCGGCGAGCGCCAGGTCGGCAGGTACGGCGAGGTGTGTGCGGAGAGCCGTTCGTTGACCTGCTGGAAGAGCGGGTGGTTGCGGGCCGCGGCGAGCGCGTCCGGGTCGACGTCCGAGGTCTCCATCAGGTGTACGCACAGGTCGTGCAGGCAGTACAGGGACCGGTGCGTGACGCCGGTCAGGCCGGGTAGTTCGGTGGCATCGGACTCGGCGAAGATCTGCGCGACCCGCCCTTCCGCGCCCGGGATGATCCGGCTGACGATCAGTAGACGACTCATGGGACCCCTTTCGCCGGTGGCGTCCCCGACCGTCGGGTCAGTCGCCACGTGCTGCTGTTCGCCCACCGTGCCGCAGCACCTGTCACATCACCGTCACGTACGGCGGCCGGCCGGTGACGGACGGTCGACGACGGCGTCCCGGCTCGTCTCGCGACTGGCCGCGCGGATCGGGGCGAGCGTGTCGTCGAGCAGGGCGCTCATCGCCGGGCTGGGCTCGAGGCGCAGCTCCCGGCGCAGCAGGTCCCGGTAGACGTAGAAGGCGTGCACGGCCTCGAACGCGTTGCCCTCGGCGAGGTGGATGCGGACCACCAGGCGGTGCGGCGTCTCGCGCAGTGGTTCGGCGGCCATCGCCTCCAGCGCGGCTTCGAGGGCCTCGCCGTGCCGCCCCGCGACCAGGTGCTGCCCGGCCACCCGCTCCAGCATGTGCAGACGCAGTTGGCGCAGCCGTTCCCGGTCCAGCAGAACCCAGTCGTCGTACCAGCCGGGCAGCAGGTCGTGTCGGCCGGCCGCGAGCGCCCCGGCGGCGGTCCGTGCGTCGTCGCCGTCGCGGACCCGAGCGGCCGTGCCGACCAGCTCGTCCACGTCCAGCCGGACCGCCGGGCCCAGCCGGACCGAGTCGCCGGCCACGGTCATCGGGCAGCACGGGTCCTGCCGCAGTCGCCACAGCGCGGTGCGCAGCGATGACAGCGCCCGCTCCTCCGGCGCGTCCGGCCACAGCAGCCCGGCCAGCTGGCTCCGGGTGGCGCCGGGGCGCAGCCCGATCAGCGCGATCACCCGTTGCAGACCGCGCGGCACCACCACGGGCACCGGGCCGTGCAGCAGTCGGAAGCCGCCGAGCAGGTGCAGCGAGACGCCGGTCTCGGGCGGACCTCCGGCGGTCGGCACGGACGGATCAGCGGCCACGGCGATACCCCCTGCGGAACGCTCGTCCCGACTGTCTGCTGTGTCCCGGATCGGCCGCCCGTGACGCCACCGCCGGCCCGCGCCGGTGGGGGTCGACAGTGGCTGCCGGGGCGCGGCCCCGTCTGCCGGAGCCGCCGGGCTGGCCACGGTGAAGATTATCAATAGCGCTTACGGTGAGTCAACGGCTTTCGGGCTTGCTGCCAGTAACGGACAACCGTGAGATCAGTTCCGAACTGCGAAAACGTTTGTCACGGGGTTGCCGCGAAGATCATCTATCACATAGCTGATACACAGGTTGCGTCAACGCAGCGTCACCAAACAGCGTCGCGAACCGGGCCGCCACGGTGACGCCGCCGTGACGAGGACTGCCGCATCGTGTCGGCAGTCGTCCAGTGTGTCCGGGGGTCACCCACCGCCGGCCCGGACGCCGTGGGAGGGGGAGGCCCAGCCATGGAGCGATCGCTGATCGTCGCGAAGGTGGTACCGACCGCCGAGGAACAGGTCGCCGAGATCTTCGCCGAGTCGGACGCGACGGAGCTGCCCGGCCTAGTCGGGGTCCGGCACCGTTCGCTGTACCGGCTGCACGACCTCTACGTACACCTGCTCGAGACCGAGCAGCCGGCGCAGGGCGCCGTGGAGGCCGCCCGGGGCCACCCCGAGTTCATCCGCGTCAGCGACCGGCTGCGGCCGTACGTGTCGCCGTACCTGTCGACGTGGCGCTCGCCGCGCGACGCGATGGCGCACTGCTTCTACACCTTCGACGCCGCGTCGGTGGGGCGGCGGTCGTGACCGCCACCGCCCCGCGCGAGGAGCAGCTCTGGTCGCGCTGCGCCGGCTGCGCGAGCCTGCTGTACCGCAAACGGCTGCGGCGCAACCTGGACGTCTGCCCGGAGTGCGGCGCGCACGGCCGGCTCGGTGCGCCGGAACGCCTGCGCCAACTCGTCGACCCGGGAACGTTGTGCCCGCTGCCCGACCGGCTGCCCGAGTCGGACCCGCTGGGCTTCGTCGACGTGGTGCCGTACCCGCACCGGCTCTCCGCCGCACGGGCCGGTACCGGCCTGACCGAGGCGGTCGTCTGCGCCACCGCCACCATCGGCGGGCACCCGGCCGTGCTGGCGGTGATGGACTTCCGCTTCCTCGGCGGCAGCCTGGGCTGTGCGGTGGGTGAACTGATCACCCAGGCCGCCGAGCGGGCGCTGGACGACCGCGTCCCCCTCATTCTGGTCACCGCCTCCGGTGGGGCGCGGATGCAGGAGGGCGCGCTGTCGCTGATGCAGATGGCCACGGTCAGCCAGGCCATCGCCGGGCTGCGCGAGGCGGGCCTGCTCACCGTCAGCGTGCTCACCGACCCGACGTACGGCGGGGTGGCGGCCTCGTTCGCCACCAACACCGACCTGGTGCTCGCCGAGACCGGCGCCCGGATGGGCTTCGCTGGCCCACGGGTGATCCGCCAGGTCACCGGTCGGGCGCTGCCGGAGGGCTTCCAGACCGCCGACTTCCTGCTCCGGCACGGTCAGGTGGACATGGTGGTGCAGCGCCGGTCACTGCGGGGACGGCTGATGGCGCTGCTCGCCGCCGCCCGTACCGGCCGGCCGGCCCGTCTGCCCGTACCCCGGCAGGAGCAGGCCCCCCGTCGCGAGTGCCGGGCCGACGAAAGCCCGGCCACGGCGCGGCCGGCCGACGGGCCTCCGGACCCGGTCGCCTCGCCGCTCGAGGTCCCGGAGCCGGCGGTACGCGATCCGTGGGACACGGTCCGGGTCGCCCGCCACCCCGGCCGGCCGACCACGCTGGACTACCTCGACTCCGTCTTCGACGGGTTCGTGGAGCTGCACGGTGACCGGCTCGGCGCGGACTGCCCGGCCGTGGTCGGCGGTGTGGCCCGCCTGGACGGCCGACACGTCATGGTGATCGGCCATCAGAAGGGGCACACGACCGCCGAGCTGGTCGCCCGCAACTTCGGCATGGCCAGCCCGGCCGGGCACCGCAAGGCGCTGCGGCTGATGCGCCTCGCCGCCCGGCTCGGCCTGCCGGTGGTCACCCTGGTCGACACGCCGGGCGCCGACCCGGGCGTGGGCGCCGAGGAGCAGGGCCAGGCGGCGGCCATCGCGGAGAACATCCTCACCCTCACCGTGCTGCCCACCCCGGTGGTGGCGGTGATCACCGGCGAGGGCGGCAGCGGCGGCGCGCTCGCGTTGGCGGTCGCCGACCGGGTGCTGATGCTCCAGAACGCCGTCTACTCCGTGATCAGTCCGGAGGGTTGCGCCGCCATCCTCTGGCCGGACCGGTCCGCCGCGCCGCAGGCCGCCCGCGCGCTCCGGCTGACCGCACCCGACCTGTGCCGGCTCGGGGTGGCCGATGAGATCGTGCCGGAGCCGGCGACGGCCGCACACGAGGACCCGGCCGAGACCGCCCGCCGCCTGCGCGCCGCGCTGCTGGCCAACCTGCTGCCGCTGCTCGACGTGCCGACCGCGCTGCTGGTCCGTCGCCGCCGCCAGCGGTTCCGGCGGTTCGGCTCGGCACGCGCCGACGTCCGAGCGGGTGCCCGATGACCGCGGCGCGCCTCGACACCGACCCGTCCAACGGGCACGGCGGGGTCCGCCTCGACGCCGACCACCCGCCGGTCGGGCAGCAGACCGACGGCTCCGACACTGGCTCCGGCGGCTCTGCGGCCGGCGGCTCCACGGCGGACGGCGGCTCCACGGCGGACGGCGCGGAGGTGTTGGCCGGGTTGCGCCGGCAGATGCGGCACCTCGTCGCCGAACTGCCCGGACCGGTGCGCCGCATCCGGCTGCGCAGCGGGACGACGATGCTCGAGGTCGAGTGGCAGCACCCCGACGCGTCACCGGCGCAGCCCGTACCCCCGGCGCCGACGACGACCGCGTCGGTGGGCGACGACCGCGCGGCATCGGCCAACGGTGTGCCGGTGGCGGTGATCCGGCCGGCGGTGCCCGGGCGCACCGTGGTCCGGGCGCCCATCGTCGGCACCTTCTACCGGGCGGCGGAACCCGGCGCGGCACCCTTCGTCGCGGTGGGCGACCTGGTCCGCCCCGGCCAACCGGTCGCCATCGTCGAGGCCATGAAACTGATGAACGAGGTGGTCACCGACCGGGCCGGCCGGGTGGTCGCGGTGCTCGTCGAGGACGGTCAGTCAGTGGAGTACGACCAGCCACTGGTCGAGCTGGATCCGGCCTGATGGCGCGGGTGGAGGACGCATGTTCGAGACCGTGCTGATCGCCAACCGGGGCGAGATCGCGCTGCGGGTGCTCCGGGCCTGTCGGGAACTCGGCATCCGGACCGCGGTGGTCTACTCCGCGGCGGATGCCGACTCGGCGGCCGTTCGCCTCGCGGACCAGGCCGTTCGGATCGGGCCGGCGTCGAGCCGGCGCAGTTACCTCAACGCCGCCGCCATCGTCGAGGCGGCCCGACAGGTGGGCGCGCAGGCCGTGCACCCGGGCTACGGCTTCCTGTCCGAGGATGCCGACTTCGCCGAGATCTGTTCGGACAACGGGCTGACGTTCATCGGCCCGCCGCCGGCGGTGATGGCCGCGCTGGCCGACAAGTCCTCGGCGCGGGCGCTGATGAGCAAGGCCGGTCTGCCGCTGCCGGCCGGGAGTGTCGAGCCGGTGCCGACGGCCGCCGCGGCGGCCGAGGTGGCGAGCGCGATCGGCTACCCGCTGATCGTGAAGGCCGCCGCCGGCGGCGGAGGTCGGGGGATGACCGTGGTGCACACCCCCGGCGAGTTGCCTCGGGCGTACGCCCGCACCCGGGCCGCCGCGCAGGCCGCCTTCGGTGACGACCGGGTGTACGTCGAGCGGTACCTCACCGAGGCCCGGCACGTCGAGGTGCAGGTGCTCTGCGACAAGCACGGCAACGGGGTGCACCTGGGCACCCGGGACTGCTCGGTGCAGCGCCGACACCAGAAGTTGGTCGAGGAGGCGCCCGCGCCGGCGCTGCCCGCGGCCACCCTCGACACCATCGCCGAGACGGCGCTGCGAGGCGCGCTGGAGGTCGGTTTCGTCGGCGCCGGCACGCTGGAGTTCCTGGTCGACGCCGAGGAACGGTTCCACTTCCTGGAAATCAACTGTCGGATCCAGGTGGAGCACCCGGTCACCGAGATGGTCACCGGGATCGACCTGGTGCACGAGCAACTGCACATCGCCGCCGGCGTGCCGCTGCGCTGGCGGCAGGAGGAGATCCGCCTGCACGGCGTCGCCGTGGAGTGCCGGGTCAACACCGAGGACCCCGAGCGCGGCTTCGCCCCGACCCCCGGCCGGCTGGACCGGTTCGTGCCGCCCGGCGGGCCGTTCACCCGGGTGGACACCCACGCCAGCACCGGCTACGTGGTCGGCCCCTGGTACGACTCGCTGCTGGCCAAGGTGGTGGTCTGGGCGCCCGACCGGGAGTTGGCGCTCAACCGGCTGGAACGCGCCCTGGAGGAGTTCGACATCGCCGGGCCGGGCGTGCGTACCACGATTCCGTTCGTCCGGCGGGTGCTCGACGACGCCGCCTTCCGCAAGGGCCGCTACACCACCGGCCTCGTCGACCGGCTGCTCGCCGCGCCCGACCCGGCGCCCGCGCAGCGGCCGACGACCGCCCCCGCACCACGCCCCGCGCCCGCCGCGGAGCCCGACGTATCCCACAGGAGGACCCGATGACCGTCACCCATGGTCGCCCGATGACCGCTGAGATCACCGACATCCTGGTGGCGCACTGCGGGCTGGACGCCGACGCCGCGGCCCGGGCACCCGCAGCGTCTCTGGAGGAGCTGGGCATGGACTCGCTCGCCCTGCTGGAACTCTCCGCCGTCGTCGCCGACCGGTGGCAGGTCCGCATCCCCGAGCAGTCCGGGCAGTTGAGCATCCCGGCCGTGGCCGACCTGGTCGCCCGCCGCGTCGATCCACCCGGGCACACCGAGAACGGCGTGCTCATCGACGCGCCGCTGGATCTGGTCTGGGAGGTCACCAACGACGTGGCGAACTGGACCGAACTGTTCACCGAGTACGCCGTGGTGGAGATCCTGCACCGCGAGGGGGACACGGTGCGGTTCCGGCTCACCATGCACCCCGACGAGAACGGGGTGGCCTGGAGCTGGGTCAGCGAACGCACCGCCGACCCGGTGAGCCGGCAGGTCCGGGCGCACCGGGTGGAGACCGGGCCGTTCGAGTACATGCGGATCCACTGGAGCTACACCGAGGAGGGTGGCGGCACCCGGATGAACTGGGTGCAGGACTTCTCGATGAAACCCACCGCGCCGGTGGACAACGCCGCGATGACCGACCGGATCAACGCCAACAGCGGCATCCAGCTCACGGTGATCAAGGACCGGGTGGAGCGGATCGCCCGGCAGCGCGCCGACGAGCAGAGCCGTCCGGCCACCAAGGACGAGACGACGGAGGTCGGCGATGAGTGACCTGAGCACCCGACCGATCGCCGCGGGAGACGTACCCGTCGATCGGCGGCGTGGTGGTGAGCTGCGGGTGCTGCTCGGCCCCCGCACCGTCGGCAGCACCTCCGGCTTCCTCGGGGTGGCCGCGCTCGCGCCGGGGGAGCGGATCGCCGAGCACTACCACCCGTACAGCGAGGAGTTCCTGTACGTGATGCGCGGCGCGATCACCGTCGACCTGGACGACCAGCCGACGCTGCTGGCCGCCGGTGAGGCGCTGTTCGTGCCGGTCAACGTGCGGCACCGGCTGCGCAACACCGGCGTCGAACCCGCCGAGGTGGTCTTCCACCTGGGTCCACTGGCGCCCCGGCCCGAGCTGGGGCACGTCGACACCGAGATGGCGTCATGAGCGGGCGCCGCACGGTGGTGACCGGAATTGGGGTGGTCGCCCCCGGCGGCGCCAGCCGGGACCGCTTCTGGAAGGCCATCACCGAGGGGCGTACGGCGACTCGGCGGATCAGCTTCTTCGACCCGTCGGCGTTCCGCTCGCAGATCGCCGCCGAGTGTGACTTCGATCCGGTCGCCGCGGGCCTCACCGACGCCGAGCGACGTCGGGCCGATCGGTACGTGCAGTTCGCGCTGGCCTGCTCGACCGAAGCGATGGCCGACGCCGGGCTGGTGCTCACCGACGCCGAACGGAACAGGGCCGGGGTGGTGCTCGGCACGGCCGTGGGCGGCACCATGGCCCTGGAGCAGGAGTACGTGACGCTCAGCGAGCACGGCCGGCGCTGGCTGGTCGACGCCGCGCGCGGCGGCCCCTACCTGTACCAGGCGCTGGTGCCCAGCAGCCTGGCGGCCGACGTGGCCTGCCGGCACGGGCTGCACGGCCCGGCGCAGGTGGTCTCCACCGGCTGCACCTCTGGCATCGACGCCATCGGCTACGCCCACCAGTTGATCGTGGACGGCGAGGCCGACATCGTGCTGGCCGGCGCCGCGGACTCGCCGATCTCACCGGTCACCGTCGCCTCGTTCGACGCCATCAAGGCGACCAGCCCGGACAACGACGACCCGGCGCACGCCTCCCGCCCGTTCGACGCCGACCGGCACGGTTTCGTGCTGGCCGAGGGCGCGGCGGTGCTGGTGCTGGAGGAGGCCGGGCACGCCCGGCGGCGCGGCGCGCACGTCTACTGCGAGGTGGCCGGCTACGCCAGCCGCAGCAACGGCTACCACATGACCGGGCTGCGCCCGGACGGGTTGGAGATGGGGCTGGCCGTCACCGACGCGCTCAAGCAGGGGCGGACCAACCCTGATGAGGTCTCCTACATCAGCGCGCACGGTTCGGGCACGCGCCAGAACGACCGGCACGAGACCGCCGCGTTCAAGCGGGCGTTGGGCCAGGCCGCGTACGGGGTGCCGATCAGCTCGATCAAGTCGATGGTCGGGCACTCGCTCGGCGCGATCGGCTCGATCGAGATGGCCGCCTGCGCTCTCGCGATCGAGTTCGGCGTGGTGCCGCCGACGGCCAACTGGACCACCCGGGACCCGGAGTGCGACCTGGACTACGTGCCGAACGAGGCGCGGGAGGTCCCGGTGGACGTGGCCCTGTCGGTGGGCAGCGGCTTCGGCGGCTTCCAGTCGGCGATGGTGTTCCGCCGCCTGCCCGGGACGGTGGCGGCGTGACCGCCCGGGCAGTGGTGACCGGCATCGGCGTCGTGGCGCCCAGCGGCATCGGCGTCGACGCGCACTGGCGTACCGTGCTGGCCGGCACCCGACGCACCGGGCCGATCACGCTGTTCGACCCGGCCGACTACCCGACCCGGCACGGCGGGGAGGTGCCCAACTTCACCGCCTCCGGGTACGCCGACAGTCGACAGTTGGTGCAGACCGACCGGTGGACGCACCTCGGCTTCGCGGCCACCCGGCTGGCGCTGGCCGACGCCGGGCTGCCCGAGCGGGCACCCGACCCGTACGGCTACGCGGTGACCCTGGCCAGTTCGTCCGGCGGCAACCTGTTCGGCCAGCGGGAGCTGCAACGCCTCTGGGGCGGTCCGTCGCGCACCGTGGGGGCGTACCAGTCGATCGCCTGGTTCTACGCGGCCAGCGTCGGACAGCTCTCCATCCACCACCAGTTCAAGGGCCCGAGCGGGGTGTTGGTCGCGGAGGCGGCCGGCGGGCTGGACAGCCTGGCGCACGCCGCCCGCGCGGTACGCCGAGGCACCCCGGTGGTGATCGCCGGGGGCACCGAGTGCCCGTTGAGCCCGTACGCGTTGGCCTGCCAACTGCGCTCCGGGCTGCTCAGCGACGTCGCCGACCCGGAGCGGGCCTACCGGCCGTTCGACGTGGCGGCCAGCGGCTACCTGCCGGCCGAGGGTGGCGCGGTGTTCGTGGTGGAGGATCTGGCGCACGCGCTCGCCCGGGGCGCCCGGATCTACGGCGAGGTCACCGGGTGGGGCTCCACCCACGACGCCGCGCACACCACCGAGGAGAGTGCCGGTGATCCGATCCAGTACGCCCGCGCGATGCGGCTGGCCCTGGACCGGGCCAGCGTCGCGGCGGCGGGGATCGACGTGGTCCTGCCCGATGCGCTCGGTGTGCCCCGCTACGACCGCAGCGAGGCCGAGGCGCTGCGCGCCGTGTTCGCCGACCGGTCGCCCCCGGTGACCACGCAGAAGCCGCTGACCGGGCGGGCGTACCAGGGCGGGTCGGCGCTGGACGTCGCCACCGCGCTGCTCGCCTTCGCGCACGACACGCTGCCCGCGTCCGCCGCCCCGGACGAGGTGGCCGACGGATGTGAGCTGGACTTCCTGCGCGAGCACCGCCAGCCGCGCAGCCGGCTCGCGCTGGTCTGCGCGCGGGGCTTCGACGGTTTCAACAGTGCGCTGGTCCTGCGCGGGGCCGCGCCGATGAGGGGAGCGACGCCATGACCGAGCCGACCGACCAGCGGGCGCGGGTGGTCTTCCTGGTACGGGTGCCTGAGGCGCGCACCGAGGCGTTCCTCGCCGCGTACGAGGAGGTGCGGCACCTGGTGGCCGGTGGGGTGCCGGGGCACCTGGTCGACCAGGTCTGCCGTTCGTCGACCGACCCGGAGCAGTGGCTGATCACCAGCGAGTGGGCGAGCCTGGCCGACTTCGAGACCTGGGAGCGCAGCCCCGAGCACCGGGACCTGGTGCGCCCGATGCGGGAGTGCTTCACCGACGCCCGCTCGCTGCGCTTCCACATCCAGGCGGAGACGTCGGCGCAGGTATTGGACGGGGGTGGGGTCCGGTAGGAGCTGACCGGCGGCGTTGACCTGCGCAATCATGTCACCGCCGCGTCATGGTGCAGGGGTACGAGCTGATCGCAGCCGGCGCCACAACAGGCCTGCCGAGATACTCGCCGCAACGCCGATGACGACGCCATTGAGTAGACGGGCGGCCGATGGGACGGAACGTCGGACGGTACCGAGGCCTTGTTCAGGCACCGCTGCGCGCACCCTCGGTTCGGTCAACACCCATCTGGAATGCTCCTCATCGATGACGAGGAGAAAGCGCCGCCCTCGTCTCGTCCCCGCCGTACTCGCCGCCCAGGATGCCCGAGCCATCGGCCAGAAGCGCCGAGCGACGTCGCCACGGAACATGCCGGCCAGCATGTCCCGAAGTAGCGGTTCCGGGATGGTGCCGATCTCGTAGCCCATCCAGGCGTACTGCAACAGGAGGTTCGTATAGATGTGCTGCCGCTTGGCGGTGTCGTCGGGCAGGTCCAGCGGACCCCAGCAGGGTAGGTAGACAGGTAGATCATCGAGTTGCATCTTGATCAAGTCGGCGTGGAAACCGCGGATGGCCTGGATCCGTTCCGCTCTGGTCTGGCGGGCCTGGAGCAGCAGTGACGCCGCTACACCTCCGAGCGCAAGTGCCGACAGGACCGCCGACGTGGCTCCGTAGGTCTGGCCGATATCGCTCAACCGGCCCCAGTCTTCCGTCTCCACCAAGCTCATAGCTCCCAGTGCGACGGGCGACAGGATCACCAGCCCCACCACGACGAGGACCACAGCGACTGCGGTCGAAGCCTGGCCGAGGCGACGGGCCAGGCTCCGCCCTCCTATCGCCGGGCCTGGCACCGGGGCGCCGCCGACACTGCCTCCGTCTGCGCGGTCCCGGCCCCTGGCGCTTCGATGCATCCCGGCATTCTGCCGCGCCGTGCTGCTCGCGCGCTGACCCGCGACGATGGCTGGCTCGTGCGCCCCGTGCTGCGGTCGTGCCACCAGCGGGCCGCCGCCCAGTTCGCGGCAGATCCGGATGACCACTCTGGGCGGCAATCACCCGAACTTCTTCCATTGCCCTTCGGAGACAACCTCGACGGAGCCGTCAACGACCTTGATGGCCGTCTGTTCGTCGATGGCATAGGCCGGAACGCCGATTCCAGCGGCCCACCGCTCCGCGTCAGCCATGGTGTTCGTGGGGAAGAGGTCGAGGTGCGGGAAGATCGAGAAGTCGACGAGCCCCAGGGTGCGGTCGTCCGGCGCGGACGGCCACTCGACGAAGTAGTCCCCGATCCGGGGTGTCATCACCATGCTTCCGGCGCTCACGCCCACCCACACCTTGTCCGGCAGCGAAGGCAGCAGGTCGGCCAACCCGGACTCGCGCATCCAGTGGCACAGGTACGTCGCGTCGCCGCCGTCGGCAAGGAGCACATCGGCCTCCCGGACCCAGGGGACCCATCGCTCCGCGCCGATGGTGGGCAGCGCGGTGAGCTCGAGGACACCGAGCGACGCCCACCCCAGGCCGGACATGTACCGCCGGTCGGGCTTGGGCACGGCGGCGACGAAGTCCCGCACCGATGTCGGACCGCACATCGGGTGACCCCACTGTGCAGTCGGAACGCAGAGAGCGTTGCACTCGCCGATCGGCTTGCCGAGCATCTGCACGAGCGCTGAGTGGATGCTGGGGTTCGTGACACCACCTGATGTCAGCAAGAGCTTCAAAGGCACCTCCCGATTCGCGCGCGTAGCGGCAGATTCCCAGGGTGAGGGACCAATCCCGGACTGATCGTAATTCGGGTCCCCTCCTTCAGAGGTCCGCAGGCTCAGGACGGTGACCCCGACGAGCAGTGACACCCCGTGTACCGAGCGCAGGATTGGTGCTTGACGGATACGTCGGCCATCTGCTTATGTTGATGGCATGACTAAGCCCTCGGCGTCGATGCGTGAACCCACATACTTCATCCTCGCTGCGCTGCAGGACGAGCCGTTGCACGGCTACGCCATCGTCAAGCGCGCGCAGGACCTGTCCGGCGGGCGGGTGCGGTTGACGACCGGCACGCTGTACGCCGCGTTGGACCGGCTCACCGGCGAGGAGATGGTGCGAGTGGCCGAGGAGGCGGTGGTCAATGGCCGCGCCCGTCGCACCTACGAGCTGACCGAGCGCGGGTTGTCCGCGCTGCGTGAGGAGGCGGCGCGGATGGCCGCTGCGGCTCGAGTCGTTCGAGACCGTTCCGTGCGGTCGACGGCCGCGACGGTTCGGACGGTGCCGGCATGACCGGCCTGGAGCGCCGCTACCGGTGGCTGCTGCGCGCGTACCCTCGGGCCTATCGGCAGTACCGTGCCGACGAGATGCTGGAAACTCTGATGGCCGCGGATGAGACGGACCAGAGGCACCCGAGCCTTCGGGAGTCCCTGGCGCTCGTGAAGGGGGGCCTGCGGGCCCGCGCCGGTGTAGACCAGCTTCGCTCCCGGGACACCTTGCGATACTCCGCGCTGCGATCGACCGTGCTGTCCCTGCTCGTGTGCGGCGTTGCCCTTACGGCCCTGCCCCTCGTGTGGCGCTTATGGCTGCTGGTGCCGGGCAATTCCGCCAGCTTTCTGTACGGGCGAAGCCCGGTCACGCCCGCATTGCTGCTTTTCGCGTTGGTCGCCGCGGTGTGGGCTCGCTACCGCCTCGCGCTTCCCATAATCATTGGTGCCTTCGGCGCGGAAATCTGGTACTCCGCAGCGAATGACCTGGGGCACGCGGTAGGGCCATGGGCGAGGTACGAGGCTGTGTCGGGGCTCCGGACAGGCCTCGATCTGATCATGCAACTGTCTACGTGGGTATGCTTGTTGGCCGTGCTGACGATGGTGCCGCTACTTCGAGCGCGCCAACCACGGGCCCCGCGACCATGGACCTGGCTTCTCGGCGCGACAGTGACCATGGCGGTGGTGACGCCCAATCCGCTCAACGACTGGGCCGACCGGCTTACCCTGCCGGTCATCGTGGCCGCCGGGCTGGTGGCGGCTCTCGTGGGCGCGGCGTTTGATGTACGGGTGTCGATCGCGGCCAGTGCGGTCCTTCTGGCGCTGATCCTGCCTATGCTGGCCTATGAGCCAACCAATTGGACTCTCTACGGTTGGAACCTGAGCCCGCGAAACGTGCTCCTCGGAGCCGTGGTCGGAATTATCGCCATCAACGTCACGGTCAGCAGAATGGCCGCCCGCCGGCAAGTCACCCTGTGACAGCGTGGTCACTCTGCATGGATCCCTGACGAAGGATCACAGGGAGCGGCGCACTCAGCGTTGCGTTCTGGGTCATCAGCCGATCGGACGACGTAAGGCGATGATCGGCTATATCCATGTGCGACGGACACCTCGCGACGTCTAGGAAGGAGGCATGGCCAACGAGGTAACCGTTCCCCTGCTGCCGTGCGCATCCATTGACGACATCGAAACCTTCTACGGAGTTCTCGGCTTCCGCACCACGTACAAGCAACGCAAGCCCAACGCGTGTGTCGGGGTGCAGCGGGAAGACCTGAATCTGCAGTTCTTCGAGATCGCCGGATTCGACCCGGAGCGGTCCTATGGCTCCTGACTCGTACTCACCGCGGACATCGAGGGACTACATCGGGCGTTCGCAGCCGGCATGCGCGCCGCGTACGGCAAGGTACTGGTGTCTGGAACGCCGCGGATGACCCGGCCCAGAGCGCGGAAGAACGCCGACGGGTTGGGCGGATTCAGCGTCATCGACCCGGGCGGCAACTGGATCCGCGTCTTTCGGAACGCCGTCACCACGCCCATGCCGGCCGCCACGCCTGCCGGGCGGCTGGCCAAGGCCCTAGCGAATGCTGTCGTCCAGGCCGATTCCAGGGGAAGCGCCGGACAGGCCGTTCGGATCCTCGACAGCGCGTTGGCCCGTCCGCAAGCCGACGACGACCCGGTCGAGCAGGTGGAGGTCCTGGTCTACCGCGCCGAACTCGCGATGGTGCTACATGATTCAAGGACTGCGGCCGAGATGCTGACCCGCGCCCAGTCGGTCACGCTCACGGAAGACGAATCCGAAAGGGCGGCATCCGCGTTCGACAACGCCACCGAACTTTCAGCAGCACTGCGGTGACGCACCATACGAGCACCTCCCTCATCTCGGCAGCTCCTGCCGTCATGCTGCGTGCCGCGCGGATCACGATGATGAGCGCACACCGGACCATGTCGGCTCAATGGGCCGGCAGCGTCAGCGCTGCATAACGGACAGGTCCTTGGTTAGGCAGTTGGTTCCGTCCGGGCCGGCGAGTGGCACCGACTGGTATCCCTCGCTGTGATAAAGGTCGATGTTCCGCAGGCTCTTGGCGCCGGTGACCAGCAGGATGCGACGGCAATCGGGTTCGGCGGCGGTTTCGGCGGTGCGCAGCAGCCACCGGCCCAGCCCTTGGCCTCGTAGGTCGGGCACGACGGCGAGCCGGCCTACGTGCCAGTCGGTGTCGGTGCGACGGGTCCGCACCATGCCCAGTAGTCGGCCGTCCAGCCAGATGCCCGTGGTGTGCCAGGTCGCCAGCCACTCGCGTACCTCTTCCGGCGACTCGTGCAGGGCCGGTATGGCCATGGTGTCGTTGACGACGGCCTCGTCCACCCAGCAGCATCGCTGCAGGACCGTGACCTGGGGCGCGTCGTCGGGGGTCAGCCGTCTCGTGTAGGACCCGGGCAGCGGGCCGGGCAGGGCCCCGGATTGTGCGCGTTCGCGCAATGGTCGTAGGGCGTTGGCGACCCGGACCAGCTCGTCCAGCAGGCCGAGGCCCGCCATGTCGCGGGTGGCGTCGGGCCGCAGTCGCCCGTTCTCCATTGCGTCACCGATGCGGATCGCGACCGTGGCACCCAACGGGATCAGGCGCAGCGTGGTCACCACCTGCTTGGCGTGTTGGACCGAGCGGGTGCCCGCCGACGTGTTGCCGTAGCTGACGAAGCCGATCGGCTTCCATGCCCATTCGCGGCTGAGGTAGTCCAGCGCGTTCTTCAGGGTCGCTGGCATTCCGTAGTTGTACTCCGGCGTGACCACAATGAACCCGTCCGCCGCGTCGACGATCGCGCTCCACCGACGTGTGTGCTCCTGCTGGTAGACACCCGACGACGGATGTTCCTCTTCGTCCAAAAACGGCAGGTTCAGATCGCCTAGGGCCACCGGTACAAGCTCGACGCCGAGTTCCGCGGCACGAGGGGTGATCGTTTCGATCAGCCAGTCTCCGAACAGGGGGCCGAGGGCGCCTGGACGGGTGCTGCACATCAGAGCAAGGACACGGACCGGTTTCGTTAACATGGAAACGAACCGTAGTGCTAGATTGATTACATGTCAACGAAACCGCCGACCGGGACCGTACGCTGGTTGAACCCTGACGAGGAGCGGGCGTGGCGGGCGTTCCTGCGCGTAGTGGTCGCCGTCCAGACCGGCACGGCGCGCGATCTGGCCGCGATCGGGCTCTCCGAACCCGACTACGAGGTGCTGAGTACCCTGTCGGAACGGCCCGGCCACACCAGCACCCTGGGGGAACAGGCCGACAAGATGGGCTGGTCACGCAGTCGGCTGTCCCGGCACGCCACCCGGATGGAGGCGCGCGGTCTCTTGAGGCGCACACCCGACCCGACCGATGGCAGAGGCTGCTTCCTCGTCCTCACCGCGCAAGGTCTGGACGCGCTCGAAAACGCCGCGCCGGCCCACCTCGAGTCGGTACGACGCCACTTCATCGACCGGCTCGGCCCAGAAGACCTCATCGCCATCGAACAGATCGCCCGGAGGCTGGAAGAACCCCAAGCCGGCGACGATCGACCACCCAAACGGCGCCCGTCGGCATAATCGCCGTTGGGCAACCCTGCCGCCCGTACTCTCATCGCCGAATTGGCCCACAACGGCCCCGCGGCCGCCGGCGTCGCCCGACTGGCCACCCTCATCGGGCTCACCCGGTGACCCAGCCGCCGCCATCGGCCGTCCGGCTGGGGTCGCACGCCGGACGCACGATGAGTCATCCGACGGTGACGCTATGCCGGCTTGCCCGCCCGATACTGCCTGCCGAACGGACTGTCGGCAATCCGGCCAGCCGCCCTTTCTGATCTAGCCATTTGCATCTAGCGATGCCCCTGTGGTCGTCGTAAGGTTCCCCGCAGCACCCCAAGAGGCGTACGTGATGGGCAGATTTGCCCTCTTTGATGCTGGGCGGTGAACGGCAGTGGTGGCAGGAAATCCTACGGCGACAGACCCCGGATGGGTGGACGAAGTCCTGTTCGCGGGAGGCCCAACCGACGTTTGTCTCCGACTGCCCGAGCCGATCGACCGGTCCACCCTGCACCGGCTCGTCACCGCCGCGCAGGACCGGCTGACCGCCGCCGGACTGCGCCCCGGCGGTGCCGCTGCGCTGCGGTTGCCGCCGTCCCTGGCGTACGTGGTGAACCTGCTCGCCACCTGGCGTGCCGGGGGACAGGCGATCCTGCTCGACCACCGGCTGACCGACCACGAGGTGGACCGCGCGCTGGCCCGGCTCACCCCGCAGGTGGTGGTCGCGCCGGTGCGCAGCGGCGGTGGCGCGCTGCGCATCTTCGTCGACGTCGTCGAGGGCGTAACCCGGTACGCCGACCGCCCGGCGGTGAGCGGCCACGCCGTGATCCAGCTCAGCTCGGGCTCCACCGGCCCGTCCAAGGTGATCGGCCGGACCGCGGCCGACCTGGTCGCCGAGGTGCACCGCTACACCCGGATCGACGGGGTGGCGCTGCCCGGCGAGCGGATCATCCTGCTGCCCTCGATGGTGCACGTGCTCGGCCTCGTCGGCGGCCTGCTCTACGGCCTACACGCCGGAGTCGAGCTGGTCCCGCCGGAACGCCTCAGCGGAGACGCCGTGCTGGCCGCGATCGCCGCCGGCCCGACACCGGCCACCGTGCTGGGCGTGCCGTTCCACATCGGACTACTCGCCTCCACCCGGCCGACCGGCCCGCTGCCGCAGCTCCGGCGAATGACCACCGGTGGTGAGCTGGTGCCGGCCGCGGTGGCCCGGGCGTTCACCGACCGGTACGGCGTGCCGCTGGGCAACATGTACGGGATGACCGAGGTCGGGGTGATCGGCACCGACCTGCACGGGCAGCACCGGCCGTCCATCGCCCCGGCGCCCGGCATCGAGGTCCGTGAGACCGGCGGCGAGCTGTGGGTCTCCTGCCCGGCATCGCCGTACGTCGGGTTGAGCGACCCGACCCGTTGGTCCGACGGCTGGCTGCACACCCGCGACGCCGGCACCGTCGACGAGGACACCGGCCTGGTCACCGTCCGCGGCCGGCTCGACTCGCAGGTCTCCGTCGGCGGGATGAAGGTCGACCTGACCGAGGTGGAGACCACCGTCGCCGAACTGCCCGGGGTGGCCACCGCGGTGGTGGTCTGGGACGACGGCATCACCGCGTACGTCCAACCGGACGGGCCGCTGTCCGAGGAGATGCTGGACAAGCTGCTCGCCGAACGGTTGGCCGGCTACAAGCGCCCCCGGGTGCTGCACCTGCTCGATCAGCTACCTCGCACCACCACCGGCAAGCTGGTCCGCTCGGTCGACGTGCTGCGTTCGGCGGCCACGCCATGACCGGCCCGCTGCACCACCTCGACGTCGACCTCGCCACCCGCGACCACCCCGATCGCCAGGACGAGATCCGCGTCCACCTCCGGGTGGCCGACCCGCAGGGCCGCGAGACCGGGCACCGCCCGCAGCGCGGGCCCGACCGGCAGCGGCATCTTTCGACGCAGGCCCTCATCGCGCAGCCCCAGCCCGAGCGCCTTGCCGACCGCCTCCTTCGCGGTCCACAACCGCAGGAAGTCCACCGCGTGCCCGGCCTCGGGCCGGCCGGCCAGCCAGGACAGCTCGGCGGGCGGGAACCAGCGGCGGGCCAACGCGAGCGCGGGCAGGGGGCGGACCCGCTCCACGTCCACCCCGACCGGGCCGGCGGGACGGGCGGCGACCACCACGACCCCGTCGGTGCGGCTGACGCTGACCGGCAACTCCACGGGCCCGCTCTGCCGGCCCTGCTCCACGGGCCCGCCCACCAGGACGACCGGGCCACCACCGGGCCGGTGCGTCAGCACCAGCTCCACCTCCGAGCGGCCGAGCAGCGCGGCACCCGCCCGCCGCAGCAGCCGCCCGGCCGGATCCGGCCGACCGCCGGTGTCCCGGCCGACCCACACGTACACGGTGTCCCGACCGGACACCGTCAGCTGGCCCACCCAGAGAGGGTAACCATGAACGCCGAGGTCCGTGCCTTCGTCGTCGAGCAGCTCGCCGACATGAACTACGACGTCGAGGGGCTCGACGACGACACCACGCTGGGCCCGTCCGGCGTCGACCTGGAGTCGCTCGCCCTGGCCGACCTGTCCGTCCGGGTCGAGGACCGGTACGGCCTGACCTTCGCCGACGACGAGTCGGAGAAGCTCGCCCTGATGACGGTCGGCGAGTTCACCACCATGGTCGCCGACCGCGTCGCCGAGGCGACGAGCGACAAAGCCTGATGACCGGTCAGCCCGACCTGGGGCGAGCTGACCTGCTGACCATGCTCGCCGAACTCACCGCGAAACCGGCCGCCGAGGTGCCCGACCGGATCGGCTCGATGGAACTCGCCTGGCTGGTGCACCTCGTCGAGCAGCGCTACGAGCGGCGGATCGACCTCACCGACGACGAGCTGGCCGGTATCCGTACCGTCGACGACGCCCTGGCGGTGTTCCGGGCGTCGTTGACCGCTCCCGCAGATGGTTGAGTCGCGTACCGCCCAGCTCACCGGCGTACACGCGGTCAGTGCCCTTGGTCGGGGCGCCGACGCGCAGCTCGCCGGCGTGCTGGCCGGCGTGCCGGCGTTCGGCCCGGTGCGCCGCTTCGACACCGCCGCCCGTCGAGTCACCGTGGCGGCCACGCTGCCCGACGTCGGTCCGCTCCTCGACGAGCTGGCCGCCGCCGTCGACGCGGCCTGCCAAGCGGCCGACCTGGGCCGCTCCCACCGGAGCGACTGCGCGCTGCTGCTCGCCGTGCACGGCGCACCGGACGCGCCCGCGCTCGCCCGCCAGCTCGCCACCCGCAATGGACTGGGCGGTGGCACCCGGGTCTACACCAGCGCGTGCGTCTCGGCGAGCACGGCGGTGGCCGACGCCGCCGCGCTGATCGCCCGGGGCGACCTCGACCGGGCCGTGGTGGCGGCCGGCTATCTGGTGGAGCCGGACCAGTTCGCGCTCTTCGACGCCGGGCGGGCCCTCGCCGTCGACGGGGCGGTACGCCCGTTCAGCACCGGCCGTCGAGGGCTGCTGCTCGGCGACGGCGTGGCCGCCGTGGTGCTGGAGTCCCACGCGGCGATCCGCCGGCGCGGCGCCGAGCCGGTGGCCAGCGTGGCGGGGTGGGCGCGGACCGGAGACGCATTCCACCCGTGTCAGCCGGACCCGACCGGAGCCGGGCTGGCGCGGGCGGTCGGCGGGGCGCTGCGCCGGGCCGGGCTGCCGCCGGAGGCGGTCGGGTACGTCAACGCCAACGCCACCGGCACCGCGCAGAGCGACGCCTCCGAGGCGACGGCACTGCGCCAGGCCCTCGGCGAGCACGCCTCACGGGTCCCGGTCAGCTCCACCAAGGCGCTGCACGGGCACGCGCTGGAAGCGTCCGGACTGCTCGAACTGGTGGTCACCGTGCTGGCGCTGCGCGACGGCAAGCTGCCGGTCAACGCCGGCTGGCTGGGCCGGGACGAGCACTGCCCCCTCAACGTCATCACCACCGCTCCCCACCCGGCCACCACGCCCCACGCACTGACCCTGAACGCCGCCTTCGGTGGTGCCAACACCGCTCTCCTGATCGGCCTCCCATGACCACCCCCACCCCAGCCCCGCGATCTTGCACTTTCGGCCCGGACGAATCAGGCGAAGTACGCGAATCAGCGACCGAAACTGCAAGATCGCCGAAGGAGGGGGAGCGGGTGCGCGCGGAGGCGCGGTGGTCCGAGGTCGGGGACGGTGCTGCGCCGGGGGTTGCCGGGTTTGTCCACTCGGGGTTCGCGCCCACCGTCGTGGCTGTCGCCGAGCGGTGTCTGCGGCAGCGGTACGGCGTCGGACCGGTGCCTGCGGCGGTGCGGACCGGGGTCGTGCTGGTCAGTGCCAGCGGGGACCGGGTCAGCGCCGAGCACGTCCGGGCCACCGTCGAAGCCGGCGGGCGGATCGGCCCGTTGTTCTTCTTCCAGTCCGTGCCGAACAGCGTCGCCGGGCACGTCGCGGCCCGCTGGGGGCTGCGCGGTCCGGTGGTCTGCCTGAGCCCGACCGGGGACCCGCGCGCCGACGGCATCGCCGAGGCGGACCTGCTGCTGTACGACGGCGACGCCGACGAGGTGTTGCTGATCCTGATCGAACAGGCACCCGACACACCCGCCGAGGCGGTCGCGGTGCTGCTGGGGGGAGGAGCACGGTCATGAGGACAAGGGGACTGCGGGGCGCGTTGGCCGCCGACACCGAGGTGGGTGCGGGCAACGTGCTGGCCCGGGTGCTGGCGCACGGCGCGGACCCGGACGGGCCCGGGCTGACCTTCGACACGGCTGTCGACGGGCACCCGGCCGAGGCGCCGTTCACCCTGGGACGGCTCGACGAGCGGGTCGCCTCCCGGGCCGCCTGGCTGCACGAACGCGGGGTACGCCCACGCGACCCGGTCGCCGTGTGGGCCACCACCGCCGCCGACATGGTGCTCAGTTTCCTGGCGCTGGCCCGGCTCGGCGCGATTCCCGCGCTGATGAACGGCAAGCTCCGCCCGGAGATCGCCGCCGAGTACATCCGCCGGCTGCGGGGCGTCGGTGTGCTCGCCGACGACGCGCACACCGCGTTGCTGGCCGGGCACGACCTCGGCGTACCGCTGCTCGGCACGCCCGCGCAGGCCGGTACGGGCGACCCGGCCGCCGCCCCGGCGCACTACCGGCACCACCCCGACGACCCGATCGTGATCACCCACACCTCCGGGACGACCGGCGTGCCCAAGGCGGTGCTGCACTCACACGCCAGCCTGTTCGCCGCCACCCGGCACCTGCTCGCCATGCCGCAGGCGCAGGGCACCAAGCGGATCCTCAACGCGTTGCCGGCCCCGCACACCGCCACCGTGTTGATGGTCAACCAGGCGCTGGGCAACCGGGCGGAGATGTTCCTCCTGTCCGAGCAGGGCGGTGAGCAGATGCTCGACGCGATCCAGCGCTGGCGCCCGGACGGCGTGTTCGGGTTCTCCGTCACCTGGGCCGAGCTGGCCCGCTTCGACCTGTCCGGGTACGACCTGGACTCGGTGCGGCTGTGGTTCAACACCGGCGACGCGTCACACGAGCCGCACATCCGCAAGCTGGTCGCGGTGGGCTGGCGGGACACCATCACCCGCGACGGGGTGGCCCGGGTGCCCGGCTCGGTCTTCATCGACGGGCTGGGCTCCAGCGAGATGGGGCACTCGATGTTCCACATCACCCACCGCGCCGACACCGACCGGTACGGGCGCTGCATCGGCCGGCCGTACCAGTTCACCAAGGTCGCGGTGCTGGACGCCGACGGCGAGCCGGTGCCGACCGGTGAGGTGGGTTTCCTGGGCATCGACTCGCCGTCGCTGTTCCGGGGCTACTGGAACGACGCGGTCACCACCTACCGGTTCCGGCAACGCGGCTGGTACCTGACCGGCGACCTGGTCTACGCCGACGCCGACGGCCGCTACTACCACCTGGACCGCGCGGTGGACTCGGTCGACGCCGGTGACGGGCGGCGGTTCTTCACCGCGCTGTCCGAGGAGCGGATCCTCGCGGCCTGCCCGGACGTCACCGACTGCACCGTGGTGATCGTCGCCGAGGCCGGCGGGGTGGTCACCGACGTGCTGCTCGAGGTGGCCGCCGGCGCCGACGAGGCCGAGGACCGCACCGAGCGGGTACGGGCGGCGCTCGGCGAGGACGTCGGCGCCACGCTGCGCCGGGTCGTGCCGGTGCGCTCGGCCGACATCCCGGTCACCGTGACCGGCAAGGTCCGCAAGGTCGCCCTGCGCGAGCAGTACCTCACCGAGGCGTCCTCATGACCGCCCTGATCACCGGGATGGGCCTGTTCACGCCCGCCGGCCGGGGCGTCGAGGAGACCTTCGACGCGTTGACCAGCGGGCGGTCCGGGCTGACCCGGCCGCCCGACGGGCACCCCGTCCGGGAGTCGTTGGAGGTCGCCGGCCTGCTGCCCGACATCGACCCGCGTACGGTCGCGTCCGGGCCGGAGACCCGGGTGCTGGACCGGATCGTGGTGCTCGCACTGCTCGCCGCCGCGGACGCGCTCGCCGACGCCGGCATCGAGGTCGGCCGGGACGTCGAGCCGGACCGCGTCGCGGTGATCGTCGGCGGCGTCGGTGGAATGGCCACCCTGGAGTCCCAGGTGCTGGCCCGGGCCGCCCGGGGTCGGGCCGCGGTCAGCCCGTACCTGCTCACCGGGATCCTGCCCAACATGCCGGCGGCGCGGATCGCCATCGCGCACGGCATCCGCGGCTACAGCTCGTCGGTCGGCACCGCCTGCGCGTCCGGCGCGCAGGCGGTCGCCGACGGTGTCCGGCTGATCCGCACCGGGGAGGCCGACGTGGTGCTCTGCGGGGCCAGCGAGGCGCCGCTGTTCCCCACGTTCGCCGACACCTTCGGCAACGCCCGGGCGCTGGCCCGTGCCGGTGCCGACCCGAGCCGGGCGAGCCGGCCGTTCGACCGGACCCGCAGCGGTTTCGTGTTGGCCGAGGGGGCCGCGCTGCTGGTGCTGGAGAGCGCCGAGCACGCCGCCGCGCGCGGTGCCACCGGGTACGCCGAGGTGGCCGGCTACGGCGCGACCACCGACGCGTACCACCCGACCGCGCCCCGCCCGGACGGCGCTGGCGCGGCGGCGTGCATCCGACGCGCGCTGGACAGCGCCGGGGTGCCCGCGGCGGTGGTCGGCTACGTCAACGCGCACGGCACGGGCACCAAGCTCGGCGACATCGCCGAGACCACCGCCCTCGCAGAGGTCTTCGGCGTCGGTGGCGTGCCGGTCAGCTCCACCAAGGCGCTCACCGGCCACCTGCTGGGCGCCTCCGGGGTGCTGGAGGCCGCGGCCACCGCGCTGGCGCTCGGTCGGGGGCTGCTGCCCCCGACGTACCACCTGGACGACCCGGACCCGGCCTGCCCGGCGGACCACATCCGTGGCACGCCGCGCAAGGCCGATCCGGAGTACGCGCTGACCAACTCGTTCGGGTTCGGTGGCCAGAACGTGAGCCTGCTGCTCGCGCGGGTCCCCGAGCCGAGGAGGTGATCGACGCGGCACCCCGGGCGCGCAGCGCCCGGACGGCACAACGGGGGGAACCGTGGGAAGGGCTTCAGGGGACATGGACATCCGTGGGATTGACCACATCGAACTCTACGTGGGGGACGCCCGGCAGGCGGCCTTCTACTTCAGTACCGCCGTCGGCTTCCAGGTCTGCGGCCAGGGCGGCCCGGAGACCGGCCTGGACGGGCAGCGCTCGCTGCTGCTGTGCCACGGCGACATCCGGCTGCTGCTCACCTCCGGGCTGAGCGCCGAGCATCCGGCATCCCGGTACGTGCAGCGGCACGGCGACGGCATCGCCGTGGTCGCCGTCGAGGTCGACGACGTCGCCTCCGCGTACGCCGAGCTGCTCGGTCGGGGCGCGACAGGGGTGACGCCGCCGACCAGCCGCACCGGCGCGGACGCCGAGGTGGTGACCGCCGAGGTGGACGGCTTCGGCGACGTGCGGCACCGCCTGGTGCAGCGCCGCGGCGACCGGAGCGAGTTCCTACCCGGCGGCATCGCGCCCACTCCGTTCCAGGCGGACGGTGACAAGGCGCTCCTCGCCGAGATCGACCACCTGGCCGTCTGCGTGCCACCCGGGCAGCTCGACGCGACGGTCCGGCACTACCAGCGGCTGTTCGACTTCGGAGAGATCTTCGAGGAGCACATCGAGGTCGACGGGCAGGGCATGAACTCCAAGGTGGTGCAGAGCCCGTCCGGGCAGGTCACCGTGGTGCTGCTCGAGCCGGACCACACCCGCCGGCCGGGCCAGATCGACGCCTTCCTCGACCAGCACGCCGGGGCCGGGGTGCAGCACCTGGGGCTGCGGACCGACGACATCGTCACCGCGGTCGAGACGCTGGGGCGGCGCGGGGTGCGCTTCGCCGGCACCCCCGGCAGCTACTACGACTCGCTCGAAGCTCGGGTCGGTCGGGTGGACGCGCCGCTGAACCGGCTGCGTGACCTGGGCGTCCTGGTCGACTCCGACCACGGCGGCCAACTGTTGCAGATCTTCGCCGAGTCGATGCACGTCCGCCGAACGCTCTTCCTGGAGCTGATCGAGCGGCGCGGCGCGCGGGGCTTCGGCAGCGGCAACATCAAGGCGCTCTACGAGGCCAAGGAGCGGGAGTTGGCGGCCGTGGCGGCCGCACCACAGGGGGTGGGGGCGTGACCGCGACAGAGTTCGAACCGGTGCTGACCGCCGAGGAGGAGGCGCTGCTGCCCTCCGACGACGACGTACGGCACTACGCCGAGCACGGCTGGTACCTGTCGGGAAAGCTGCTCACCGACGACGAGGTCGATGCCCTCGCCGCCGCCACGCAGCGCTACTACGACGGTGAGCGGGACCGTCGACTGCCGGTCCGGCCGCCGAAGCTGGCCTACTGGGAGCAGTCCTTGGGCCCGGTGCAGCGGCACAACGACTACGTCCACCACGAACACGACGGGCTCGGCGCGATCCTGCGCAAGCCGCTGATCGGCGCGGTCGCCGCCCGGCTCGCCCAGGCCGACGAGATCCGGGTGTTCCAGTCCACGCTCATCTACAAGCCGCCGATCTCCGGCGAGCCGAGCAACATCGTGCCCTGGCACTTCGACAAGCACTACTGGGCGGCCCTGTCGTCGGAGAAGATGCTCACCGCGTTCATCCCCTTCCACGACTGCGGGGAGGAGATGGGCACCATCACGATGGTCGACGGCTCGCACCGCTGGCGGGAGATTGGCGCCGACGACACCGTCGTGCGGCACTTCGCCGACCGGGATCGCAGCCAGCTGGAGGAGATGCTGGCCGAGAACGCGGCACACAACGGCGCCGAGATCCGCAAGATCCCGATGGTGATCCCCAAGGGGCACATGAGCTTCCACCACTGCCGTACCTACCACGGCAGCGGACCCAACGTCAGCGGTCGGCCCCGCCAGGCGATCTCGCTGCACCTGCAGGACGGCGACAACGCCTGGCGGGAGTATCCGCTCTCGGACGGCACGCTCGCCGCGTACAACCACGACGTGCTGGTCCGCCGCACCCACGACGGGCGGCCGGATTACGCGGACCCCGACTACTGCCCGGTCATCTGGCGCCACCGCGCCCAGCAGGGAGGCTGAGACATGTCACGGTACGACTGGGGTAGGACCCACCCGGGGATCGAGCGGCTGGAGCGGGCGGTGACCGAGCGGCGCGACGCCGTGGTCAAGCACCCGCTGTACGCCAACCTGGACACCCACGAGGCGCTGGTCACCTTCATGGAGCACCACGTCTTCGCGGTCTGGGACTTCATGTCGCTGCTGAAGTCGTTGCAGCGTCAGCTCACCTGCGTGACCGTGCCGTGGATCCCGACCGGCCCGACCGGCAGCCGCCGCCTCATCAACGACATCGTGATGGTGGAGGAGAGCGACGAGTTGGGTGAGGGCTACATCAGCCACTTCGAGCTGTACGTGCAGGGCATGCAGGAGGCCGGTGCGGACACCAGCGCGGTGAACTCACTGATCGATCTGCTGCGTGCCGGTCGTCCGGTCACCGACGCGCTCACCGAGGCCGGGGCGCCGGCCGCGTCGGCGGCGTTCGCCGCCACCACCTGGCAGATCATCGAGTCGACCCCGGTGCACTGTCAGGCGGCGGCCTTCGCGTTCGGCCGGGAGGACCTGATCCCGGACATGTTCACGCAGGTGGTGGCGGTCAACGAGCGCAGCAACAAGCTGCACAAGTTCGTCGACTACCTGGAGCGGCACATCGAGGTCGACGGCGAGCAGCACACCCCGATGGCCATGCAGATGCTCGCCGACCTGTGCGGCGACGACGACACCAAGTGGCAGGAGTGCGCCGACACCGTCAACACCGCGCTGGCAGCCCGGTCCCGCCTCTGGGACGACATCCTGGCCGCCGTCAAGGGGCCCGCGTGACCGACGCCGACCCGGTCCGGCTCTACCGCGCGGTCCGGCTGATCCGCCGGTTCGAACAGCGGGCGGTGGAGCTGGTCCACGGCGGGCAGATCGTCGGCGGCATCCACCCCTACCTCGGTCAGGAGGGGATCGCCGCCGGCGTCTGCGCCGCGCTGGGTGTCGACGACGTGGTCGCCGGCACCCACCGTGGGCACGGGCACGTCCTGGCCCGGGGCGCCGACCCGGCGCGGATGATGGCCGAGCTGTGTGGCCGGGTCACCGGCCTCAACGCCGGGCGGGGCGGCTCGATGCACGCCGCCGACTTCAGCCTCGGTGTGCTCGGCGCCAACGCCATCGTCGGCGCGTCCGGGGCGATCATCACCGGCGCGGTGTGGGCCCGACGGCGCCAGGGCCAGGACACCGTCGGGGTGAGCTTCTTCGGCGACGGCGCGGTCAACGAGGGGATGCTGCTGGAGGCGTTCAACCTGGCCGCGCTCTGGCGGGTGCCGGTGCTGTTCGTCTGCGAGAACAACGGCTACGCCACCACCATGCCGGTCGTCGGCGCGGTGGCCGGCACCATTGCCGGCCGGGCCGCCGCGTTCGGTATCCCGGCCGTCGAGGTCGACGGCCAGGACCCCGAGGCGGTCCGCGTCGCCGCGGCCGCCGCCGTCGACCGGATGCGCGCCGGTGGCGGCCCCGAACTGGTCGAGGCCCGGACCTACCGCTTCGACGCCCACCACACTTTCGAACACGCGGTACGCCTCGACTACCGCCCGCCCGACGAGGTGGCGCGCGGCCGGGCCCGGGACCCGGTGCGCATCCAGGGCGAACGGCTCGCCGACGACGAGCGGACCACCGTGGACGCCGAGGTCGAGGCGACCCTCGACGCGGCGGTGCGGTTCGCTCTGGCCAGCCCGGAGCCGGACCCGGCCGACGCGTTGGCGTACCTCTACGCCAGCGGCCTGACCGCCCGCGCCGGAGGTGGCTGATGCCGCGGCTGTCGTACCGGCGGGCGTTGACCAGGGCGCTCGCCGACGAGTTGGCCCGCGACGAGGCGGTGTTCCTGCTCGGCGAGGACATCCAGGTCGGCGCGTCGCTGGTGACAACCGGGCTGGCCAAACGGTTCGGGAACGAGCGGGTACGCGACACCCCGCTGTCCGAGCAGGCGTTCACCAGCTTCGCCACCGGCGCGGCGCTGGCCGGGCTGCGGCCGGTGATCGAGTTCCAGATCCCCTCGCTGCTGTTCCTCGTCTTCGAGCAGATCGTCAACCACGCGCACAAGTTCCCGCTGATGACCGGCGGGCAGTGCAGTGTCCCCGTCACCTACCTGGTGCCCGGCTCCGGCTCGCGTACCGGTTGGGCCGGGCAGCACTCCGACCACCCGTACAGCCTCTTCGCCCACGTCGGCGTGGTCACCGTCGTGCCGGCCACGCCGGCCGACGCGTACGGGCTGCTGGTCACCGCGATCCGGCACGACGACCCGGTGGTGCTGTTCGCCCCGGCCGGCGCCATGGACCTCCGGGAGGACGTCTCCGATCTGGAGCCGGTGCCGCTGGGCCGGGGCCGGATCCACCGTTTCGGGGACGACGTCACGGTGGTCGCGATCGGGCACCTGGTGCACGACGCGCTCGCGGTGGCCGAGGAACTGGCCGACCAGGTCTCGGTGGAGGTGTTCGACCCGCGCACGCTCTACCCGTTCGACTGGGACGGGTTGACCGAGTCGGTGGCCCGCACCCGGCGGCTGGTGGTGGTCGACGACGGCAACCGCACCTGTGGGATGGCCGCCGAGATCATCGCGACGGTGGTGGAGCGGGTGCGGCTGCTCGCGCCACCGCGTCGGGTCACCCGCCCGGACGGGGCGGTGCTGCCGTTCGCCCCGGCGCTGGACCGGGCCGTCCAACCCGGCCGGGACCAGCTCGCCACCGCCATCCACCTGACGATGAAGGACGAGACATGACCGACCCGAACTACCCGTGGCCGTCGGCCGACCAGGCCTGGACGGACCTGCCGGAGCCGGCCCGTCGAGCCATGGTGGCCAGCGGCGCGGCAGCCTGGGAGCGGGTCTTCCACGGCCGGGCCACCTACAACAAGCAGTGGCGGCTGGCCCGCCCCCCGGTGCTCACCGCCGACGCCTGGCGGGAGCTCAACGAGGTCTGCGACCGGCTGGCCCAGCTCATCCTGGACGCCTGCCGACGTCGGGTGGGCACCGCCGGTGAGCTGCGCCGGCTGCTCGGCGTACCGCAGGGGGAGACCCGGCTGCTGGACGAGGCCGAGCCGCTGAGCGAGGCGCTGCTCGCCGCGTACCGCCCGGATGTGCTCTTCTCCGGGGGAGTGCCCCGGTTCGTCGAGTACAACATCGACAGCAGCCTCGGCGGCGGCTTCGACGCCGACACCGTCATCCAGCGGTTCGCGCAGCTCTACCGGGAGCAGGGCATCCTGGACGGGCTGCCGGTGCGGGCCGCGCCGTCCCTGCTGGACCAGCGGTTCGTGGCGATCCGCGAGGAGTTGCGGCTGCCCGAGGGTGCCCGGGTGGCGCTGCTCATGGACTTCGACGCGGACTATCCGGGCCTCGACGACCCGGAGACGTTCATCCGGATCCTCGACCCCCTCGCCGTACGGGCCCGGGACTTCGGCATCGACCTGGTCATCGCCCCGGTGTCCACCGCCACCCTGGACGCCGACCAGCGGCTGGTGGTCGACGGCGCCCCGGTGGACGCGCTGTTCCGGCTGTTCGTGCCCAACCGGGTCACCCCGACCGCCGGCCTGGACGCGGTGGCCGGGGCCCTCGCCGCCGGCACACTACCGATGTTCGTCTCGGCGGCGGCCTGGCTGCTCGGCAACAAGGTCACGTTCGCGTGGCTCTGGGAGGACGTGGACGGGCTGCCCGCCGACGACCAGGCCCTGATCCGCCGCCACGTGCCGTACACGGTGCCGCTGACCGAGGCGGTGCTGGACCGGGCGATCGCCGAGCAGAGCGAGCTGGTGGCGAAACCGGCCGACGGCTCGGCCGGGATCGGCGTGCTGATCGGCCCGGAGCTGAGCCCGGCGGCCTGGGCCGAGGGGGTACGGGCCGCCGTGGACCGGGGCGGCGCGATCCTCCAGCAGTACCTGCCGGCGGACGTGGTGCCGATGGACTTCGTGCAGATCGAGACGGGGGAGACGGTGACGGCCGACGTCCCGTACAGCCTGGCCCCGTACCTGTTCGGCCGGCGCGGCTCCGGCGGCCTGGCAAGAGTCGGCTACCCAGGCTGCGACGGCATCCTCAACCTGGCCCACGGCGTCCTCCTGACCGGCATCCTCCTGCACGACTAGCTCCGCCCTCCTCTGTTGATCATGAGGTTAGCGGCACCTCGGGCCGCTTTCGGCCCCGCCAACCTCATGATCAGCGAGGCTCGCGGGGGAGGTGGGCGGACAGGCGGCGGAGGGTTTCGGCGGTCGCTACGGCGTCGCTGCGGGCGCTGCCGTGGCGGCCGTCGGTGCTGTACATGCTCGGGTCGACCGTCAGGGGATGGTCGGTCAGGTGCACGTGCAGGGTGCCCAGTCGCTCGGCCAGCTGCGCCGTGTGCGCCGAGAGCCGTCGCATCCGCTCCTGAAGGCCGGCACGCAGCGGCTCGGGCACCGCTGGGCTGTACGACACGTCGAACATGCCGATCGTGACCACGTCCGCGCCGACGTCCCGCAACGCGCCGATCATCACGGTGAGCTCGGCGTCCACCGCGTCCGCGTCGTACGCCGGATGGAAGGCGTCGTTGCCGCCGCACACCACCAGCGCGAGGTCCGGCTCGAAGGCCAGCGCCGGCGTGAGCTGCTCGGCTCGGACCTGGTGTGCCCGCAGGCCACGCCGGCCCAGATTCCGGTACGCCAGCTCGGGGCGGACGGCGGCCAGCTCGGCGGCGATCCGGTCGGCCCACTGCACGTCCGGATAGCCCGGCGTCGGCTCGCACATGCCCTCCACGACGCTGTCGCCGAGCGCCACGAACCGCCGCCAGGGGTGCCTGCGCAGCAGCTCGGCGGCCTCCCCGCGACGAAGGCAGTACGGGTCCGTCGATTCGGTGAGCGTCGATGGCATGCCGGAACGCTAGCCGACCCGAGGTGCGCCGACCAGAGCCCGGCCTGCCGGCCGGTGCGGCCGGTCAGCTCGGCAGCCTGACCTCGGCCAGGTAGACGCAGGTCCGGTCCTCGTGCGAGGAGTAGTAGCTGACCCACAGCGCCTCGTCGTGCCAGACCAGGCCGGGATAGCTGGTGTCGCCGCCGGAGGGCAGCGCGACCAGTTCGGTCAGCTCGCCGTGCTCGGGGTCGACGGCGCAGATCGCGGTGCGCACCGCGTCGTCGAGCAGGCGTACCCCGGCCAGCAGCCGCCCGTCAGGCAGCCGCAGCAGGGTTGGCCCGCCTACCTGCACGCCCAGGTCGGTCCAGGTCCAGTCCCGGTACGGCGGCAGTGCCCGGCCGAGCTGCGCGGTGGCGTCGTCCCCGTCGCGGCGCAGCAGGCAGTGCGCCGTGCCGTCCGGGTCGAAGACCAGCCCCGACTCGTTGGGGTAACCACCCTCGAACATCGTCGACACCCACGGTTGCAGGTTGATGCCGTCATCGCTGCGGTAGAGCCGGGCGTACCGCGGGTCCCGGGTGGCGTATCCGACGCCGTACATGACGTCGTCGTGCCAGGCGGCCTGCCACACCCAGACGCCCGGTTCGCCGACGGGGACCGGGTCACCCCAGGCGTGCCCGTTGACGGAGAGTGCGGTCACCGTGTGGAACGTCTTGGTGGTCTCGCCGGTGGCGGCGGCGGCCAGCAGTTGCAGCCGCCCGTCGGGCCGCAGGACGAAGTGCGGGTCCCGCAGGTCGACGCCGTCCTGCCGCACCGTCGCCGCCGACGCCCACGACCGCCCGTCGGTCGAGGTCAACACCCGGATCACCCCGTCGTCGGAGAGGTGCGTCCGCGCCTCGCGGAAGGCGCAGAACCACCTCCCGGCGTACCGGATCAGGTCGGTGAACGCGTTGTGCGGCGCGCTGTCGCCGATCCGGTGCACGGCGGTGACCTCGGCGGTGGTGCGACGGGTGGGTGACGACGTCATGCGCGGCGGCCTCCTGGGGCGCGGGCAGAGCGGGGGCGTGGCGGTCGCCGACGGTAGCCGCCCACGCCGACGCCCGCGCGGCCAACAGGCGAACGCGCGACGAACTAGCGACCGGTCCCCGGTCGACGGGGCTTCATCGTGCGCCCGTCGGGGACCCGAGCTCACTCCTCCAGGGGGCGCAGCATGAGGGCGTCGATGCTCGCGTCGAACGGCTGCGGGTCGATGTCGCCCTCGTAGACGAGAGCCAGGGTGCCGGTGGGCAGGTCGGGCGAGACGCAGTACAACAGGTTGGTGCCGTTGCTGGTGATGACCAGTAGGCGGGTCGAGGCGATGTCCTGCTCCTCGTCCCAGCCCACCAGGCCGTCGGGTTCCTCGGCCCACTCCGCGTACGTGTTCATCTCGGCGACGTGTGCCAGCCCTCCGGAGACGCCATCGGGGTAACTGAAGCCGGCGTGCACGGTCTGGAGGAACGTCTGCACGGCGGCGGGGAAACGGTCCCAGAACCGTGGTTCGCGGAACTGCCGGGGGTCCCAGCCCAGCCAGACGACCACCTCGTCAGCGCGACCGCGGACGACGTAGATCAGCGCCAGATCGCCGGCTGCCCGGCCGAGCCGGACGTCCAGCAGCCGGCTGCAGAACTCACCGAAGAACTGCGGCACCAGGCCGGTGAAGTCCAGGGTCCACCGGGCCAGGGCCGCCGCGATCCGCTCCTCGGCGGTGGCCGCCGTGACCACCGGCAGCCACTCCGGGTGCAGGTCGTCCGGTACGCCGGCGACGAGGCTCAGCGCGGGGGCGAAGGCGGCGTCCAGGATCGCCTCGTCGGTGACGATGGGCAGGCCACTCACTGTTGACTCTTGAGCAGCTTGTTGATGATGTCCTGGAGTTGCCGGTAGACCCGGGCCTCCAACCGGACCTGAGCGGCCTGCCAGGCAGGGTCGAACTTGGTCAGCGCTCCCACGCTCCGCGATCCCTTACTCGTGTTGGCCCATCCCGACATCCACTGCAGATTCACCGGCGCGGACGCCACCCGGAACATGTTCTGGGGGGTCAGCTTCATGAAGTTCTGCATGTAGATCATGCGGGCGAGCGGGACGATGTGATCGGGCGACACGCCCGGAGCCCCCGACCTCGGCCAGACGCCGACGACCCGGCCGAGGGCGGATGGGTCTGCGGCGCCGGCAGTGGGCATCCGCTGACCCTGCAGCGTGTAGGGACGCCAGTTGCGAGGGTCTCCCGGCGAATAGTTCCGAAGGACATCGAAGACCGCGCGTTCGGGGTTGGTCTTCGGGACGCTCCACGTATTTCCACCCCCGATCGGCGTGGTGCGCGGTGGGAAGTTCGGCGGGATCTTCCTCAGTGCCGCCGTCAGGTCGCTCAACTCGCGCGCCGTCGGCTGGGTGAAGGTGGGCGATCCGGGCCGCTGGTCCGCCATGGCGGCGATCGCGCTGATGCAGGCGGTGAGCGCACTCGTGGCTTGGGTACGCGCCGCGCCGAGGCTGGCGGCCTCGGCGTTGTACGCGTTGTAGGCGGCGGCCTGCCGCGGCAGGGTGAACACGTGCGGCTTCGCGTTGTGCACCTTGATCTGGGCCAGGACGCGTTCCACGGCGCCTTGTTGCGCGGCGCAGGCGTCCTTGTCCCAGGGTGCTGCCGACGCTGGCACCGCCCCGGCCGTCACCAGGGCGAACAACAACGTCAGCGCGGTGACGACGCGAGCGATCGGCTTGAATCTGCTGGTGGTCGGCAACCCCCGTACCGCCCTTACTTCCGTAGATCCCCGTTCATCTACATCGGAGCATAAGCGGGTTCACGCCAGATATCAGTCACGGCCTATGCTGATCAGACCCGGAAGAAGGTCCGATATAGGCGAAGGGGTGAGATGACCGACCACCCGGACACTCCCGCCGATCCGGTGCCCGAGCCGCGAACGCCACCCGAGCCGCCGCCACCGACGGTGCCGCCGCCACCGACGGTGCCGCCGACCGAGCCGCCACCGACCGAGCCGCCACCGCCGCCACCGACCGAGCCGGCGCCGCCGGCGGCGACCGAGCCGCCGCGCGGTCAGCGGCGCCGCGTCATTCTCATCGCGGGTGCTGCTGCCGTGGTGGTGGTTCTCGGCGTGGTCGCCGTGCTCGTCGTCACCGCGCTGCGCCACCGCGGCGACGCGAACAGCGACGAACGCGCGATCACCAGCCTGGTCAGCGAGTTCGCCGCCGCCATCGACACCGCGGACCAACCGAAGCTCGCCGAGCTGCTGTGCCCGGAGGAAGCCGCCACGCTCGACGACGACGAGGTCGACATCCACCCGGAGGCGAACGACCCGATCGAGATGCCCGCGGAGCACCGGATGCGGGTCACCACCACCGGGGTCAGCGTCACGGGCGACACCGCCACCGCGCTGGTCACCGTGGTCGGCCAGGAGCCGGTGACGCTGCACTTCCGCAAGCACGAGAAGCGCTGGACGGTGTGCGACCCGAGCGCGGGGCAGCCCACCGTCAGCTCGGCGCCGAACTGACCGCGAGCAGCTCGCCGAGCACGTAGCGGGCTGCGCCGGAAATTCGCCTGATAATTCGGTGCGGGGTGGGTTGATGGCACGAACCGGGCGCCCTACCGCACCGCTGGTGTTGACCGATGAGGAACGCGTGACGTTGACCCGGTGGTCGCGCCGGGCGAAGTCCTCGCAGATCCTCGCTATGCGGTCTCGGATCATCCTGGCGTGCGCGGAAGGCGCCTCGAACACTGATGTAGCAACGGCTCTGGATGTTCATCTGTCCACCGTGGGTAAATGGCGGCGGCGGTTCCTGGCCGAACGTCTCGACGGGTTCATCGATGAACAGCGTCCCGGTCGGCCGCCGTCGATCGCCTTGGACGAGGTCGAGGAGGTCGTGGTCGCCACTCTCGAGCAGGCCCCGCGTAACGCCACGCACTGGTCGCGCACCTCGATGGCAGAACGATCAGGGCTGTCGACGTCAACGATCGGCCGGATCTGGCGCGACTTCGGCCTCAAACCCCACCGGGCCGATACGTTCAAGCTGTCCACCGAACCGCAGTTCATCGAAAAACTCGTCGACGTCGTCGGCTTGTATCACCATCCACCCGAGCGAGCCGTGGTGCTCTGCGTGGACGAGAAATCCCAGATCCAGGCCCTCAACCGCTCGCAGCCGGTCCTGCCGATGACGCCCGGCATGCCCGAACGCCGGACTCACGACTACCACCGCAACGGCATCACCAGCTTGTTTGCCGCGTTTGACATCGCCGACGGCACGGTCATCAGCCAGTCGCACCGCCAGCACCGGGCGGTCGAGTTCAAGAAATTCCTGATCACGATCGACAAGACTGTGCCGGCTGAGCTCGACATCCACCTGGTCTGCGACAACTACGGCACCCACAAAACCCCCGCCGTCCGAGCCTGGCTCGCGAAACACCCCCGCTTCCACATGCACTTCACCCCAACCGGCTCGTCCTGGATCAACCAGGTCGAACGCTGGTTCGGCTTCCTCACCGATCAGAAGATCCGCCGCGGCACCCACAAAAGCGTGCAGGCGTTGGAAGCCGATATCCGGTCCTGGATCGCTGACTGGAACAGCCATCCGCGGCCGTTCATCTGGACCAAGACCGCCGAAGAAGTCCTGGAATCACTCGCCCGATTGTGTAGGCGAATTTCCGGCGCAGCACACTAGACAGGCAGCGGCTCACTTGCCCCTGGCGTGTTCGATGGATATCGGGCTCCACAACGGATACGAGCGGTGGGGGCCACGCAATCGGTGTGCGCGCCCTATCGTCGTGATCGATGTCGGAACCGAGAAGAGGAACCACCGTGCGTCGAACGAGAGACCGTCACTGGGTTGCCGTGGCAGCGAGGCTGTCCGTCAGCATCCTGCTCCTGGCTCTACTACCCGTTTTGGGTGCGCCATCGGCGTCGGGCGCGGTGCACCGTCCGGTGCCGGCAACCCAGGAGCCCATCATCATCAACGACTACAGGTTCTCGGCCGGTTTTTCCTCCGTGCAGGGCGACAGCCAGTGGTCCTACCAGCAGTGGAACGGATCCACATACTCCAACATGACGTGGGACGCGTCACGCGACGGCTGGCGCGGGAACTGCACGTTCTGCATCATCACCCGCGACTGGGTGCACCCGGACAGCAACGACTCGGTCATCGTCTGGCAGGCACCCCGCAGCGGTCGGATCGCCGTGCGCGGCGTCATGGACCACGGCCTCGACACCCGGGACAGCGACGGCGTACGCACCTTCATCCGGATGAGCAGCGCGGGGGGATTGAGCAAGATCTGGCCGTCGGCCGACGCCCAGGTCATCCGGCCAGGATTCACCACCCAGCATGTGCTCACCACGAACGTGGCAGCCGGCGACCGCCTCTACTTCCATGTCAACCAGGGTGCCAACTCGGGATACGACACCCTGTCCTGGGATCCCCGGATCAGCTACGACTTCGAGCCCAAGTTCACCCTCGACCAGGCCGAGGTGGTGATGGCGCCGGCCGACTACCAGCGGGTGGGCATAACCCTGGCGCAAGACGCGAGCCTGTCGGTCGTACCCAACGGGACGAACCTTGACTTCTACCACTCGAGCGGCGACGTGATCCAGAAGTTCCGGGGCACGCTCCAGCAGCCGGCGCAGACGCCCGTGTACAACGGCAACCGGTACACCAACCCGCGCGGGTTGGCCGGCAAGTGGTGGATCGCCAACACCTACGAGACGCCGGAGGGGCACATCCTGGCGTTCTGTCACATCGAGTCCGCCGACGTCGCGGCCACCGGCTGGTGGGTGCTCGGTCTCGCCTACTCCACCGACGGCGGAAACACCTTCCAGAAGCTCGGCTACACCATTGGCCACGAGGTCAAGGACACCGGACACAACATCAACATCGGCGGCGTGCCGTACGTGGTCCGGGACGGCTACTTCTACGCCTACTTCGAAGAGGGGGCGGAGCACGTGGCCCGCGCACCCGTCGCTGAGGTGCTCGCGGCGGCGAAACGCGGCGAGGTCAGCCCGTGGTGGAAGTACCACAACGGGGCATGGAACGAGCCGGGAATGCACGGCAGAGCCACGCCCGTGCTGCCGTTCAGTCCGAACCACTTCTACATGACGCACGGCGACGCCGCGTACAGCACGTACCTCGGGAAGTATCTGCTCAGCTCGTACAACCACGGGGCGGGCAAGGGGGTGTATCTGGCGACGTCGGACGACGCCGTCAGCTACGACGTACCGTCCTGGATCCAGACGGGCAGGTGGGAGCGGGAGGAGACCCTCTCGCCCTACCAAACGATCGTCAACGTCGACGGCACCGACAATGGTGTGGTCGGCCAGTCCTTCTACGTCTACTACAGCTACCGGGCGAGGACGATCGGACTACCCGAGGCCGAGTTGCCGGCGAACTGGCGGTGGCTGTACCGGCAGAAGGTGACGCTCAACAGCGCCGGCTTCGACGGGAACACCTTCGACGCCAGTACCGGCTTCACCAACAAGCAGGGCGAGAACGGCTGGCGCTACGCCGAGTACACGTCGTCCGGCGGGTACACCGACCTGCGCTGGGACGCCGATAGGTACCGGTGGAACGGATCGGCCACGTTCCTGATGGCTACTTCCTACACCCAGCACCCCGCCGACGGTGGCCGGGACTCCGTACGGACCTGGACCGCTCCCCGCGACGGAACCGTACGCGTCGACGCCGCGATGGGCGGCATCCGGCTGGGGCCCGGCGGCAACGGCGTCGGTGTACGTATCGCGAGAGGAGGCACCCCACTCTGGCCCACCGCCGGTTACCAGGCTCTCGCCCCGGACACCGTGCACGCCTTCCAGCCAGTCGACATCACCGTCGCCAAGGGGGACGTGCTGGCCTTCCACGTCAACTCCAACGGCGACACGGCCTTCGACACCGTCATCTGGGCGCCCACCATCACGTACCAGGCCGGCTAGAACGTCGCATGCCCGTATCACTTTGGGGCAGTACCCCGCGGTGATACGGGCATGCCCCGGAGCGCGGCTCCGCGCACAGGAGGGGCGGGCGTAGCGGTCAGCGTCCGCAGCCGACCCGGTTCGTGGCGAGGGCGATGTCGTCCAGCCACAGGTCGAAGTGGTCCGGTGTCGGGCCGCCCTGGTAGAGCTGCCAGCCGATCTTCACCGTGTCGGCCCGGGGCAGGACGAAGTCGACCGGGTTGCCGCCATGCTCGGTGATCATGACGGTCAGGTCCGGCTGGGCGACGCCGTGGCCGCGTCGACGTCGATGGCGTCACGGAAGGCAGCCCGGCTGGCACCGGCGCCGGGGGGTCTGCGCTCATCCGACCGAGCCCGCGCAACCCCGTCGCACCCCGCGACCCCGTCGCACCCCGCAACGCAGTTCCCCGACCAGGTGAACACGGGTGCCGGCTTCGGGTTGGAGAGTGCGGGCCAGGAGTGGGGACACCTGCTCGCGGCCGCGTGCGAGCGGGTGCGTCAGGTGGCGGGCCAGGGCGGCCACGGCGAGCAGTGCCAGCACGGTGCACACGCCCAGCCAGCCAAGGTGGGTGTAGGCGGTGGCGCCGAGCCAGGAGCCCATGCTGCCGCCAAGGTAACCACACGTCATGTAAGCGGTGTTGAGTCTGCTGCGCGCCCCGGGGCGCAGGGCGTAGATCCGCACCTGGTTGGCGACCATGCTGGACTGCATCCCGACATCGAGGAGCAACGTGCCCAGCACCAGGGCCGCGAGGCCCAGCGCCCCGCCGAGGCCGCCGAACGCGAGCACGACGCTCGACGCGACGACCGTGACCAGGCAGATCAGATTGACCGCGTCCGGCCCCCGGCGGTCCACCTGCCGTCCCGCGAGTGGCGTGCAGAGCATCGTCGCCGCGTTGACCAGCGCGAGCACCCCTACCGCGGGTGCGCCGAGGCCGTACGTCGGGCCGGTCAGCAGCAGCGCGACGCCGGTCCAGACCGCGGAGAAGCCGGCGAACACGGTCGCCTGGTAGAAGCAGGAGCGACGCAGCTCCGGTTCCGTACGCAGCAGTCGCAACGACTCGGTCACCAGCGCCGGGTACCGGGACCGGTGCCCGGACGGCGGGCGTGTCGTGGGTAGTACGCGGGCCATGACCACGGCGATGAGCAGCACGATCGTCGCGGCCACCAGGTAGGGGGCCCGCCAGCCCAGCCAGTCGCCGATGGTCCCGGCGGCGGTCCGGGACAGCAGCATGCCGCCGATCGAGCCGCTCAGCAGCGTGCCGCTGACCCGACCTCCCTGGTCGTCAGCCACCAGGCCGGCGGCCATCGGACCGATGATCGGCGCGACCACGGCGGTGACCCCCACGAGGGCGCCCGCACCGACGAGTGGCGGCAGCGCGGGTGCGAGGCTCGCGGCGAGCAGCCCCGCCCCGGTGAGGCCGAGCAGGGTGACGATCAGCGGCCGGTGCGGGAGCCGGTCGCCGAGCGGCACGAGGAGGAAGATCCCGGCCGCGTAGCCGAACTGCGTCGCCGTCACCACCAGCGCGGCCGAGTCGGGGCTGACCCCCAGGCCGGAGGCGACCAACGGGCTGATCGTCTGTGGAAAGTAGATGCTGCCGACGGCGACGCCGCACGTGACGGCCAGCAGCAGAATGAGTCGGCGGCTCATGCCGCACCTCCGCCTTCGAGATCGTTGGCCATGTCAGTCCACCGGCCCGCCAGCGACGTAGATAACCTGGCCGGAGACGAATCCGGCTTCGGGGCTGACCAGGTACGACGCGGTGTGCGCGATGTCCTCGGGCTGGCCGACCCGGCGCACCGGGATGGTCTGCGCCACGATCCGCTGGTGCTCCTCGAAGCTGCGGCCCCGCCGCTGGGCCCCGACCCTGGTCATGTCACTGACCACGAAGCCTGGCCCGATGGCGTTCGCCGTCACGCCGTGCTTCCCGAGCCGCAGCGCGAGCGATTTGGTGAAGCCGATCAGACCGGCCTTCGCGGCGGCGTAGTCAACGCGGCCGGAATCGCCGAGTGCGGAGATGCTCGACATGTTGACGATCCGTCCCCAGCCGGCCGCCATCATGTATGGGGTCACGGCCCGGGTCAGGAAGAACGCTCCGCGCAGGCTGACCCCGGTGACCGCGTCCCACTGCTGGGTGCTGGTCTCTTCGACGCCGGCGTTGGGGCCGCCGATGCCGGCGTTGTTGACGAGCACCGTCGGTGCTCCCAAGTCGGCGGCGATCCGAGCGACGACAGTGGCCACGGCGGTCTCGTCGTTGACGTCGGCGGCGTACGCCCGCGCTGTACCGCCGTCGCGGGTGATGGCCTCCACGGTGCCCGCGCAGTCTTCCTCGACGAGGTCGACCACGGCGACCGCGAGGCCGTCGCGCGCCAGACGCCTGGCCACCCCGGCGCCGATGCCGCGGGCCGCACCCGTGACGATCGCCGTGCCCAGCCGATTGGTCGCGTCGGTCATGTTGATCTTTTGTGTCATGACTGGAAGTCCACCGCACGGGTCGGTGGCCGCCAAACGATGTAGCCTCCAGCTTAATGATCAGCATCGAGCTTGGCGTCGAGGATCTCGCGGACACCCGGTTCGCCATCTCGCCCATCCACGAGACCGTGCTCAGCCTGCGGGTGTTGCGCGAGCCCGGCCTGTACGCGCTGCACCTGCCATGGCGCCGGGCCGTTCTCGGCAGACTCGACACGCTCGACGTCGACCTGTTGAGGTCCCTGGTCGGGCCGGCCCGCAGCATCCCGGATTTTCTGACGCCCCGACCGACGAAGCTGGCCCCGACCTTCGAGGAGGAACTGGCGGCCGTACGCCGGACGCCGGCGGATCTGGTACGCCGCGACGTGCTGGCGGTGTACCCGCGTGGCCGGCCTCCGGAGATTCTCCGGGAGATCGTCGCGGACGACGACGCGCCCGTCCTCGCGCTCCGCGATGCGATCTGTGACGTTCTGCGGCGGTACTGGGAGGTTGCCATCAAGCCGACCTGGGCACCCATCCGCCTCGTGCTGGAGGCGGACATGACCTACCGTGCCCGGCAACTGGCGGTGGGCGGCGCGCGACTGCTCTTCGCCGACATGCATCCGAACCTGCGCTGGCACGACGGAGTGCTGCACATCGACAAGATGATCGGCCGGCACCGCGTCGTGGCGTCCGGTCGAGGGCTGTTGTTGGTGCCGTCGGTGTTCGCCCACAAACCCGCTCCGCCGGTCAGCGCGACGGACGCACCGATGCTGAGCTACCCCTGCCGTGGTGTGGCGACACTCTGGGCCCCGGCTCCGATCCCCGACGCGAGGGCACTCTCGGCGCTCATCGGCGTGCCACGAGCGCGCCTGCTCGGCATGCTCGAGGAGCCGCTGGCGACGGTGGAGATCGCTCGTCGGCTCACGGTGACGCCCAGTGCCGTGTCCCAGCACCTTCGGGTCCTCCACGGGGCGGCCCTGATCACCCGGGTCCGGGATGGACGGCATGTGTTGTACCGACGCAGCTCGCTCGGCGACCACCTCGTCGGCCCGCAGCCCGCCGGCGCCCCGGCACTGTCGGATTGACATCGTCCCCGCGGTGCGGCAGGTTGAGGCACCCACATCCGACGGTCACGATGGCAGCGGGCCGTAGCCGGTCTGCGACCGCGTCAGGCGGGTGTCGGTTGTGCAGGAGTGGTCGGGCGGGCGGTGCGGGCCAGCAGCGGCGACGCGGTGACCAGCAGACAGGCCACCGCCATGGCCAGCAGTGCCGGGGTGAGGCCCAGCGCGTCCACCGACCAGCCACCGAGCAGCGCACCCACCGGCAGACCGATGAAGGCCAGCGAACCGGAGATGCCGATCACCCGGGTCTGCAACTCCGGCGGCACCCGCTCGTAGAGCGCCACACCGAGCAGCGGATTGACCGCCGCGATGCCGATCCCGGACAGGAATGTCACCACCAGCACCACCGGTAGCTCGTCGCTGATCGCCAGCGCGATCAGTCGGGGCGTGCCGGCGATCGTCGCCCCGACGAGGAAGGTCAGCCGGCCGGGCAGCCGGGGGCCGAGCATGGTGAACAGCACGTTGCCCAGCAGCGCGCCCCCGGAGAACGCCGCCAGCACCAGGCCGAGCCCACTCGGGCCGTGCAACTCCCGGGCCACCCAGACCGGGATGTAGACCGCGACACTGGCGTTGGCCACCATGTTGAGTGCCGACACGACCACCAGCATGGTCAGCAGTGGCCGGTCACGGCCCAGGTAACTGAACCCCGCGCGCAGCGCACGCAGGTAGCTCTCGGGCTGCGCGGGCTGGGCCGGTGCGGCCGGTGCGCGGACCAGGACGCCGATCAGCAGCGCGCAGATCCCGAAGCTCGCCGCGTCGATGAGGATCGCCTGGGTCACCCCGAACCCGGCGATCAGCAGGCCACCCACGGCCGCCCCGAACAGGGTCACCACCCGGCTCAGGCCGTCGTACGCCGAGGTCAGCCGGATCAGCGGCACCCCGGCCGCCTCGGCGACCGGCCGGAACATCACGTGCTTCACCCGGTCACCGATGCCGCGCAGCGCGCCGGCCACCGCCACCAGCGCCACCAGCGTGGTGAAGCCCAACCACGGGGTCAGCGCGACGACCAGCATCACGGCGGCGCTGCCCACGTCGGCCAGGATCGAGGTGCGGCGCAGGCCGATCCGGTCCGCCCACGGCGTGCCCAACGCGCTGGACAGCAGGTACGGCAACGTCTCGGCGAACGCGACCAACCCCATCTTGGTCGGGCTGCCGGTGGTGACCAGCACCAACCACGGAATGGTCACCACCGAGATGCGGCTGCCCAGGTTGGAGATCAGATCCGCGGTGACCAGGACGATCAGTTGCCGGCGGGGGGTCACGCCCCGACCGCCGCCGCTCGGCGGGCCGCGTACTCCTCGCGCAGTGCCCGCTTGTCCACCTTCATCGACCGGTTCACCGGCAGTCGGTCGGTGAACTCCACCTCGGTCGGCGCCCACATCTCGTTGAGCTCGGCGGCGACCAGGTCGATCAGTTCCCGTGCGGTCACCGTCGCGCCCGGCGCTGGCACCACGTACGCGTACGGGACCTCACCGGCCGTCCCGTCCGGCACACCGATCACGGCGGCGGCCCGTACCTGCGGGTGCCCGGCCAGCACGTCCTCGATCGGGCGGCAGTAGATCGGCCAGCTCCGCAACTGCGTGAGAATCTTGTCGTCCGCCCGGTCGACCAGGTAGAGGTAGCCGTCGTCGTCCAGGTGACCGATGTCGCGGGTACGGACCCAGCCGTCGGCCAGCGTCTGCGCGGTCAGCTCCGGCTGGCCGTGGTAGCCGGCGAAGCTCAGCCGGGTCCGCACCCACACCTCGCCGTCGCGGCCCGGCGCCAGCACCGTCCCGTCCTCGTCGCGGATCTCGATCCGGACGTCGCCGTAGGGCCGACCGCAGGAGCGCAACCGCTGCGGGTACGCCGGATCGTCGGTCAACCCCGGCAGCGCCGTGATGATCACGGCTTCGCTGAGGCCGTACACGATGCGGAGCACCGGGCCGAAGCGCGCGATGGCCTGGCGCAGCCGGGCCGGCGCGGCGGGCCCGGCCCCCACGTTGAACATGAACATGGCGGAGAAGTCCGCACCCTCCAGCGCCGGGTGGTCGAGCACCTCGTAGAGCATCGGTGGAGTGACGAACGTCGAGTTGATCCGCTCCCGCTGGACGGTGTCCACGAACGCCACCGGGTCCCAGGCGTCGCGCAGGAACAGCACCCCACCGGTGAACAGGTTGAACAGCGTGGTGATCTGGCCACTGGCCAGCCACATCGGCGAGTGCGACAGGTGCCGCAGCAGCGGGAACCCGGCGGCCCGGAACTCCGCGGCCAGGGTGAGGATCTGGGCGTAGAAGCTCTCCCGGTGGTGCACCAGCTTGGGGCTGCCGGTCGTGCCGCTGGTCTGCAGGAACGACTCCGGCGGCGGCACGACCGCCGGCAGTTCGGCGAGGTCGGTGTCGGCGGCGGTGAGGTCCGGGCCGGCGCCGCCCGCGCCCAGGCAGCACACCGGCGTGCCGGGCAGCGCGGCGGCCAGGGCCGGGCCGAGGCTCGCCGGGTCCCGAGCGTCGTAGACCAGGGCGTCGGGACGGGCCAGCCGGATGAACTCGTCGACCTCGCGGCGGGCGGTGACCGGGGCGACCCACATCGTCCGGCAACCGATCAGGTGCAGGGCGAGCTGGAGCAGGGGACCCTCGACCGCGTTGGCCACGGTCACCAGGACCGCCGCCCCGGGCCGTACGCCCTGTCGGGTCAGCGTCGCGGCCATCGCGCGTACCTGCGCGGCGGCCTCCGTGTACGTGAGCCGGCGGCCCCCGCCGACCAACGCCTCCCGGTCGCCGAACTCGGCGAAGAGGTCCAGCGCCCTGTGCACGTAGGTCGTCGTGTGCCCGGGTCCGACAGTCATGTGACAGCCCCCATCCGATCGGCGACCGCACCGCCGCCGCTTGCGAGCCTAGGCCGGAAGGTGCTGGTCGGAACCCGGCCGAAGGGCGATCCGAGCGGCCCGCCGGACATTTGATCACGTCGATCAGGTTGATTGACGCCCGTGAACGGCTGCGGCTAGGTTTCTCAACCATCGTCCAGGCGGGCGCCGTCAGCGGACGGCCCTGGGCTGCCACACGATGGAGGTTCCATGTCGACCCCGAAGAGATGGCATGTCATCGCCGCCGCGGCCACGCTGCTGGTCACGGGCACACCCGCCGTCGTCGCCAGCGCCGGCCCGACCGGGTCCACCACCAACCGGCACGACCGCTCCGTTTGGGCGGGCAGTTGGGCCACCGCGGTCACCCGCGGCAACTCGGTCGGGCTCACCAACACCGGCCTGAACGACCAGAGCGTCCGGATGGTCGTCCACGTCTCGGTCGGGGGCCCGGCGTTGCGGGTGCGGTTGAGCAACCTGTTCGGCGAGCAGGCGGTCCGGGTGGGCCGGGCCACCGTCGCCCGCCCGAACACCGCCACCGTCGAGGACGTCTCCGACATCGACCCGTTCTCGCTGCGCGCGTTGACCTTCACGGGTGCCGCCTCGGCGACCATGAACCGGGGCGCCGAGCTGCTCAGCGACCCGCTGACCTTCCCCGTCGCGGACGACAGCGACCTGGTGGTCACCCTGCACTTCCCGACCCCGACCGGGCCGACGACCTTCCACGGGCAGTCGCAGCAGGCCAACTTCATCGGTGCGGGCGACCTGACCGGGGCTGCCGACGGCGCCGGGTTCACCATCCGCCCCACCTGCTGCTGGTTCTTCCTGTCCGGCATCGACGTGCAGCGCCGCGCAACCCCGGGCGCGCTGGTCGTGCTCAGCGACTCCATCGGCGACGGCAACGGCAGCACGGTCAACGCCAACCGCCGCTGGCCCGACCTGCTGGCCGACCGGCTGCGGGCGGACCGGCCGGACGCGCGCACCCCGGGTGTGCTCAACCTGAGCCTGGCCGGAAACCGGCTCAACCACGAGGGCACCGAGCCGGGTGACGGCGCCTACCCCGGCTACTACCAGCTCGGCCCGAACGCGGCGGCCCGGCTCAACGAGGACGTCTTCGCCCAGACCGGGGTGCGTACCGTCGTCACGCACCTCGGCATCAACGACATCTGGATGTCCAACGACTCAGCTGACGCGATCATCGCCACCCTGCGGCAGATCAACCAGCAGCTTCAGCAGCGCGGGCTGACCAGCCTGGTGGCCACGCTGACCCCGTACGAGGGGCACGGCGCGCCGGGCGTGTGGACGCCGGAGAAGGAGGCCACCCGGCAGGCGGTGAACGCCTACCTGCGGGGTAGCCGCGAGTTCGACGGGCTGCTCGACTTCGACAAGGTGCTGCGCGATCCGGCACGACCCAGTCAGCTGCTGCCCGCGTACGACTCGGGGGACCACATCCACCCGAACGACGCCGGCAACCAGGCGCTGGCCGACGCCGTGTCGCTGCGGTTGCTCGACCTGTGACACCGGCCGGGGGCGGCGGGTGATCCTCGCCGCCCCCGGTCACCGACATCCTGGGGAGGAGATCGTCGTGGAGGTTCAGGAGTTACTCACCGCCCTGTACAGCGAGGAGGGCCGACAGGATCCGTACCCGTGGTATGCCGGCCTGCACCGGCTCGGTCCGGCCAGCGCGGTGCCGCCCCGCGCCGAGCACCGTACGGTGGCCGCCGTGGCGGTCGGCTACGACCTGATCGACCGGCTGCTGCGCGATCCGGAGTGGACCAAGCAGCCGCCGCCGGGCTGGCAGGACCACGAGATCCTGCGCACCTTCCAGACCTCGATGATGTTCATCAATCCACCCGATCACACCCGGATGCGGCACGTCTTCTCCCACGCCTTCACCCCGCGCCGACTGGGCGCGCTGAAACCGGTGATCCTGCGGGTGGTCGACGAGCTGCTGGACCGGATGGCCGACGCCGGCGGCGGCGTCGTCGACTTCGTGGCCGACTTCGCGTACCCGATTCCGGCCCTGGTGATGGCCGAGTTCATCGGCATCCCGTCGGCGGACCTGGCCTGGTACCGCGAGCAGGTGGAGCGGATCGACGAGTTCCTGGACGTGGCCGGAAAGACTCCGCAGCGGCTGGCCGCGGCCAACACCGCGGCCGAGGAGCTGCGGGTCTTCTATCGAGGGCTGTTGGCACACCGCCGCCGGTCGCCCGGGGAGGACCTGATCACCGGCCTGGTCGAGGCGCTCGACGCGGGTGGGGTGGAGCTGACCGAGGAGGAGCTGATCAGCAACCTGATCGTGCTGTTCAACGCCAGCTTCGTCACCACCGTCTACATGTTCAGCAACGGTCTGCCGCTGCTGCTGGCCCACCCGGAGACGGTCGCCGCGCTGCCCGGTGACGAGGAGCTGACCCGGGGTTGTGTCGACGAGGTGCTGCGACTCGAGAGCCCGGTGCACTTCCTGGCCCGGGCGGCGCCGGTGGACACCGTGCTGGAGGGCGTACCGGTGGCTCGCGACGACAACGTCCTGATCATCATCGGGGCGGCCAACCGGGATCCGGCGCGTTTCCCGGCCCCGGACACCTTCGACCCCACCCGGCCCGGCCCGCCGTCGTTGGCCTTCGGAGTGGGCCTGCACTTCTGCCTCGGCGCGGCCGTGTCCCGGCTGGAGGGCTGCCTCGCCCTGCCCCGGCTGTTCGCGCGGTTCCCCCGGTTGGCGGTCACCGAGTCCCCGACGTACAGCGGCAGCCTCTTCCTGCGCGGCATCGACAAGCTGCTGATCAGCACCGGCGGATAGGAGACCCGCATGGCCCTGCACCCGGAGGTGGCGGCGTACCGGGCGGCCCGCGCCGCGGCCGGCACCCCGCCGCTGTACGCGCAGACCCTGGCCGAGGCGCGCGCCGCGGACCTGGCCGCGATCCGCGCCGGCGGCGGCGCGGTCGAGCCGGTCTTCGGGGTACGCGACGAGCGGATCCCCGGTCCCGCCGGTGAACTGCCGGTGCGGGTGTACCGCCCGGCCGGCCCGGGACCGCTGCCCACCCTGGTGTACTTCTTTGGCGGCGGGTGGACGCTCGGCAGCGTGGACACCGCCGACGGCATCTGCCGGAGGCTGGCCAACGCGGTGCCCTGCCAGGTGGTCACCGTCGGCTACCGGCTCGCCCCGGAGCACCCCTTTCCGGCCGCGGTGCAGGACTGCCATGCGGCCACGAGGTGGATCGCCGAGCACCCCGACCGACTGGACGTGGACCCGGATCGGCTCGCGGTGGGCGGCGACAGCGCCGGCGGTAACCTGGCCGCCGCGGTCGCCCTGCTCTGCCGCGACGAGTCGCCTCGGCTCGCCGGGCAGGTGCTGGTCTACCCCAACACCGACCAGAGCGGGGAGCCGGCCACTCCGACCGACGGCGACGACCCGACGCTGTTCAACCGTCACTCGGTGGCCTGGTACCGCAAGCACTACCTGGCCGACCCGGCGCAGGCCCGCGATCCGCTGGCCTCGCCGCTGCTCGCCGACGACCTGTCCGGCCTGCCGCCGGCGCTGGTGGTCACCGCCGAGTTGGACCCGTTGTGCGCCGAGGGGCAGCGCTACGCCGAGCGGTTGGGTGCCGCTGGTGTGCCCACCGAACTCGCGCACTACCCGGGGATGATCCACGGCTTCTTCGCGATGCCCGGCGCGTTCGCCGACGGCCGACGGGCGCAGGACCGGGCGGCGGCGTTCCTGCGGGAGCGGTTCGGGTCGCCGGGTACGGGGGTGCGCGGTGACTGAGCATCTGCTGACGGACGTGCCGGCGGTGTCGCTCGACGACTACGCCGAGCGGGCCCGGGCGGTGCTGGCGCCGGACGTGTGGGACTACGTCGACGGAGGCAGCGCGGCGGAGGTGACGCTGGCCGCCAACCGGGCGGCGCTGGACCGGGTCGCGGTGCTGCCCCGCGTGCTGCGCGGGGTGGACCGGGTCGACCTGAGCGCACGGCTGGTCGGCCGCCCGTACGCGATGCCGGTCGGGGTGGCGCCGATGGCGTACCAGCGCCTGGTGCATCCCGACGGCGAACTGGGCCTCGCGGCGGCGGCCGGCGCGGCCGGGGTGCCCTACCTGGCCAGCACGCTGGGCAGTACGCCCATCGAGCAGGTCACCGGCGCGGGCGCCGAGGTGTGGTTCCAGCTCTACTGGCTGCGCGAGCGGGCCCTCGTGCGCGACCTGCTGGACCGGGTCGTGGCGGCGGGGTGCCGAGCCCTGGTGGTCACCGTGGACGTCCCGGTGCTCGGCCGGCGTCCCCGGGACCTGCGCAACGCGTTCCGGCTGCCCGCCGACGTGGTCGCCGCGAACCTGCCCGACGGCCGGGACGCCCTGGCGCACGCCGGCGCTCCCGGGGTGTCCGCGATCGCCGCGCACACCGAGGAGGCGTTCGCGCCGGCGCTGCGCTGGGCGGACCTGGCCTGGCTGCGCGAGTACGTCGACCTGCCGCTCGTGGTGAAGGGGGTGCTGGACCCGCGGGACGCGGTCGAGGCGGCGCGCGTCGGCGCGGACGCGGTGGTCGTCTCCAACCATGGTGGCCGACAGTTGGACGGGGCTCCGGCCAGCGTCACCATGGTGCCGGAGGTGGTGAACGCGGTCGGCGACCGCTGCCAGGTGCTGCTGGACAGCGGCATCCGCGGCGGCACCGACGTGCTGCGCGCGCTCGCCCTGGGCGCGGCCGGCGTGCTGGTCGGTCGGCCGCTGCTCTGGGCGCTGGCCGCTGGCGGTCGACCCGCCGCGCAGGACGCGCTGGGGCTGCTCGCCGCGGAGCTGCGCGACGCGCTCACCCTCGCCGGCTGCGCCGACCCGGCGGCCGCCCGCGAGCTGCGTACGGTCGGGGCGGGCTGATCGGTGAGCGCCCTCGAACCGGTCGACCTGAACGTCACCGACCTGCACCCCGCGCTGGGCGATCCGGCGCTGACCTCGATGAACTTTCTCAACGAGGTGTCCGAGCGCTACCCCGCGGCGGTGTCCCTGGCCGCCGGCCGGCCGAACGAGGAGTTCTTCGACCTGGCGGCGGTGCACCGGCACCTGGAGACGTTCCACCGGCACCTGGTCGACGAGCTGGGCCACTCGCCCGAGCAGGCCCGGCGGCTGCTGCTGCAATACGGCCGGACCAAGGGCATCGTGCACCACCTGATCGCCCGCAACCTCGCGGTCGACGAGGGGATCACCGTCGACCCGGAGTCCGTCGTGGTGACCGTCGGGTGCCAGGAGGCGATGTTCCTGGTGCTGCGGGCGCTGCGCGCCGGGCCGGCGGATGTGCTGCTCGCGGTCGCGCCGACGTATGTCGGGCTGACCGGCGCGGCCCGGCTGGTCGATCTGCCGGTGTGGCCGGTGGCCGGCAGTGCGTCCGGAGTGGACCTCGCCGACCTGCGCACGCAGGCCCGCCGGGCCCGGGCCGCGGGGCTGCGGCCCCGCGCCTGCTACCTGATGCCGGACTTCGCCAACCCCTCCGGGGTCAGCATCGCGCCGGCCGACCGTCGGAGGCTGCTGGCGCTGGCCGCCGAGGAGGACCTGCTGCTGCTGGAGGACAACCCGTACGGGCTGTTCCACGTCGAGGAGGGGCCGCGCCCGCCCACCCTGAAGGCCCTGGACACCGAGCGGCGGGTGGTCTACCTGGGCTCGTTCGCCAAGACCGTCCTGCCCGGAGCACGGGTCGGCTACGTGATCGCCGACCAGCGGGTGGCCGGCTCGGACGGTCGGGTCGGCCCGCTCGCGGACCAGCTCGCCATGATCAAGAGCATGGTCACGTTGAACACCTCACCCATCGCGCAGGCGGTGATCGGCGGCCGGCTGCTGGAGCACGGGTGCAGCCTTGTGCCGGCCAACACTCGGGAGCGGGCCACGTACGCCCGGAATCTCCGCCACCTGGTGGCCGGGCTGGCCCGGCGGTTCCCCGACCGACCGGACCGGCCGTCGGCGGTTCGATGGACGGTGCCGGCCGGTGGCTTCTTCGTGGTGGTGACCGTGCCGTTCGGAGTCGACGACGCGCTGCTGGACCGGTCGGCGCGCGACTACGGGGTGCTCTGGACGCCGATGGCGCACTTCTACGACGACAACGCCCCGGTGTGCGCGCTGCGCCTGTCGGTCAGTGCGGTGACGCCGGAGCAGATCGACCTCGGGCTGGACCGGCTGGCGCACCTGATCAGCGACGAGCTGATCAGCTCGCTGGCCTGACACACCGCATTCACCGGATGGCAAAGCGCGACAGCTGCGTTACGTCGTCCTGCGTGGACGGTCATAATGTCCGCATGGTTGCCTGGGAGTACGCCTTGCTCGTCCGCCGCTATCAGGGACAGGGCCGCAATTTTCACGTCTCGTTCCACTGGTACGCCCCGGACGGGTCGCGCACGGACATCACCGCCTTCGGCGATACGGCCATCGCGCACCTGAACCGCGCCGGCCGGGAAGGCTGGGAGTTGGTGTCCGCCGCCGAAGACGTGAACAACGTCCAGGGCAGCACCGAAGTCCACCGCTACCACCTGAAGCGCCCCCTGGTCTAACCCCCGCCCCGCCCCCGCCCCGCCCCGCCCCGCCCCCGCCCCCGCCCGTCCCCGTCCCGGCCCGCCCCCGTCCCGGCCCGCCCCCCACCCCGTCGATCTAGGGGAAATCCTCGCTGATCGATCTTCAACGACAGCGATCCGCCCTAGATCGACGGGCGGGGGCGACGGGCGGAGGGCGACGGGCGGGGGCGATGGGCGGGCGGCGGGGGCGACGGGCGGGGCAGGGCGGGTTGGGGCAGGTCAGGTCAGGTCAGGTCAGGTCAGGTCAGGTCAGGTCAGGTCAGGTCAGGTCAGGTCAGGTCAGGTCAGGTCAGGTCAGGTCAGGTCTACCGTGGGGTAGAGGGGGTGCGGGGCCAGGATGTCGGCGGCCTGGCGGGAGATCTTGTCGGCCTGGGCCGGGTCCAGGACGTACTTGGCCTTGGAGGGAGTGCCGTCGGCGTTGGCGCCGGCGGTGGTCTGCGTGAGCACGGCGTGGATCAGCTCGGCGGTCTGGTCCATCTCGGCGGTGCCCAGCCCCCGGGTGGTCAGCGCCGGGGTGCCGATCCGGATGCCGGACGTGTACCAGGCCCCGTTCGGGTCCTGCGGGACCGAGTTGCGGTTGGTGACGATGCCCGAGTCGAGCAGAGCCTGCTCGGCCTGCCGCCCGGTGAGCCCGTAGCCGGACACGTCGATCAGCACCAGGTGGTTGTCGGTGCCGCCGGTGACCAGCTTCGCGCCCCGGCGCAGCAGCCCCTCCGCGAGGGCCTGCGCGTTGGTCACGATCCGCTGCGCGTAGTCGGCGAAGTCGGGTCTGCGGGCCTCGGCGAGCGCGACCGCCTTGGCGGCCATCACGTGCGGCAGCGGGCCGCCGAGCACCATCGGGCAACCCCGGTCGACCTGGTCGGCGAGCTCCGGCTGGCAGAGCACCATGCCACCACGTGGCCCGCGCAGCGACTTGTGGGTCGTGGTGGTGACGATGTGCGCGTGCGGCACCGGGTCGAAGTCGCCGGTGAACACCTTGCCGGCCACCAGGCCGGCGAAGTGCGCCATGTCGACCATGAAGGTGGCGCCGACCGAGTCGGCGATCTCGCGCAGGATCCGGAAGTTCACCTTCCGGGGGTACGCCGAGTAGCCGCCCACCAGGATCAGCGGCTTGAACTCGCGGGCGGCCTCGGCCAGCCGGTCGTAGTCGATCAGGCCGGTCGCCGGGTCGGTGCCGTAGCTGCGCTGGTCGAACATCTTGCCGGAGATGTTCGGCCGGAAGCCGTGGGTCAGGTGACCGCCGGCGTCCAACGACATGCCGAGCATCCGCTGGTTGCCCAGCTCGCGGCGCAGCGCGAACCAGTCCGCCTCGGTGAGATCGTTGACCTGACGGACCTGCGCCTTCTTCAGCGCGGGGGATTCCACCCGGTCGGCCAGGACCGCCCAGAACGCGACCAGGTTGGCGTCGATGCCGGAGTGCGGCTGCACGTACGCGTGCGCGGCGCCGAACAGCTCCCGGGCGTGCTCGGCGGCGAGCGCCTCGACGGTGTCGACGTTCTGGCAGCCGGCGTAGAAGCGGCGCCCGACCGTGCCTTCGGCGTACTTGTCGCTGAACCAGTTGCCCATGGCCAGCAGGGTCGCCGGGGAGGCGTAGTTCTCGCTGGCGATGAGCTTGAGCGACTCACGCTGGTCGGTCAGCTCGGCGCCGATGGCGTCGGCCACCCGCGGCTCGACGGCTCGGATCACCTCAAGGGCGCTCCGGAAGGCGGTGGACTCGGCGTTTCGCGACATGCGACCTCCTACAGACGTGCGGAAGGCCCAGGCGCTCGGCAACAACGTCCTCGTGACGGGACCGCTCCCCGATGGTTCTCCATCTCCATGCGCCAGTAACGGCCCGCGCTGATCCTACCGGGCCGACCCGGCCGTGCCCGGCCCGACCTCGGGACACGACCCGCCGAGGTGGTCTGGCGGTCCGTGACCGGGCATGCCGAAGGGGCCCGGCGTGGTGCCGGGCCCCTCGTTGTACGCGCGTTCAGGCGGTCACCGCATCGACCGCTTTCTTGATCGCTTTGGGTTCGGTGGGGGTACGCGGCGCGTCCGGGCGCAGCGCGATCATCTTCTCCCCGATCTCCTGGAGCTGCTTGCGGCCCAGCGCCTCGCGCACCTTGGGGAACCACTCCTGCTCCTCCTCCTCGACGTGGTGCGTGACGTTCTCGATCAGCACCGTGGTCTTGGCGGTGAAGCGCTCGTCGTGGGCGTCCATGCTGGCCAGCTCGAAACAGAGCATGTCAGCCACGTGGTGCTCCTCGTACGACTCGAGGATGTCGTCCTCCAGGTCGGGCAGTAGCCGGCGGACCTCCGGGTACATCACCTCGTTCTCGAGGTAGGTGTGCACGGTCAGGGCCTCCAGGATCTGTCCCACCAGCTTCTGGCGCTGGCTCGCCGGCCCCTCCTCGGCGTCCTGGAAGGCCTTGAACAGGCGGCGCATCTCTTTGTGGTCCTCTTTGAGCAGGACGATGGCATCGGTGGACACCGGCATGACCTCCCTGGATCTCGTCTGGTGTCGATCCGGTACCCCGGCTCCGAACTGCGCAAACGGGATGAATTTAGACGGTGGCCAGGGTGCGGGGGATCTCGTCGAGCAGTTCCCGGGCCAGGAAACCGATCCGGCCGTAGCGGGGGATCAGCCGCTGGCCGCTCACCGCATGGGCGAACGCCGCCCAGCAGGCGGCCTGCACCGGCTCCGCGCCCCGGGAGAGCAGCCCGGCCAGCAAGCCGGCGAGCACGTCCCCGCTGCCGGAGGTGCCCAGCCCGGCATCACCGCTCTCCTCCCGCCACCCCCGCCCGTCCGGTGCGGCCACGTGGCCGTAGAGCGAGACGACCGCCTCGTACCGGCCAGCCAGCTCGGCGGCCTCGGCGTCCAGGTCGTCGCCCGGGTCCCGGCCGAGCAGGTGACCGGCCTCGGTGATGTTGGGGGTCAGCACCACCGGCCGACCCGTGCCGGCCAGCAGCCCCGGCTCGTGGCTGAGCGCGCCGAGGGCGTACGCGTCGAGCACCACCGGGGTGCGTGGCCCCGCCGCGTCCAGCACGAGGTGCAGCAGATCGCGGGTCTCGTCGATACCGGTCAACCCGGGACCGAGGGTCACCACGTCGGCCTGCCCAGCCAACTCGCCGAGCTGGCCAGCCCGGTCGGCGGCGACCGTGCCGGCCGACGTCTCCGGCAACCCGATCACCAGCGCCTCGGGCACCTGGATGCTCAGTGCGGCCGCGGTGGACTCGGCGGCAGCGAGCTGGAGCACCCCCGCGCCGGCGCGCAGCGCGGCCACCCCGGCGAGCAGCACCGCGCCGGGTGTGAAACGGGAACCGCCGACCACGAGTACGGTGCCCCGGCTCTCCTTGCCGCCGACCGGCACGGGCAGCGCCCAGTCGCGCAACAGCCCCGGCGTGATCACTCGCACCTCAGACCGGTTCGGCATGAATCTCGTCCTCCTTCGTCGGCTGGGCGCCCTGCCGGTGCAGGTGGCCGACCTCGTTGAACCCACCCAGTGTCAGCCGGCCCCGCGCGTCGGCGGACCAGTCGGTGACCGAGCAGTTGGCGATCACGTGCTCCTGGGTGAGTGCCATCAGCTCCTGCTCTGTCAGCCCCTCCACGAGATAGCGCAGCAGGAAGACCAGCGCGTCGTGGCCGAACAGCAGTACCCGCTCACCGGCGTGGTCGCGGCGCAGGTCGCCGAGGAGCGTCCGCAGCCGCAGCGCCACGTCGGTCCAGGACTCCCCGCCCGGTGGCCGGTAGTAGAACTTGCCCAGCCGGGCCCGGCGTTCGGCCTCGTCCGGGAACCGCCGACGGACGCCGTGGCCGGTCAGGCCGTCGAGGATGCCCAGCTCCCGGTCGCGCAGGCGCTCGTCCCGGCTCACCGGAACTCCGTTGCCGTGCAGCGCCAGCTCGGCGGTGCGCACCGCCCGCAGGTACGGCGAGACCACCGCCACGTCCGGGCGCCGGCCCGCGGGCAGTTCGGCCAGCCAGCGGCCGGTGGCCCGGGCCTGCTCCTCGCCGGTCGGGGAGAGTGGTACGTCCGCGTCCCGGTGGGTGACTCCGATCAGGTCCACGCCCGACGACTCGGCCTGCGTCGCCGCCACGTTCGCCGTGCTCTCGCCGTGTCGAATGATCCACAAGGTTGCCAGTTGGGCCTGGCGCCACCCTTACCGGGCCCGAGCATCCGGTAATCGGGCCCCCGCCGACGTGGTGAACGTCGTCGGTTTCGGGACAGCGCCAGGACACCTCGATGGGGAACAATGTCCGTCCGGGGCGGCCGGGCCCCCGAGACAAGGGGTGTGGTCGAGGGTGACGGTCGTCCGAGGTCTGCGGGAAGCGCTGATGTTGTTCGTGATCGCCGCGGTGGTGGTCGCGGTCGCGGCCGGGGTCTGGGTCGCGGTGGCCGGCGGCGACTACGTCGTCCGACTGGGGATGGCGCTGATGGTGGTGGGCGCGCTGCTCGGGGTGACCGGCGACCTGACGCTGAGCCGGATCGGCATGATGGGCCCCCGCGCCACCTTCGGGGTCGCTCCGGAACGCGAGGAGGCCGGCGGCGGACGGGTGCTCACCGGTGTCGGGATCTTCCTCTTCGTCGGGCTGCCACTGATCGTGGTCGGTGCCCTGCTGATCACCTGACCGCCGCGTACCCTCGGGGCGTGGCCACGGCGGCGGAGGAGATCCAGGTGGGGGAGCGGCTGGTCCGCGTCTCCAGCCCCGACAAGCCCTACTTTCCGGAGCGCGGGCTGACCAAGCTCGACGTGGTCAACTACTTCCTGTCGGTCGGTGACGGGATCCTGCGCGCGCTGCGGGATCGGCCGACGATGCTGGAGCGCTGGCCGCGCGGTGTGTTCGAGGGCGCGACGATCGCCACCCGGCAGACCAACCGGGGCGATGCCTTCTACCAGAAGCGACTGCCGGCGGGCGCGCCCGACTGGGTGCGCACCGCGCACATCACCTTCCCGAGCGGTCGTACCGCCGACGAGGTCGCGCCGAGCGAGCTGGCCGTGGTGATCTGGGCGGCCAACCTGGGCACCCTGCGCTTCCACCCGTGGCCGGTCAGCTCCGCCGACGTGGAGCGCCCCGACCAGCTGCGCATCGACCTCGACCCGATGCCGGGCGTCGGTTTCGAGCAGGTGGTGCCGGTGGCCCGGGAGGTGCGGGCGTTCCTCGCCGAGCTGGGCATGACCGGCTATCCGAAGACGACCGGCGGTCGGGGCCTGCACGTGTACGTGTCGATCGAGCCGCGGTGGAGCTTCGGCGACTGCCGCCGGGCGGTGCTCGCGCTGGGCCGGGAGATGCAGCGCCGTCTGCCGGAGCTGGTCACCACCACCTGGTGGCGCGAGCAGCGGGACCGGCCGGTCTTCGTCGACTACAACCAGATGTCCCGCGACCACACGATGGCCTCGGCGTACTCGATCCGCCCGACGCCGCGGGCACTGGTGTCGGCGCCGCTCGACTGGGCCGAGCTGGACGACGCCCGGCCGGAGGACTTCGACGTGCTGTCCCTGCCGGCCCGGTTCGCCGAGCGGGGCGACCCGCACGCCGGCCTGGACGGCGACCGGCACTCGCTGGAGCCGCTGTTGGAGCTGGCCGATCGGGAGGCGCTGGAGGCTCCGCCCGAGCGCTGAGCGGCCCCGCCCGTCACGCCCAGGGGCTGCCAGCCCCGTCGAACTCCTCGAAGACCAGCCAGGTGCGGGTGGACAGCACCCCCGGAATGCTCTGCACCCGGCCCAGCACCACATCCCGCAGCGCGGCGTTGTCCGGTGCCCGGACCAGCGCGAGCACGTCGTGGTCACCGCCCAGCAGCGCGGCGTGCTCGATGTAGCGCACCCGGGCCAGCTCGGCGGAGACCTCCCGCCAGGTGTTCTGCTCGATGGTCAGGGCGACGTACGCCGAGGTGCCCAGCCCGGCCGCCTCCGGCGCCACCTGGGCCCGGAAGCCGGTGACCACGCCGTCGCGCAGCAACCGCTCCACCCGGGCGTACGCGTTGGTGCGGGAGATGTGGATCCGCTCCGCCAGGGTGCGTACCGACGTCCGCCCGTCGCGGACCAGCTCGTCGAGGATCCGTCGGTCCACCTCGTCCAGGGCGCGGGCCGATCGTCCCGTCCCGGTCGCCCGACCTGGCCCGTCTGCGGCCTCCTGGCTCACCGACGCGTCCTCCGCATGCCAACCGTCCCGCCTTGCGCGTGAATCTTGAGTCAATCATCCGACAGGAGAAGCATAGGCCCACCACACGTCCCAGGAGGTTCCGCCGTGACCACGACACCCCAGGCGGTCCGCAGGGCATCCCCGCGCACCCGCCGGGCGGCCACCCCGCCCGACCCGGCGCGCCCGCTGCTGCCGGACTCCGCGCCGGTCCGCCTGCTCGATGAGAGCGGCACGCTGCTGGCCGCCCGTACCGACTATCCGGAGCCGCCCCTCGAGGCGTTGCACGAGATGTACCGCCGGATGGTGCTCGGCCGCCGGTTCGACACCCAGGCGACGGCACTGACCAAGCAGGGTCGACTGGCCGTCTATCCGTCCTCCCGAGGCCAGGAGGCGTGCCAGGTCGGCGCGGTGCTCGCGGTCCGGGACACCGACTGGGTCTTCCCCACCTACCGCGAATCGATGGCGCTGGTTGCCCGAGGCATCGACCCGGTCGAGGTGCTCACCCTGCTGCGCGGCGACTGGCACTGTGGCTACGACCCGACCGCCGTGCACACCGCACCCCAGTGCACCCCGCTCGCCACCCAGTGCGTGCACGCCGCCGGGCTGGCTTACGGCGAGGCGTACCAGGGTCGCGACACCGTGGCGCTGGCCTTCATCGGCGACGGCGCGACCAGCGAGGGTGACTTCCACGAGGGGATCAACTTCGCCGCCGTGTTCAAGGCGCCGGTGGTCTACTTCGTGCAGAACAACAAGTACGCGATCAGCGTCCCGCTGTCCCGGCAGACCGCCGCGCCGTCGCTCGCGTACAAGGGCGTCGGCTACGGGGTGCCCAGCGAGCAGGTCGACGGCAACGACCCGGTGGCGGTGCTCGCCGTGCTGACCCGCGCGGTCGCGCACGCCCGGGCCGGCAAGGGGCCGTACCTGGTCGAGGCGCACACCTACCGGATGGAGCCGCACACCAACGCCGACGACGCCAGCCGCTACCGCGACGGCGCCGAGGTCGACGCGTGGCGTGACCGGGACCCGGTCGCCCGGCTGGAGACCTATTTGCGGGCCCGGGGCGTGCTCGACGATGCCAAGATCGCCGCGATCGCCGCCGAGGCCGAGGCGTCCGCGGCGGAGCTGCGGACCCGGATGAACGACCAGCCGACGGTCGATCCGCTGAGCCTCTTCGAGCACGTGTACGCCGAACCCACCCCGCAGTTGGTCGAGCAGCGCGAGCAGGTCCGCGCCGAGCTGGCCGCCGCCGACGAGGAAGGTGGGCACTGATGGCCACCACCATGGCGAAGGCGCTCAACGCCGCGCTCGCCGACGCCCTGGCCGCCGACGACCGGGTGGTCGTCTTCGGTGAGGACGTCGGTCAGCTCGGCGGCGTCTTCCGGATCACCGACGGCCTGCAGGCCCGCTTCGGTGACAAGCGGTGCTTCGACACCCCGCTCGCCGAGGCCGGCATCGTCGGGTTCGCCGTGGGTCTGGCCATGTCCGGGCTGCGGCCGGTGGTCGAGATGCAGTTCGACGCGTTCGCGTACCCGGCGTTCGAGCAGATCGCCTCACACGTCGCCAAGCTGCGCAACCGGACCCGGGGCGCGCTGAGCGTGCCGATCGTCATCCGGGTGCCGTACGCCGGTGGGATCGGCGGGGTGGAGCACCACTGCGACTCCTCCGAGGCGTACTACGCGCACACCCCCGGCCTGAAGGTGGTCACCCCGGCGACCGTCGAGGACGCGTACTCGCTGCTGCGGGAGGCGATCGACGACCCCGACCCGGTGGTCTTCATGGAGCCCAAGAAGCTCTACTTCGGCAGCGCCGACGCGGAGCTGCCGACGCGTACCGAGCCGTTCGGCCGGGCCGTCGTGCGTCGGCCCGGCACCGACGCCACGCTGGTGGCGTACGGGCCCGCGGTGCCGGTCGCGCTCGAGGCCGCCGAGGCCGCCCGCGAGGAGGGCTGGGACCTGGAGGTGGTGGACGTCCGCACCATCGTGCCGTTCGACGATGCCACCATCACCGCCTCGGTCCGTCGTACCGGCCGGTGCGTGGTGATCCAGGAGGCGCCCGGTTTCGCGGGTGTCGGCGCGGAGATCGCCGCCCGCGTGCAGGAGCGCTGCTTCCACGCCCTGCACGCCCCGGTGCTGCGGGTGGCCGGGCTGGACATCCCGTACCCGGCGCCGATGCTGGAGCACACCCATCTGCCCGGGGTTGACCGGGTGCTCGACGCGGTGGCCCGGCTCCAGTGGGACGACCAGCCGGACCAGCGCTGGCTGGCGCAGGGCAGCGCGGCATGACCACCGTCGAGCGGACGCAGGTCTTCCTCCTGCCGGACCTGGGCGAGGGGCTGAGCGAGGCCGAGATCGTCGAGTGGCGGGTCGCCGTGGGCGATGTGGTGACGGTCGACCAGAGCGTGGTCGAGGTGGAGACCGCCAAGGCCGTCGTCGACGTGCCCTGCCCGTACGCCGGCCGGGTGGTCACCCTGCACGGCGCGGCCGGCGAGGTCCGCCCGGTCGGCCAGCCGTTGATCACCATCGCGCCGTTGGACGGCGGCGACGAGCCGGCCGGGCACGCCACCTACCGCGAGGAGGAGCGGGCCGGCTCCGGCAACGTGCTGATCGGGTACGGCACCGGGCACGGCGGCGCCACCCGCCGTCGGCGCCGCCCCCGTCTCGCGCTGGCCCCCGAGCCGACCGACGTCACCCCGACCGGCGTCTCCACCCCGACCGGCGGGACCACCCCGGTCGGCGTCTCCGGCCCGGCCGGCGGCGGTGCTCCGGTCGCCGCGTCGGCTCGTCCGACGTCGGCGGCGGCCGCCCTGGTCATCTCGCCGATCGTTCGGCGGCTGGCCCGGGAGCGTGGGCTGGACCTGACCTCGCTACGCGGCACCGGCCCCGGCGGCGTCATCCGCCGCGCCGACGTGGAGGCGGCCCTGGCGGTACCCGCCACTCGGCTCGCCGCCGTGCCGGTCCCGCAGGTCGCGTCGGGTCCCGACGAAGACGGCGACACGATCATCCCGCTCACCGGTGTCCGCAAGGCGATCGCGGACAAGCTCTCCCGCAGCCGGCGGGAGATCCCCGAGGTGACCATCTGGGTCGACGTGGACGCCACCGGTCTGCTGGACACCCGTGCGGCGATCAACGCGGCGACGCCGGACGCGCCGGTGAGCATCCTGGCCCTGCTGGCCCGGATCTGCCTCTCCGGGTTGCGCAGGTTCCCCCAGCTCAACGCCCGGGTCGACACCGAGGGGCAGCGGATCGTCCAGTCCGCCGGGGTGCACCTGGGCATCGCCGCGCAGACCGACCGGGGCCTGCTGGTGCCGGTGCTGCGCGACGCCCAGCGGCTCACCACCGCCGAGCTGGCCGCCGAACTGGCGACCACCACCGCTGCGGCACGGGCGGGCACCCTGCCACCGGCCCGGCTGACCGGGGGCACCTTCACCCTGAACAACTACGGGGTGTTCGGCGTGGACGGCTCCACGCCGATCATCAACCACCCGGAGGCGGCGCTGCTCGGGGTGGGCCGGATCGTGGACAAGCCGTGGGTGGTCGACGGCCAGCTCGCCGTCCGCAAGGTGACCCAGCTCAGCCTCACCTTCGACCACCGGGTCTGCGACGGCGGGGTGGCCGGTGGCTTCCTGCGGCACGTCGCCGACTGCGTGGAACGGCCGGCGCTGCTGATCGCCGCCGTCTGACGCGGCGTACCCCCGGCCCCGGCGCTGCCCCGTGCGGCGCCGGGGCCGGCGCGCGCACCCGGGGTTTCCCGGACCGGTACGCGGGAAGTCGCCCCCGTGTTGTACGAGGTGCTTCCCAACCACGTCCGCGAGCGACGACCAGCCCTGGCCGGCGCGCCGTTCTACTGCAACGCGCTGGAGTACGGCCTGACCGGCGACGGCGCGACCAACGACCAGCCGGCGCTGGCCGCCCTGGTGGACCGGCTCGGTGCCGCCTACCTCGCGGACGGCCGGGCCCGGGTCATCTACTGCCCACCGGGCATCTACTCGATCCGCGACGCCGGCACGGTGTGGCGCAGCGGCGTCTCACTGATCGGGGCCGGGTCGGCCGCGACCCGCTTCCTGCTCAGCAACGAGGGCGACCGCTCCGCTCCGACCCCGCTGGCGTTCTGGACCACGCTCCAGCACGGCGCCGACCGCGCCCGGCACATCGCCGACTGCACCTTCGCCGACTTCGAGATCGACGGCTCCGGTGTGGCGATGGCCGAGTACAACTACCTGGCCAAGGGCCTCGGCCTCCAGTACGTGGTCCGGGGCGTGTTCCGCAACCTCTACATCCACCACACCGCGGCCACCGGGCTGGGCTGCGACTTCCTCCAGGACAGCCTGATCGACGGCGTGGTGGTGGTCGGCTGCGGTCGCCTGGACAACGGCGAGCAGATCGGCGGCGCCGGGATCGGCGTGGGTATCGGCGGCTGGGGCGCGGTGGAGCGGTTGACCATCGCCAACTGCACCACCCTGGCCAACGGCACCAACGGGATCTTCCTCGAGCTGCAGAAGGACTACTGGGCTCCGCCGCGCGGCTACCGGATCATCGGCTGCCACAGCCAGGGGAACCGGTTCGGCATCTCGGACTGGGGCGCGGACGGGTTGATCGTCTCCGCCTGCACCATGACCGGCAACCTGGAGACCGGCTTCGACGTCTCCGCGCGCGGCACCTCCGGCGTGGCCGGCACCGGTGGGCTGCTCACCGACTGCGTGATCGACGACAACATCCGCGACGGCGTCAGCCTGGGCAACACCGCGGGCCCGTACACCGTCCGAGGCAACCGGATCAGCGGGAACGGTCAGCACGGCTACCACTCGCACGACCTCGGGCGCGGCTACCAGGGCCCGATCCGGGACATCGTGATCGAGAGCAACGAGTTCTGGGGCAACGGGCTGGACGCCATCCGCATCGACCATCCGATGATCGACGCCGTGGTGCTGAACAACCGGATCCGCAACAACGGCCGGCAGTACGCGCAGGCCGCCGGCGGTGTCGGCGAGACCGTCCGCTACAACGAGCGGTCCCTGGTGGACCGGGGGGCGAACTGGGCACACGACGGGCACCGGGGCAAGGTCCTGCGGGTGGGCAAGGCGGTCGCCATGGTCGCCTCGAACAGCGGCGACGAACTCACCCTCGCCCCCGTCCGTCCCGACGCGCTGACCGCGTGGAGCGGGCATGTCCCGCCGCCGGGCTACCGGTACGAGCTGTCGGCCGCCCCTGAACGACGGGCCGGGATCGCCATCGCCGCGGCGTTCGACTCGGCCACCATCCGGGGCAACCGGATCTGGGACAACCACGACACCCCGACCCAGACCCACGGGCTGTGGATCACCGAGCGGGGCAGCTGCGTGGACTGCCGGGTCGAGTCGAACGACCTCGCCGGCAACGCTGACGACGGGATGCGGCTGGACACCCCGCCGGTGGGTGGACGCTGGCGCGACAACCACGACGACAGCGCCTGGGGCTGAACGGCAGACGGGTGGACGGCAGCCGGCGGGGGGGGTGGGGGGTTCTTCGCCCGCCGCCCCCGGCGGGTGGGGGGCCGGCCCG
>NZ_JBAKHW010000009.1:0-70816 GCF_036906815.1 Micromonospora sp. CPCC 205539 | reverse complement strand
GCGTAAGCGGCAGCGGGAGGCGCGCAGCCGGCGGGCGGGGGCCGTTTTCCCTCCGCCCCCCCCCGCCGGGTAGTGGTCAGCCGGCCAGGCCGGCCACCGGATCAGGATCCAGCACCACCGTGGCGCTGCCGGTCTGCGGGGGTACGCCCGGGTCGGTCGGCGCGTCGGTGTACTCCGCGACGAAGACCGCGGTGAGGTTGTCCGCCCCACTGTGGCCGCCGTCGACGAAGGTCGGGATCGAGCCCGAGCAGCCGGTCGACGTGGAGAGCGGGTGCCCGTGCTCGTCGTGGCCGAGCACGTAGGTGACCCGCACCCGTGAGCAGTCCACCGGCAGGTCGTCGGTGACCTGCACCTGGTACGCGACCGTCTGCCCGAACTGGAAGGGCTGCCCGGCCACCGGGGCGACGAACTCGACGATCGGCGCGCGCGGCCCGATCAACAGCGGCAGGGTCGCCGCCGCGGAACGGCCGGTGCGGTCGGTCACCTTCACCGTGGGGTTGTACTTGCCGTTCGCCTGGTAGGTCCAGGTCGGGTTGGCGGCGGTGCTGTCCACCGAGCCGTCCGCGTCGAAGTCCCACGCGTAGCGCAGCGGGTCACCGTCCGGGTCCGTGGTGCCGGCACTGGAGAAGGCGACGGTCAGCGGCGCCTGCCCGGCGGTCGGGGTCGCACTGATCTTCGGGATCGGCGTCCGGTTGCCGCGGACGAAGTCGATCCGGGACAGCTGGGCGTCCGGGTTCTCGGAGAAGTAGCCGTCGCCGTACTCGAGCACGTACAGCGCGCCGTCCGGGCCGAACTCCAGGTCCATCGGGTTGTCCACCACCGTCGACGGCACCACGGGCCGGATGTCCCGCACGTCGCCGTCGGAGTCGAGGCGGAACTCCTTGATGTAGTCCCGGGTCCACTCGTAGAACAGCGGCACACCGTCGTAGTAGGCCGGCCACCGGGTCCGCGAGGTGCTGGTCCCGTCATAGTCGTACGCCGGGCCGCCCATCGGGCCGATCCCGCCGGTGCCCAACTGGGGAAACTCCCCGGAGGCGGCGGACGGGTACCAGACCTGAGGCGCCTCGACCGGCGGCAGCACCCGCTTGCCGGTGTTGCGGGGCGAGTCGTTGACCGGACGCTTGCAGTTGAACTTCGGACCGGACACGCCAGTGGCGAAGTCGTAGTCCCGGTAGGCCAGGGTCGGGGTCACACAGTACGGCCAGCCGTAGTTCGCCGGCTTGTCGATCAGCATCCACCGACCGTGCCCGGCCGGCCCGCGCTCCGGGTTCGAGTTCGAGGCGTCCGGGGAGTAGTCGGCCAGGTAGACGTTGTCGGTACGACGGTCGACGGCGAAGCGGAACGCGTTGCGCAGGCCCATCGCGTAGATCTCTGGACGGGTCTGCGCCGTACCCGGCTTGAACAGGTTGCCGGCCGGCACCGTGTAGCCGCCGCCAGCCTTGACCCGGATGCGCAGCAGCTTGCCGCGCAGGTCGTTGGTGTTGGCCGAGGTGCGCTGGGCATCGAACGCCGGGTGACGGTTGGCCCGCTCGTCGATCGGGATGTAGCCGTCGGAGAAGAACGGGTTCGAGTCGTCACCCGTCGACAGGTACAGGTTGCCCACGCTGTCGAAGTCGATCTGGCCGCCGACGTGGCAGCAGATGCCCCGATCGGTGGGCACGTCGATGATCTGCTGCTCGGTGCTGAGGTTCAGCCTCATCCCGTCCAGCTTGAACCGGGACAGCCGCAACGCGCCCCGGTAGCGCTGCCAGTCCGCCTCCGTACCCTCCAGCGGTGCGTCGCCCTCGTTGACGCCGGGGGTGGCCGGGTCGTCCACCGGGGTGTCCATCGGCGGCGAGTAGTAGAGGTAGACCCACTTGTTCTGGGCGAAGTTCGGGTCGATGGCGACCCCTTGGAGCCCTTCCTCGTCGTGCTCGTACACCGGGATGTCGGCGGCCAGGGTGTTCAGCCCGGTGCGCGGGTCGTGGATGCGGACCTCGCCGGTGCGCGAGGTGTGCAGCACCCGCAGGTCGGGCAGGACGGCGAGGCTCATCGGCTCGCCCGGGAAGTCGTTCAGTGTCACTTTCTGGAAGCTGCTGTCCGGCGGCGCGGCCGCTGGCGCGGGCGCGGCGGTGGCCGCCGCGGGCGGCACGGCCAAGCCGGCGGTCACCAGCAGCAGGGCGGACACGAATGCGGTCCTGTTCATCAGGTTTGTCCCCCGAGTGGTGGTCAGTACCGGAGTGAGGCGAGATAGTTGAAGCCGACGCGAGCGGTCTCCAGGGCGTCAGCGGGAGCGCGCGGCGGGGTGCCCGCGTCGTCGCGCTCCACGATGTACTCCTCGAGGCCGGCCTCGCGCTCGTGCGCGAAGATCCGCCCGAAGTCGATGAGCCCGTCTCCGAGGTCGGCGAAGCCGCCCTCGACGTCGAGGTCCTTGACGTGCACCTGACGGATCCGGCCGCGGTTGGCATGGATCACGTCGACCGGGTCGTGTGCGCCGCGCCAGGTCCAGTACAGGTCGAGCTCGAAGTGGACCAGCCGCGGGTCGGTCTCGCCGGTGAGGATGTCGAAGCCGCTCGACCCGTTGGTCGTCGGCAGGAACTCGGCCTGGTGGTTGTGGTAGCCGAAGTCCAGCCCGGCGCGCTCGGCCAGCCGGCCGGCCTGGTTGAGATCCCGGGCCAACGCCCGGTAGACGGCGGGGTCCCGGATCGGTCGCCCCTGGGAGTCGCGACCGAAGTACGGGTGGACGATCTTCTTACTGCCCACCACGTTCGCGTCGGCGAGGGCGCGTTCCCAGGTGGCGGCGTCGAACGGTTGCGGGATGCCGACGTGCCCGGACGTGGCCCGGAGCCCGGCCGCGTCCAACGCGGCCCGGAACTGCGCAGCCGTACGCCCGACGAAGCCGGCGTGCTCCACCCGCCGGTAGCCGATCCGGCGCAGCTCGGCCAGGGAACCGGGCAGGTCGGCGGCGAGCTGGTCGCGCAGCGTGTAGAGCTGAATGCTGATGCGGTCCAGCGGCACCCGGCGCCGGCCGTGCGACTGCCCGGCCGACCCGGCGGTGGCCGGGCTGGCGAGCAGGCCGGCGGAGCCGACGGCGGCCGCGGAGACCGTCGCGGCGCCCAGTAAGCCGCGCCGGCTGAGCAGCCCGGACGCTGGGGCCGGCTCCGATCGAGGGGTTTGTTGATCCATGGTGGTGGTCCCTTCCTGACGGCATGGGGCGCCGCCAATGGCAGGTCGACCAGCTGCTGCCGACGGGCGCGCCGAACCGGCCGGAATCGGGGGTCCGGCGGGACGGTGACGGACGGCGCGGGTGCGGCCCGGACCCCATCAGGGGCGGAACGCGGCGACCCGGCAAGGGCGGCGGCAGGCTGATCGACGAATGGGCAACCTTCTATCTAATTCGCGACCCTACCCTTGGCTCCGGACGAAGGCAAAGCTTCGTCCCGATGGGCAGAAGTTTTGCTGCCGCTGACAAAAGTCCGCTCCCAAGGTGCGCGACCGGCCCGAATACCTGCGCGATTCGCGTCCGCGACGGCGTCCGCGACGGCGCGGCTGGGTCCGCGCTGGTTGGGTCCGAGTTGCTTGGGTCCGCGCTGGTCGCGGCGCCGTCTCCGGCCCGGATGGCTCGGCGATCTTGCGCTTCCTGCCTCGGCCAACAGGGCGAATGCCGCGTATCGGCGACCACAAGTGCAAGATCGCGAGGGCGGGAGGAGGAAGTCGCACTCGATCCAGGATGTAGTGGCCCCGGCGCGTCGGCGAGGCCACTACATCCTGGATCGAGCACGATCTTGGTGGCTGAACCTTCAAGATCCACGCAACTTCAGGGAAAGTGCTGCCTCCAGACTGCCGGAGGCAGCACTTTCCCTGAAGTTGCGTGCCGATCATGGGCCGGTCGCGGCGGACGCGACGCGTCGGGGCGTGGGTGTCCGCGCGCGGCGCGGGTCACAGGGCGTCCTGCGACCGAAAGCGCGACATCGCCGCGCTGGTAGCCGGACGGGACGTTGGGGTCGGGCGGGATGGGGACGGTCGAGTGGGCGCGGTAGGCGCAACTGGGGGCGCTCCGGCCTTTGTTCTGCCAACCGGCGCAGCGCCGGAAAATGCACCGATAAATGCGCCGCCGATTATTTCCGAATGGCATGGAAGCCCTGGTAGAGGCGGCGAGAATGTGGCGGAGGGAAGCCGAAAACGGGGGGACTGAACATGACGTCGAGGCGGCGACTGACGCTGTTGGCGCTAACCATCGCAGCCGCACCACTGGTGCTGGGCGGGTGCACCGTCGATCGGGACCGGGCGGCCCAGGGCGGCAAGGGGCACGCCGCACCGCCGGAGCTGACCGTGACTCCGGGCGACAAGACGCGCGAGGTGCCGGTGAGCGCCGAGGTGGGTACCGCCGTCAAGGGCGGGCGGATCACTGGCGTGCGGCTCACCGACGACAAGGGCGCGCAGGTCAAGGCGGAGCCGAGGGAGGACGGCTCGGCCTGGGTGCCGAGCGCGCCGCTGCAACCGCGGCGTACGTACACCGCCGAGGTGACCGCGACCGGCGACTCGGGCGCCACCACGACCCGCTCCACCACGTTCACCACCATGGCCAAATCCACGAAACCCCAGATCACCAGCACCCTCTATTTCGTCGGCAACCGGACGTACGGCACGGCGATGCCGGTAACCGTTGCGTTCGACCCGGGTATTCCGAAAGAGGCCAGGGCGGATGTCCAACGGCGGTTGTTCGTAAAGACGAATCCGGTTCAACCGGGTGCCTGGTCCTGGCTGGAAGACGGTAGTCAGGCCTATTACCGAGCGCCCGATTTCTGGCGACCGGGGACCACCATCAGTGTTCGGGCTGGTCTGGAGGGTCTGCCGATCGGCAAGAAGATGGTCGGTGACGCCGAGCGGACCGCGACCTCCAAGATCGGCCGCCAGTTGGCTCTGGAGATCGACAACGCCACGAAGCAGATGACCGTGCTGCGCGACGGCAAGCAGGTCCGCCGGATTCCGGTCAGCCTCGGCAAGCCGAGCACGCCCAGTTCCAGCGGCAAGATGGTGATCATGGAGAAGCACGAGCGGACCACCTTCGACACCCGGGGTGAGCCGGACGGCGGCTACGTGGTCGACGTCGACGACGCCCAGCGACTGACCTGGGGTGGCGAGTTCATCCACTCGGCACCCTGGTCGGAGGGCGACCAGGGGTCCACGAACGTCTCGCACGGCTGCGCGAACGTCTCCGCCACCGCCGCGGACTGGTTGATGGGGCAGACGCAGGTGGGCGACCTGGTCACCGTGAAGGGCACCGAGGTGCCGTTGAACGCGGGCAACGGCTGGACCGCCTGGAACGTGAGCTGGGACGAGTTCGTCCGGGGCAGCGCCCTGCCGGTGTCGCCCGGTCTGCGGCCCGCGCCGGTGGCCCCGGCGCACCCCGGCGCGGTGGCCGGCGGGTCGCCCGCACCGGCGCCCTCGGTCAGCGGCCGCTGACGCACACCGCCGACGGCCTCGGGGCCGACCCACCGACCGGTGGGTCGGCCCCGAGCCTCTCAGTTCAGCGGTACGCGGGCCACCCCTGGGCCGATGAGGCTGCCCAACCAGAGGTGGTCGCCGTGCTGGCGTACCCCGGTGATCATCCAGTAGCGCCCGGACGGACCGTGCAGCGTCCGGAGGACCGTGCCCGCGCCGTCAACCAGCGCGACCAGCCCGTAGCGGCGGGGTTGCGGCTGCATCGCGTCGGGCAGCAGTGCGGCGATCTGGCGCAGGCGCGGGTGCGGCAGCAGCCGCTCGGCGATCGGCACCCGAGGGCTGGGCAGGGCGATCCAGTACGTCCCGTCACCGACCGCGGAGAGGTTGTCCGGGTACGCGGGCAGGTCGGCGAGCACCCGGACCCCGCCGCCCAGCTCGACGCGGAGCAGTCGGTGCGTGGTGGTCTCCACCAGCATCAGCGCCGACTCGTCCGGGGTCAGTGCGATTCCGTTGGGGAAAAACAGCCCCTCGGTCACCACCTCGGTGCGCCCGCTGCCCGGGTGGTAGGCCAGGATCCGGCCGTTGGGGCGGTGCTCCAGCAGGTCCCGCTTCCAGTGCGAGACCGGGAACCGGTCCGAGGAATCCGTGAAGTACACGGTGCCGTCGCGGGCCACCGCCGCGTTGTTGGCGAGATGCACCGGGGACGTCGTCCCGGTCAGCTCGCGTACCGCGCCGTCCGGAGTGACCCGCAGCAACCCGCGGTACGCGTCGCAGACCACCAGCGCCTCGCCGGCCGGGTCCAGCTCGATGCCGAGTGGCCGACCTCCGGTTTCGGCGAGCAGCACGGGCCGGGTGCCGGCTGGCGCGTCGGCGGGCCACCACCAGAGCCGGCCGTCCTCGTCGCCGCTGATCACCCGCCCGGCCGGGTCGACCAGTACGTCCTCCGGGCCGACTGCGCCCTCCGGCAGCGGCAGCAGGTCGGCCTGGTCGAGTCTGCGGTCGGTGGCGGCCCAGGCCCCGGTGAGCGGGGGAGGGACGGTGGCCGGCTCGCGGACGGGCCGGATAAGCCGGGGTGGTCGAGGCCGGGGGATCAGCATCGGCCCATTCTCCACCGTCGAATCCGACCCGCACCGGATCAGCGGTACGGCGCGCCGCCGCCGAGGCACCCTGACCTGCACCCCGAGGGGTGTCGGGGTGGCCTCCGGGGATGCCCTGGACGTACCCGGAATCACCCTCCGCGAGGGGCGGAACTGTCGGGGGTGGGGGCTAGATTCTGGGGTATGGGAGAGCGCAGCGACCGGTTCGACGTGCAGGTCAGCGTGGGTGAGCACGTGGTGCAGGTGCGGGTGGCCGGCGAGGTCGACATCAGCACCGTGGCCGCGTTCCGCTCCGCGCTGTGGTCCGCGCCCGCGCGTCCGGTGCTCCGACTGGAGCTGTCCGAGTTGCGGCTGCTCTCCGCCGCCGGGGTGCGCGCGCTGCTCGCCGCGCACCTGCGGGTGCGGGCTCGCGGTGGTGCGCTGGTCCTGGTCGACCCGACCCCGGTGGTGGCCCGGGTGCTGCGCGCCAGCGGCCTGCACCGGGTGATGACGGTGTTGGAGCCGGCGCGAGCGATCGAGCCCGAACGGCGTCCGGCGATCGCGCCCGCAGGCCTGGTGCTGGCCGCCTGACGAGCGACGTGGGGCCGTCGGCACGCGCCGACGACCCCCACGCCATCGGTCAGCGCACGCCGATCAGGTCGACTACGAAGATCAGCGTCTCGCCCGGCTTGATGACGCCGGCCGCGCCGCGGTCGCCGTACCCCAGGTGTGGCGGAATGGTGAGGCGGCGACGGCCGCCGACGCGCATGCCCACCACGCCCTGGTCCCAGCCGGCGATGACCTGGCCGCCGCCGAGCGGGAACTCGAACGCCTCACCGCGGTTCCACGACGAGTCGAACTCGCCGCCCGTGGAGTGCGACACGCCAACGTAGTGCACGTTGGCCAACTGGCCCGCCTGGGCCTGCGGGCCCTCGCCCACGGTGATGTCCTCGATCACGAGGTCGGCCGGCGGCGCACCCTCGATCGGACCCACCTCGGGCTTACCCGATGCTGCGCCTGCTGCCTGGTTCATGCGGGGATCTCCTGCCGTGTTCGGTGATGTGTCCGGTCACCGTCGATCCTGCCGGATCGCACTCCACCGATGTGCGGCGGACCCGCGACCCTGCCCCTCGGCCCCGTGCCGGCGGGTCGACTTCGCCGGAGCGCCGACGCCGGACCGGCCGCTCGCCTACGCTCGGTAACGGCCCCGACCGGCCGGGCCGGCGGGGTGGCCGGGCGGTGCTTCCGGCACCGGGGGCGATGCGGGGGGCGCCGGGTGAGCGACGCGACGGCCGCGGTGCCGTTCTGGGCCTGGGCGGCGGTCGGCGCGGTCATCGCCGTTCTGCTCGCGGTCGACGTGCTCGCGCATCGGGACAACCACGTCATCGGGCTACGCGAGGCGCTGCTCTGGAGCGCCGTCTGGATCTGCGCGGGCCTGCTGTTCGGGTTGGTCGTCTGGCTCGGCCTCGGCGGGGACTCGGCCATCGCGTACTACTCCGGCTATCTGCTGGAGAAGGCGCTCTCGGTCGACAACGTCTTCGTCTTCGCGCTGCTCTTCGGCTATTTCCGGGTGCCGGCGGGCTACCAGCACAAGGTGCTGTTCTGGGGCGTCGTGGGCGCGCTGGTGTTCCGCCTGCTGTTCATCTTCGCCGGTGCCGAACTGCTGGAACGCCTCACCTGGGCCGCCTACGTGCTCGGCGCCTTCCTGATCTGGACCGGGTGGCGGCTGGCCGTACGCGGGGAGCCGGACGTCGACCCGGAGCGCAACCCGGTGGTCCGGCTGTTCCGGCGGGTGGTGCCCACCGAGGCCCGCTACCACGGCGACCGGTTCACCGTCCGGGTCGCCGGTCGACGGAAGGCGACCCTGCTGCTGGTGACGCTGATCGCCATCGAGGCCACCGACGTGGTCTTCGCCATCGACTCGGTGGCGGCGATCCTCGCCATCACCACCAACACCTTCCTGGTCTGGACGGCCACCGCGTTCGCCGTGCTGGGGCTGCGCAGCCTCTACTTCTGCCTGGCCGGTCTGCTGCGGCATTTCGGTTACCTGCGTTACGGGCTGGCGCTGCTGCTCGCCTTCGCCGGCCTGAAGCTGATCCTGGCCGAGACGCCGGTGGGCAAGCTGCCGATCTGGCTGACCCTCGCGGTGGTGGTGCTGACCCTGACCGTCTCCATCGGCGCGAGCATCCTGACCGCCCGGTTCGCCGCCCGCCGGCCTGGCGGGTGAGCCAGCCGGGCGGGCCCGCTCAGCCGGCCAGCACCGGCCGGGAGAGCTGGTCGGCCAGCAGCGCCGGGGCCTCGGCCAGCGAGGGGCCGTACCAGGTGAGATGCCGACCGGACACCAGAGCGCACGGTACGCCGGGGAAGGCCTCCGGCCCGTCGTCGGTGGTGAACCGGTACGGCTCGTCGGGCAGCACCACCAGCTCCGGCCGCTCCCCGTGCAGCTCGGCCAGGCTCGGCCGTGGGTACCGCTCGGACTGCTCGTCGTAGGCGTTGACCACGCCGAGCCGGCGCAGCATGTCACCGGCGAACGTGTCGGTGCCGAGCACCACCCACGGTCGACGCCAGACCGGCACCACCGCACGGCGCTCCGGCGCGAGCCGGGGCGGATCGGCCCACGCCCGCCGGGCCTCCCCGAGCCAGTCCGGCTCGGCCAAGGCGCCCAACTCGGTCAGCAGTTCGGCCAGCTCGGACAGGGCGTCGGGGACGGTACGCGGGTAGGTGACCCGCACCGGTACGCCGGCCGCCCGCAGCGCCTCCGCGTCGGCCAGGCGGTTCTCCTCCACGTTCAGCAGCACCACGTCCGGCCGCAGCGCGCGGACCCGGTCCAGGTCGGGGTACTTGCTGCCGCCGACCCGGGCGACGTCCAGCCCGGCCGGGTGGGTGCACCAGTCGGTGGCCCCGACCAGCACCCCCGGCAGGGTCAGCGCCACCGCCTCGGTCAGCGACGGCACCAGCGACACCACCCGCACCGCGCACCTCCATCCGTCGTCCGTACCGGCACCGATCATGCCGGCCCGGTCGACGGGGCGCGGGTCAGGGGCGGCCGGGCTCGATCCGGGCGGTCACGTCGAGGTGGGCCGGTTGGCAGCCGGCGGTCGTAGCGAACCGGCGGACCGCGGAGTGGACGTGTTCGCGGACACCGGCGGCCCTGGCGTCGGCCGTCAGGTCCACCCGGATCCACACGTCGGGGCGCGGCGGTGCCCCGGTGAGCACCACCCGGGCGCGGCGTACCCCGGGGTCGCCCGTCAGGTCGCGCTCCAGCGCGTGGGCGAGCACCTCGGTGGCGAGCCGGGTACGGCCGGGGCGGCGCCCCGGGCGGCTCAGCGTTCCGCGCATCGCGTGGTCGGGCCGGTGCAGCTCCCGGGCCAGCAGACGCGCTCCGGCCAGGGCGAGCAGCGCACCGGCGACCGCCGCGGCCAGGGTGCTCCATGGCGCGGCCAGCCGCCACCGGTCCAGCGCGCCGGCGCCGACCAGCACGGCCCCGGGGTCGCCGGGGAGGACATCGAAGCTGACTCCCAGCGCCACCCCGCCACCCAGCACCAGCAGCAGCGCCACGATCGTCCACAGCAGCCGGTGCGCGGCGTCGGTCATACCGGCCGCCGCTGGGGCAGCAGGCGCACCGTGATCTGGCCGGTGCGCGGCGCGGCGAGCCGGTGCAGCTCCTGGTGCACGGCGAACTCGACCTCGGCACGGGCCGCGGGGTCGCCCGTGGCCCGTACGCGAGGGTGCCATTCGGTGCCGCGTCGACGAACCCGGACGCGGGCCCTGCGCACCCCGGGTACGGCTGTCGCCGCGTCAGCGAGCCGCCGTTCCACACACCGGCGGTGCAGATGCCAGCCGTCCCGCTCGTCGGTGCGCAGCCGGACCGGCGTCCAGCGGCGTAGCTGGGCGGCCAGGATGGCCAGACCGACGAGTGCGGCGGCGCCAGCCACCGTACGAACCCCGGGGTCATGCCACCGGGCGCTGGTCAACACGCCGTACCAGCCGGTGCGGTCGAGCAGCGGCGCCGGGCGATCCAGTGCGACCAGCAGGGCCTGCACCGCCACCACCGCACCGACGACGAGCAGGGCGGTGGCCAGCACCATCGAGGCGACCCGGTTGACGGTCCGCATCTCAGCCGCCTTCCGGCCGGGGCATTCCGGCCCGAGGGGCGTCCACGCCGGGGACGAGCAGGTCGTCCACGGTGACGGTCACCGCCGCCACGACGAGCCCGGTGATCGCGGCCAGCCGATCGGCGACCGCCACCCGGACCGCCTCGGCGACGGCGGGCACGCTGTGGCCGTACCAGGTGACGAGGTGCAGGTCGAGGCCCACGGACCGGTCGTCCAGGCGGACCGTGGCCGGACGGACGCTGGACACGCCCGGCACCCGGCCTGCCGCCTCGGCCGCGATGCGGGCGACCTCCGCCGCACCGACCGCGACCGGCGTGCCCGGACCGTGCCCGGCCCTCGGGCCGGTCGCCGTGCTGCGAGCGGTCATGGTCACCTCCGGGCCGGTTCCGCTACCGCGATCCCGCTGGATACACCCGGGGGCCACCTCTGGAACGTCGAACCCGTGTGATCCAGGTCACAGTGCAGGTGCGCGGAGCAGGTCGAGGGAGACCTGCCAGAGACGCGCCGCGGCCGCAGGGTCGATCGCGTGGTCGGCGACGCCCTGCAGGGGTGTCTCGGGCGTGTGCCGTACGGCCTGGTCGCAGTCCTCGAAGTACCGGCCGCCGACACCCTCCAGCTGCGGCCACGCGGCGAGCAGCGTGGAGGTGGCGGCGCCCTGCTCCGGGGTCTTGAAGTCGTACGCCGGGAGCTGCGCGTAGTCCTCCTCGGTGAGGTGGCGCCCCAGGTTGGTGGTGACCGCGCCCGGGTTGGCCGCGTTGACGGTGATGCCGTCGTCTGCCCAGAGCCGGTTCGCCTCGACCGCGAACAGCGCGGTGGCGGTCTTCGACTCGCCGTACGCGAGGAGACGGTCATAGGGTCGTACGCGGAAGTTGACGTCGTCGAAGACCATCGGCGCCTGCACGTGGGCGATGGAGCTGAGCGACACCACGCGGGCTCGGTCGGCCGCGGCGAGCGCCCGGTGCAGACCGGTGGCGAGGGCGAAGTGGCCGAGGTGGTTGGTCGCGAACTGCAGCTCCCAGCCCTCCCGCGTCCGCGTCTCGGGTGTCGCCGACACCCCGGCGTTGTTGACCAGGATGTGCAGGGGGCCGTCCCAGGCGGTGACGAAGGCGGCGACCGACCGCTGGTCGGAGAGGTCCAGCGGCGCAACCCTGATCAGCCGGCTCGCGGTGCTGGCGCGGATGTCGTCCGCCGCCCGTTCACCGGCCTCGACGTTCCGTACCGCGAGGGTCACCTCGGCGCCCGCGGTGGCGAGCGCCCGGGCCGTCTCGACGCCGATGCCCGACGAGGCGCCGGTGACGATGGCACGTCGCCCGGCCAGGTCGACGCCGGTCACGACGTCGCCGGCGGTGGATTTCGCGTGGAAAGGCGTGGTGACGCGATCTGCGGTCATGGTGGGCTTCCTTCGATGAGTGGCGGGTCCCGGCCCGGTTGTGGGCCCCGAGAACCATGCTGCGCGGCAGCCTGCCGAGCGCCCAACACACGCTTGCTGGCGTGGCTACAGTCTGTTCCTGTGACCTTGCCTGAGCTGCGGCAACTCCGGTATTTCCTGGTCCTCGCGGAGGAGCTGAGCTTCACGCGGGCCGCCGCCCGCCTGATGATCGCCCAGCAGTCGCTGTCCCAGCAGATCACGGCCCTGGAGCGCGCCCTCGGTGTGCGGCTCTTCGAGCGCGACAGCCGGGGCACCACCCTGACCGACATCGGCAACCTGTTCGTCCCCGAGGCGCGCGCCGTCACGGACCGCGCCGAGGAGGCGGTGGCCGTCGTGGGGCGGGCCCTGCGCGGCGAAGTCGGCGCTCTCCGGCTCGCCTTCCTGAACAGCGTGGCCAACCACCTCCTGCCCCCGGTGGTGCGGGTCGTGCGCCAGCAACTCCCCGACCTTCGTCTGACCACGGAGTCCACCAGCATCGCGACCCTGGTCGACGGCGTACTCGTCGGGCGCTACGACGTCGCCTTCACCCGGCACCCGCTCGTCACCGGCCTGCGGTCCAGGACGCTGGCGACCGAACCGGTGTGCGGCGTGTTACCCGAGGGGCACCCACTCGCCGAGCGCGCCGAACTGGAGCTCGCCGACCTGGCGGACGAGCCGTGGGTCATGACGCCGCGCAGCTCCTGGGAGCCCTGGCACCGCGCCTACGACGACCAGTTCCGCGAAGCCGGCTTCGAACCGAGGGTCGTCGCCGAGGAGGCCAGCGTGCAGAGCCTCCTCGGTCTGGTCGCCGCCGGCCTCGGCGTCACCCGGCTCGCCAGTTCGGCCCGCAGTCTCCGCCGCACCGGTGTGGTGTTCGTGCCGTTGACCGCCACCTACGTGCGCACCGTGATGGTGTGGTTGCCGAGCAACACGTCACCCGGCCTGCACCGGCTCCTGGACCTGGTCACCGACCTGGCGGCGACGACCGACCTGACCCAGACCGGGTGACGCGTCGCGAGCAGGTCGGCCCTGTCAAACGCCGGAGCCATGATCGACCACCTAGACTCGGTCCGGCTCGACCGACGGCGGATGGATCAGGCAGATGACGAGCAGCGACGACCGCGGCGGGCTGCGGGCGATGCCCGCCCTTGGTGGCCAGGTCATGCCCACCCGCGCCGGCCATCGGGTGTACGCGTCGCGCCGGCTCAGCGACCTGGTCCAGGGCCGTCCGGCCGGCGTCACCGGAAGTCAGTGGAGTTCGGCCAGCCGGGCCGCCTTCGACTTCGTGGTCTGCGCCGCTGACACCGGCCGGCCGATCGTCGCCGTGGAGATCGGCCCGGTCGCGCCCGCTGGCTCCGCGCAACAGCGCGACGAGCGGCTGAAGGACGCCGTGAGTGGGGCGGTCGGCCTGCCGGTGCTGCGGATCGGGTCGCCGACGCTACGGCCCGCCGAGCACGGCCGACGCCTCGTGGAGTACGTGATCGACGCGCGGGCGTACGCGGCGACCGGCGTCGCAGCGACCGCCGGGGTGGACGAGCCGGCCCCGGTGGGCTTCCGCGACATCCTCGGTCGGCTGCCGGGCGGGCGGACCGGGCCGGTCAACGACCTCGGCGCGTTGGCCCGGGCCGCGGCGGTCGAGGCGTACGTGGCCCGGCGGCTGGCCGATCCGATCGTGCGGGGCCTGCACGTGCGCTGGGCGGACGGTCCGGCGCAGGGGTGGAGTTGGGTGCAGGTGCGCCCGGACGCGTGCCTCGTGGAGCGGGTGTCGGTGACCGAGCACCGGTTCTCCTGTGGCGTCGATGGGGCCCGGCTGGCCGAGGATCTCGCCGCGGTCGCCGTCGGGGAGCGGCTGCGGGCCGCGGATCTCGGCGATTCGCACCTGCTGCCGCGAGCCGACCTGACCGCGGACATCGTCGCGCTCAGCCAGCGCCGCGACGAGCTCGTGGGCGGCTTCGCCTTCGACCACCTCTGCGCCGACTGACCTGCCCGCGCACCCCGCTGCCTGCTTTCGCCCTGCTCGGCCCTCCTCCGCGCTGTGCCGCGGCAATTTTCTGTGTATCGGTTGAACCTTCCCGGCAGCCGTCTCGTACTCCTGCGCGAATGGAACACGATCTCCCCATCCGCGTCGACGGGACGCGGGAAGACGGTGCGGAAAGGGCATCGTCGGCCATCGACACGTCACCGGGTAGGTGCGGTGGTCGCCATAGCGGCGTGCCATCTCAAATCCGTCGGTCCGCCGAGGGCAGGAATCCGATACCGGATCGAGAAGGAGAGCAATTCGATGCGCAGGTCCACACGAGCGCGCCGGTCACCCGGCATCGCGCGGAGCAAGCGTCTGCTGGCCGTTGTCGGCACGCTCGTGGTCTTCGGCGGAGTCGTCGCCGTGACCCAGATTTCGTCGGCCGGGGACCGGCGGAACAACAAGCCCCGACCGGCATCGGGACAATGCGTGGAGCCGAGCCCGGGCGCCACCGCGCCGAGTGGGGGCGGTTCGACCAGCAGGACCTGGCAGAACGGTCGGTGGGTGCGCAATCACTGGGGTGACGGGCAGCAGTCGGTCCCCGAGTGTGAGGACGGCAAGGACGGCACGACGGGCCCCGGCTCGGCCATCGCCTGCCCGGACGTGACGGCCAAGCTGCCGCAGGTGCCGGCTCAGGCCCGGGCCGAGGTGGACCGCAACCTCGCCCAGTTGCAGACCCAGATCGCCGAGGCGGACCGCCGGCTGGCCGCCGAGGGCAACAAGGGCGAGGCGTTCATCCGGAGCGCGATCCTCCAACCCCTCGCGGCCAAGCGCACCGCGACGTTGGCGCGGATCACGACCGCCATCGACCGGGTCGGGCCCCGACCGCAGGGTCTGGCGCAGCTCGCCCAGTGCCAGGTGCAGCCGACTGGCAACAACGGTGGCGGCAACAACGGTGGTGGCAACTCCGGTGGCGGCAACAACGGTGGTGGCAACTCCGGTGGCGGAAACAACGGTGGCGGAAACAACGGCGGTGGCACCGAGCCCGGCGCCGGACTCGGCGTACTGGCCAACGACTGTGACGAGAGCCGGCTCGAGCCGCACAACGGTTTCCAGCTCGGCAACCGTTGCGTGAGCACCGAATTCGGCGAGGTCGGCGCCGCCGCCAACAACCCGTCGCTGCTGATCACCCAGTTCCCCGGGCAGGTCGGCCGCAACCAGGCCTTCACCCTGCGGGTCAGCACCCGCAACCTGATCCGGGACCGCTTCCTGGCCGCGGGTCAGGGCGGCTACTACGTGGAGAGCTCGCTGCTCAACGACCAGGGCCTGGTGCGGGGGCACTTCCACACCGCGTGCCGGATGCTGGACAGCCTGACCACCCCGCCGGAGCCGCAGGAGGTGCCCGCGTTCTTCGTCGCCACCGAGGATGGGCGCGGTGGCGCCCAGCCGGACGAGGTGACCATCCAGATTCCGGGCCTGCCGGAGTCGGGCACGGCGCAGTGCGCGGTCTGGGCCGGTGACGGCTCGCACCGACTGCCGATGATGGAGCGGGCGAACCAGACCCCCGCCTTCGACGCCGTGCGCATCGAGGTCAACTGACGGAGCCAACCAGCGGCGGCCGGTCGCCCGGGGCGGTGAGCCCGGGGTGGTCGGCCGCCGCGTCTCTCCGCGCAGCCCGGAGGGGGAAAAATCCGACGGGGCCACGCCGTTCTCCGGCGGGACCCCGTCTGCGTGTCGGCTGTCAGCGAGTCTTGTACGCCTCGACGACCTCGACCGGGATCCGGCCCCGCTCGGAAATCTTGTAGCCGTTCTTGACGGCCCATTCCCGAATCGCCCGGTTCTGCTCCCGATCCATTCCGGCGCCGCTGGGTCGCCCCGGCCGCCGGACCGTGCGGGCGTTCTCCACCGGGCCGCGGCCGATGCGCCGGCCCGCATTGATGTACGGGTCGAGCGCCTTACGCAGGACGCCGGCATTCTCGTCCGAGACGTCGATGGTGTAGGCCACGCCGTCAAGACTGAACTCGACGGTCCGGTCGGCCTTCCCGCCGTCGAGGTCGTCGGTCAGCACCGTGATTACTTTTCTCGCCATTGCCAATTACTCCCTGTGTGTGGCGGGATGTGTCCAAAGTCTGACCCACCACCCGGGGAAACCGCAACAATGAGCGTCCCGTTCATTTTGGCGCGTCGCGATTTGACTGCCTGACAAAACCGTGAACGGACGGGGGAATCGGCCGATGGCCGGTCGTCATTCGCCGAGCAGACCCGCGTGGCCAGCGACCGCGGCTGCCTCCGCCCGGTTGGAAACCCGCAGCTTGCGCAGCAGTGCGGCGGTCATCCGTTTCACCGTTCGCTCCGAGACGTGCAGTTCTTCGGCGATGTCCACCGTGCTGCGGCCGGCGGCGATCGCGCGCAGCAGTCGGCGTTCCTCGTGGTCCAGGTCCACCGGCGTGGCGCGCGCGGGCCGCAGCAGTTCCCGCAGCAGCTCCGCCGGCAGCACCGCCCAGCCGTCGAGGACGGCCAGCAGCGGCGGCAGCAGCTCCTCCGGTTCGCTGGTCTTCGGCAGGTACCCCTCCGCGCCGGCCCGGAGCGCGTCCAGCGCGGGTGCCGAATCGGCGGAGCCGGACATCGCGACCACCCGTACCCGTGGGGTGGTCCGCCGGATGGCGGCCACCGCCCGGATGCCACCGGGCGGCGGCATGTGCAGGTCGACCAGCGCCAGGTCGGGCTGACAGCGGCTGATCATGGCGGCGGCCGCCGCGGCGTCGCCGGTCGAGCCGACCACCTCGGCGCGGCCCTGCGTGGTCACCGGAAGCAGCAGCTCCAGGCCCCGGACGAAGAGCGGATGGTCGTCCACGACGGCGAGTCGAATGGCGGGGGCGTCCGGCATGTCTGCGCCGTTCCCCAGCGGGTACCGATCATGCGGGTACGGACCGAACGAGGGGAGTCGGGTGGATGCGCGCACCGCACGGTTTGCAGGGCTTGCTGCGAGGGTTGCGCCGATCCGAATCCGTTCATCTCGACCAGCGACCCCCAGACGGTGACTCCGAGCTGCTGCTGCGCGTGCTGTGCCACGAGTTCCGTACCCCGATCAGCACGTTGACCTCGCTGACCCGGGCGTTGGTCGACGAGCGGGGGGAGTTGACCGGCGACGACCGCCGGGCGATCACCGCGCTGGCCCGCGATCAGGCCGTCCACCTGCAGAGCCTGCTGCGGGACGCGACCGCCAGCACCGGGGCGCTCACGCTGACCGCCCAGCCGGAGCCGCCCGTGCGGCTGACCGCGATTCTGCGGGAGGCCGCCGCGTTGGTGCCCGCCCACCGGCGGCGGGCCCGGGCCACCCGCCGGGCGGGTTCGTGCCCGGTGCCGGCCGGCCGGACCCGGCAGGTGCTGGTGAACCTGGTGGAGAACGCGCTGCGGCACGGGCCAGCCGACGGGCAGATCGGGCTGTACGCCGCGCTGCGTCGTCCCGGCCTGAGCATCCTGGTCACCGACGAGGGGCGGGTGGACGACGCCCTGCTGGCGGCGGTGCGGCGCCCGGTGCCGGCCGCCGGGATGTCCGGCCTCGGGCTGTGGATCGTGCGGCAGTTGGTGGCGGCGGACGGGGGAGTGCTGCGGGTGCACCGGCTGCGACCACGGGGGGTGGCGCTGGAGGTGCTGTTGCCGGTGGCCGGGCCGACGCTCTGACCCCACCGGGACACGGGTTGGCCCGGCTGGGTCAGTCGAGCGGGAACCTCCCTCGTCACCAACGTTCCGGTGCCGAGGAGGACAGATGTTCAGCCATGTCAAGGAGCTGCAGTTCGAGGCCAAGCCGGACGGCCCGGACGCCGCGTTCGCCCGCCGGCTCCAGGAGGTCCTGGGCGGCAAGTGGGGCGAGATGACCGTCGCCAACCAGTACCTCTACCAGGGTTGGAACTGCCGGCTGCCCGGCAAGTACAAGGATCTGCTGCTCGACGTCGGCACCGAGGAGATGGGCCACGTCGAGATGATCGTCGCGATGATCACCCGGCTGCTGGAGAACGCGCCGCTGTCACTGTCGGAGGCCATCGCCGAGAACCCGGGGGGCGGGGCGATCTACGCCGGGTCCAACCCGGCGCACTTCATCCACGGCGGGGGAGGGGCGCTGCCCACCGACGCCAACGGGGTGCCCTGGAACGCCGCGTTCATCACCGCCAGCGGCAACCTGCTGGCCGACTTCCAGCTCAACGTCACGGCGGAGGCGCAGGGTCGACTCCAGGTCGCCCGGCTGTTCCACATGACCGACGATCCGGGTGTCAAGCAACTCCTGCGCTTCCTGCTGGCCCGCGACACCATGCACCAGAACATGTGGCTGGCGGCCATCGAGCAGCTCAAGGAGGACGGCCTCGAGGAGATGCCGGTGCCGGAGGCGTTCCCGGACTCGGAGGAGTTCGCCGAGGAGTTCAGCTACACGTACCTGGGCTTCTCCTCGGGTGCCGACGCCGCCGAGGGGCGGTGGGCCTCCGGGCCGACCCCGGACGGCAAGGGCGAGTTCCGGTACGACGACAGCCCTCAGGCACACGCACCGGAGCCGGTGCTTCCCCCGGGCGACCCCCGGCTCTACGGCACCACGCCGGGCCCGGTCGGCGGGGTCGTGAACACGGTCAAGAGCAAGCTCACCTGACGCCGTCTCGTCGGGTCGCCCGCCCGTCGCGGGCGACCCGGGCCGTCGCACCGAAGGAGGACGCTCATGTCCGTCGTACCCGCCCGGGAGACCGGGGTCGTGTCGCTGTCCCGTACCCGGGTCAAGCTGGTGGTCTTCGCCGCGCTCACGGTGCTGGCGGCCCTCGCCGGGTTGCCGGCCCGGATCGTGATCGCCCTGGCTGTGCTCAGTCTGGCCATCCCGATCGCCGTGGCGGTGGCCGGAGGCGGCGGGCTGGCCCGGGAGCTACTGCTGCCGATCCGTCGGCCAGGTCCGGGGAGTGGCCTGGGTCACAGTCCGGAACAAGGGGAACGCCTTGTTACTTGAGTCAGACACGCTCAAGTCAACGCGATAGTAGGTGTTCGATGGCAACTCTTCCGGTACTTCCCCTGACCGACGCCGTGCTGCTGCCCGGCATGGTCATCCCGGTGACCCTCGACCCGACCACCCAGGCTGCGGTCGACGCGGCTCGCGCGAGCGGCGACGGCAGCCTGCTCGCCGTCCCCCGCATCGACGGCGAGTACGGCCCGGTCGGCGCGGTCGCCACCATCGAGAAGGTCGGCCGACTGCCCAGCGGCGAGCCAGCCGCCGTCATCCGTGGCCTGTCCCGGGCCCGGATCGGCTCCGGCGTGCCCGGCCCGGGCGCCGCGCTCTGGGTCGAGGCGACCGAACTCGACGAACCCGCGCCCGCCGGCAAGGCCCGGGAACTCGCCCGCGAGTACCGCGCCCTGGTCACCTCCGTGCTCCAGCAGCGGGGTGCATGGCAGGTCATCGACGCCGTGGAGCGGATGACCGACCTCTCCGAGCTGGCCGACTCGGCTGGCTACGCGCCCTGGCTCAGCCTGGAGCAGAAGACCGAGCTGCTCGGCGCGCCGGACGTCACCGCCCGGCTGGAGCTGCTGGTCGGCTGGGTGAAGGACCACCTGGCCGAGCAGGAGGTCACCGAGCAGATCAACACCGATGTGCGGGAGGGGCTGGAGAAGTCCCAGCGGGAGTTCCTGCTCCGCCAGCAGCTCGCCGCGATCCGCAAGGAGCTCGGCGAGGACGAGCCGGACGGCTCGGCCGACTACCGGTCCCGGGTCGAGTCCGCCGACCTGCCGGAGAAGGTCCGCGAGGCGGCCATGCGCGAGGTCGGCAAGCTGGAGCGGGCCAGCGACGCCTCCCCGGAGGCGGGCTGGATCCGTACCTGGCTGGACACCGTGCTCGAGATGCCGTGGGGCACGCGTACCGAGGACAACACCGACCTGGCCGCGGCCCGGGCGGTGCTCGACGCCGACCACGCCGGCCTGGCCGACGTGAAGGACCGCATCCTGGAGTACCTGGCGGTGCGCAACCGCCGCGCCGAGCGCAACCTCGGTGTGGTCGGCGGTCGCGGCTCCGGCGCGGTGCTCGCCCTCGCCGGTCCTCCCGGGGTGGGTAAGACCAGCCTCGGCGAGTCCGTGGCGCGGGCGCTCGGGCGTAACTTCGTCCGGGTGTCGCTCGGCGGTGTCCGCGACGAGGCGGAGATCCGCGGCCACCGGCGCACCTACGTCGGCGCGCTGCCCGGCCGGATCGTCCGCGCCCTGCGCGAGGCCGGCTCGATGAACCCGGTCGTGCTCCTCGACGAGGTGGACAAGCTGGCCGCCGGCTACGCCGGTGACCCGGCCGCCGCCCTGCTGGAGGTGCTCGACCCGGCCCAGAACCACACCTTCCGGGATCACTACCTGGAGGTCGACCTCGACCTGTCCGACGTGCTCTTCCTGGCCACCGCCAACGTGGTGGAGTCCATCCCCGGCCCCCTGCTGGACCGGATGGAGCTGGTCACCCTCGACGGGTACACCGAGGACGAGAAGGTCGCGATCGCCCGGGACCACCTGCTGCCCCGGCAGCGGGAGCGGGCCGGGTTGACCACCGACGAGGTGAGCGTCGCCGACGAGGCCCTCGCGCGGATCGCGGGGGAGTACACCCGGGAGGCCGGCGTCCGGCAGCTCGAACGTGGCCTCGCCAAGATCCTGCGCAAGGTGGCGGTGGCGCTGGCGACCGACCCGTCGCCGGTACGCGTCGACACCGACAACCTGATCCGCTACCTGGGTCGGCCGAAGTTCACCCCGGAGTCGGCGGAGCGCACCGCGGTGCCCGGCGTGGCCACCGGCCTCGCCGTCACCGGAGCCGGCGGGGACGTGCTCTTCATCGAGGCCACCAGCATGGAGGGCGAGCCGGGGCTGACCCTGACCGGCCAGCTCGGTGACGTGATGAAGGAGTCGGCGCAGATCGCGCTCTCCTACCTGCGCTCCAACGGGCGGCGGTTCGGCATCGACCCGAACGCCCTGGCGGGACGCCGGATCCACGTCCACTTCCCGGCGGGCGCGGTGCCCAAGGACGGCCCGAGCGCCGGCATCACCATGGTCACGGCCCTGGCGTCGCTGGTCACCGGTCGCCCGGTCCGCCCCGAGTTCGGGATGACCGGTGAGGTGACGCTCTCCGGTCGGGTGCTGCCGATCGGCGGGGTGAAGCAGAAGCTGCTCGCCGCGCACCGGGCCGGCCTCACCGAGGTGATCATCCCGGCGCGCAACGAGCCGGACCTCGACGACCTGCCGGCCGAGGTGCGCGAGGCGCTGACCGTGCACACGCTGGCCGACGTGGCCGACGTGCTCGCCCTGGCGCTGCGCCCGGCCGAGGTCAAGGCGCTGGACGGTCCGGCGCTCTTCGCGGTCTGACGCGTACGCCCCAACGGGCCCGCACCGTCCTTCGAGACGGAGCGGGCCCGTTGCTATGCGCGCCGTTCGAAGAACCGTACTGTCGCGCTCGAAATCTCAACTACCTCTCCGCCGTGCGGCGGTACCCCCGGAGGAAACCCGTGAACCTGGTGCTCTGGATCGTCCAGATCCTGCTCGCCGCCATCTTCGGCGGCGTTGGCGTGGCCAAACTGACCCAACCCAAGGAGAAGCTGCACGAGACGATGGGCTGGACGGAGGCGGCCACGCCGATGCAGGTCAAGGCGATCGGCGCGCTCGAACTGCTGGCCGGCATCGGGCTCGTGCTGCCCGCCCTCACCGGCATCGCCACCGTGCTCACCCCGCTGGCCGCCCTCGGGCTGGTCATCATCATGATCGGCGGCATCGTGGTGCACCTGCGCGGCGTGCGGACCGACACCGTGGCGGAGCGCCGCAAGCTGGAGATCCAGGGCACGGTGACCTGCGTGGTGCTGCTCGTCCTCGCCGCGCTCGTCGCGTGGGGCCGGTTCGGCCCGTACTCCTTCTGATCGGTGGGCCGGCGACCGTCGTACCCCGGCGGTCGCCGGCCACGCGCTCAGCGCTCGCCGCCGCGATCCCGGCGTACGGTGGCCTTGCGGCCCTTGATCGTGCTGCCGCGCAACCCGGCGATCACCTCGTCGGCCATCCCCTGCGGCACCTCCACCAGCGAGAACCGGTCGGCGATCTCGATCGAGCCGATGTCCCGGCCGCTGATCCCGGTCTCGCCGGTGATCGCGCCGACCAGGTCCTGCGGACGCACGCCCGCGCGCCGGCCCAGGCCGATGAAGACCTGGACGCCGTTGCCGCCCGAGCGCGGCCGGCCGCCACCGCGCCGGTCACCGCCCCGACCGCCGGACTCCGGCCGGCCCTCACGGGGAGCGCGCACCGGCGCCTGCGGGATCTCCTCCTCGTCGTCCGAGCCGGGCGAGGTCACCTCGTGCGCCAGCTTCACGGCGGCAAGGGCGACCTCCATCAGGTCGAACTCGTCGGTCAGCGTCTCCACGATCACCCGGAACGGGTCCAGGTCGTCCTCGAGCAGGCTCTCCCGCAGCGCCGCCTGGGTCAGCTCCAGCCGACGGGTGCGCATGTCCGCCACCGTGGGGATCTTGTCGATGGTGATCCGCTGGCCGGTCACCCGCTCGATGGTCTTGAGCATCCGGTGCTCGCGCGGCTCGGCGAGGGTGATCGCCACGCCCTCGCGGCCGGCCCGGCCCACCCGGCCGATCCGGTGCACGTACGACTCCGGAGCCGACGGAACGTCGTAGTTGACCACGTGGGTGAGCTGCTCGACGTCCAACCCGCGCGCCGCCACGTCGGTGGCGACCAGCAGGTCGGCGGTGCCCGCCCGCAGGCGGCTCATCACGCGATCCCGCTGCTCCTGGCTCATCCCGCCGTGCAGCGCCTCGGACCGGTAGCCCCGACCGTTCATCGTCTCGGTCAGCCGGTCGACCTCCTCGCGGCTGCGGCAGAACACGATGGCCGCGGTCGGCGACTCCACGTCCAGCACCCGGCCCAACGCGGCCGGTTTGTGTGCCCGCGTCACGATGTACGCGCTCTGCCGCACCCGGGGCGCCTCACCGGCCACCGGCTGCTCCCGGCCGATCTCGATCCGGACCGGCTCCCGCAGGTGCTGCCGGGCCATCCCGTCGATCCGGGACGGCATGGTGGCCGAGAAGAGGACCGTCTGGCGCTGCGCCGGGGCGTGCTCCAGGATCGCCTCGATGTCCTCGGCGAAGCCCATGTCGAGCATCTCGTCGGCCTCGTCGAGCACCACCGTGGCCAGCCCACCGAGCCGCAGCGTGCCCCGGGCGATGTGGTCCAGGGCCCGCCCCGGGGTGGCCACCACCACGTCGACGCCGCTGTCCAGAGCCCGCAGTTGCCGGCCGATCGGCTGCCCGCCGTAGATCGGCAGCACCCGGGCGCCCAGGTCCTTGCCGTAGCGGTGGAACGCCTCGGAGACCTGCACCGCCAGCTCACGGGTCGGCACCAGCACGAGCGCCACCGGGTCCCCGCCATCGCGGTGCGCCGGCATCCGGTGCAGCAGCGGCAGCGCGAACGCCGCCGTCTTGCCGGTGCCGGTGGCCGCCTGACCCAGCAGGTCCCGACCGTCGAGGAGCGGCGGGATCGCCTCCCGCTGGATGGGGGTCGGCTCCTCGTAGCCGAGGGCGGCCAAGGCGCCCAGCAGCTCGTCGCGCAGCCCAAGGTCCGTGAAGGCGAACGCCTCGTCGGTGCCGTCGGGGGTGGTATCGGTCGGTGCGTCGTGCCCTGCGGGTGCGGAACTCATGCGTCAAGCTTTTCATCACGCCATCACACCCGCTGAGGCGACCGGCACAACAACGTCCACCAGCGCTGTGCGGCGCGGTGAGCGGCGGTCCTGCGGGCGGTCAGCCGCCGGTGGTGAGCAGCGCCAGGATCATGGTGGCGGCGACCACGGTGTCCAGGACGCCGCACCACTCGGCGTACCCGCGGGGCACCACCCGGGCGGTGCGGTGGTGCACCAGATCCCAGCCGGCGTGCGCCAGCCAACCCAGCGCCACCAGCCACGTGGCGGCCCGTCCGCCGACGGCGACCGCGACCAGCGTCAGGGCCGCCCAGCCGGCCAGGCCGACCAGTTGGGTGACGAGCACCCCGGGCCCGCGCAACGTACGACGGGCCACCCCGATCAGCAGGTAGCCACCGGGCAGCACCAGCATCGTCCACGGGCTGAGCGCGATCGGATCGACCCACAGGTCGACCGTCACCAGCAGCACCAGCCCGGTCGGCCAGCGACGGGCGATCGCCACCACGGCCGGGTGTCGACGGATCCGCGCCGGCACCTCGTGCCGGTGCCGCACCGCCACCAGCACCATCGCGGGCACCATCAGCAGGTGGCCGCCGAGCATCAGGGCGTCGCCGTCCAGCAGACCGGTCCAGAAGGGCACGAGCAGCAGCAGGAACGGCACGTACATCGCGGCGGCCATCTCGGCGACCCCGCGCCAGTGGTGCGCCCGGTAGCGCATCCACACCGTCATGCCGGCGGTCATGTTGGTGGCCATCACCAACGCCGCCACCTCCGGGCGGCCCAGTGGCGCGGCCGGCCCCAGCGCGGTGCCGGCCACGTCCCACACCGGGCCGAGGAGCAGCATCCCGGCGACCATCGCGAGCACCATCTCGCCGAGGTGCCGCAACAGCCGCCGTGCACCGCCAGCCGGCGCTGCCGGCTGATCGGCCGGCGGCAACTTATTCGACGGTACGGGGAGAGCGTCAACATGCGTCAGTGTCGTTCCCATGCCGTTCACCCTGCCGGCCCGCGGGCGCGGCGGGCAGGCCCGTCCGTCACCGGAAAACCGTGCGGACCGCACGGTGCGACCGTGACATTCCGCAGGGGTGTACCGGGCGCGGGGCGGCCCTACGATCGACGCGTGGCGAGTGCGGCGGTTACCCCCCGAGCGGACCGCCGGCTGCACCGGGCGCGGCAGGGGACCCTGGTGTCGCTGGCCACCGGCCTCTGGGCGAGTGCCCTGCTGCCCGCGGTCGGCCTGACCCGCGAGCCGGACGGGGTGCGGGTGCTGCTCGGCGCGGTCGGCATCCTCGCCTTCGTGGCCACCCAGACCGCCGTGCTGTACGAGGCCGTGACGCCGTGGCTCGACCAGCGCTGGCGACGACGCGCCCAGCTCAGCCTGATCGGGGTGGCGGTGCTGACCGTACCCCTGGTGGGGCCGGTTGCGGCCGGCGTCTGGCCGACCTGGGCCTGGTTGGGCGCCTCACTGATCGGCATGACGCCGCTGCTGGTCCGCCTCCCGGCCGCGCTGGCGGTGGCGGCCGGCACCCTGCTGGTCTCGGCCGGCGTGGCGTGGTGGACCGGCGGCGCAGTCTGGCGCAACCTGGTCGTGACCGGCGGGATCGGCGTGGCCGTCGCGGCGGTCAACGGGTTCCAGGTCTGGTTCTGGGACCTGCTGGTGGAGGCTCGACAAGGGCAGGCCGCCCAAGCCCGACTGGCCGCCGCCGAGGAGCGCCTGCGCTTCGCCCGGGACGTGCACGACATCCTGGGGCACAGCCTCACCGTGATCGCGTTGAAGGCCGAACTCGCCGCCCGCCTCGCCCCGATCGACCCGGAGCGGGCCGGTCGGGAGGCCGCCGAGGTGCAGCAACTCGCCTCATCCGCGCTGAGCGAGGTCCGGGAGACCGTGCACGGCTACCGTGCCGTCGACCTCGGCGAACAGTTGACCGCCGTCGCGGGTGTGCTGCGCTCCTGCGGCGTGCGCTGCACGGTCGTACCGCCGCCGGTCGACCTGCCGCAGGCCGCCGCCGCCGAGCTGGCGGCGGTGCTGCGCGAGGCGGGGACGAACGTGCTGCGGCACAGCCGGGCCGAGTGGTGCCGGATCCACATCGACCGGGAGGGCGACGTCGCCAGGATGACGGTAATCAACGACGGCGCCGACGACCGCGGCCCGGACTCGCACAGCCACGGCCTGCGCGGGCTGGCCGATCGGCTCGCCGCCGCCGGTGGGGAGTTGCGGGTACGCCAGGAGGACGCCGTGTTCACCCTGGAAGCCACCGTGCCGGTGACCCCGTGATCCGCGTCCTGCTCGCCGACGACGAGGAGTTGGTCCGGGTCGCGGTCGCCGCGCTGCTGGGTCTGGAGCCGGACATCGAGGTGGTGGCCCAGGCGGCCGACGGAGCGGGGGCGGTCACCGCGACGCTGGCGCACCGTCCGGACGTGGCCGTGGTGGACCTGGAGATGCCCGGCCTGACCGGGATCGAGGTCGCCGCCGAGCTGACCCGGGCCCGGCCCGAGTGTGCGGTGGTCGTGCTCACCGGGCACGGCCGGCCGGGCCACCTGCGCAAGGCGTTGGCCGCCGGCGCACGGGGCTTCCTGCCCAAGGGTTCGCCGGGCGGCGCGCTCGCCGACGTGATCCGCCGGGTGCACGCCGGCGGCCGGTACGTCGACCCGTCGTTGGCAGCCGACGCGTTGACCCTGCCCGCCTGCCCCCTGTCCCCACGCGAGTTGGAGACGCTGCGGCTGGCCGAGTTCGGCACCCCGGTCGCGGTGATCGCCCGCCGGGTGCACCTGTCCGACGGCACCGCGCGCAACCACCTCTCCGCCGCCGTGCAGAAGCTCGGCGCGGCCGACCGTGCCGAGGCGGTGCGCATCGCCCGCGACAACGGCTGGCTCTGATCCGCCCACGTCGGCCGTGCCCCTCCGGAGGTCGCTGGCGGTCACGATCAGGTTGGTGGAGCTGGCCAGGTGCACCACCCGCGGTCCGCTCGGGGGTACCTGCGCGGGCTCATCTCGATAGCGTGAGTGCGTGCGTACGGTGGAGTTGGTCTGCTCAGGCGGCTTGGACGCCGTGGTCCGATCGGTCTGGGACCGGATGGCCGAGGCCGGGTTGCCCAGCCTGGCCCGCAACACCCACCCGACCAACCGGCCGCACCTGACCCTGGCCGCCGTCGACGAGTTCCCGCCCGAGGCCGAGCACCGCCTGGCCGAGCTGTTCGACGTGGCGCTGCCGGTGCCGGTGACGCTCGACCGGATCGCCGTCCTCGACGGCAGCGCCCCGCTGGTCTGGCTCGTGCGACCCGCGCCGGCGTTGACCGCGCTGCACGCCGCGGTGTGGGACGTTCTCGCGGGGGCCGACGGACAGCGTCCGTGGCACGCGCCGGGGGTCTGGGTACCGCATCTGAGCCTGGCACTGCGATTCCGCGACGCGGATCTGCGGCTGGCCCGGGCCGTCGCTGGCGGTCAGCGGCCGGCGGGCACGTTCGTCGCGGCCCGCAGCTACGACGGCAGGGACCGGACGGTGGGCCCACTGACCCTCCAGCAGCGCGCTGATCTCGGGTGATCGACACGGTGTCGGTGATATCGCGGTATCCCGCTGCCGTGATGGCCCGACGTCAGTGATCTCGAGTCGATCAGGCCGGGCCCGCCGAGCCCAGAGGCCGGGCAGCGCATCCCCGACCGATCCGTCCACCACCGATCGGGGCGATGATGGTGCGATGAGCGCTGTCACCGAGGGCCGGGGGATGGCCGAGCTGGCCGCCCTCCTGGCCGACGGCACCCGGGCCGGCATCTGCGTCGCGCTGCTCGACGGCCGCGCCTGGACCGCTGGAGAGCTGGCCCGGCGGGCCGGGGTCGCGCCGTCCGCGGCCAGCGACCATCTCACCCGGCTGGTCCGGGGCGGGCTGCTCGTCGAGGAACGGCAGGGTCGGCACCGCTACCTGCGGCTGGCCGGGCCGTCGGTGGCCCAGCTGATCGAGGACCTGGCCGGGCATGTGCCGGCTCCACCCGCGCCGGCCGGGTCGCTGCGCGCGGCCACCGCCAGCGCCGCACTGGCGTACGCCCGGACCTGCTACGACCACCTGGCCGGGCGGCTGGGCGTGCTGATGTACGACGCGCTGCTGGCGGACGGGCGCCTGGACCGGGCCAGTGGGTTGGCACTGACCCCGGACGGGTGGGCGTGGGCGGCCGAACTGGGCGTTCCGGTGGATGTGCTGCGGAGCGCCCGACGCCCGGTGGTCCGTGACTGTCTCGACTGGACCGAACGCCGGCCGCACCTGGCCGGTGCGCTCGGCGCGGCGCTCTGCCGCCGCTTCGCCGAGCTGGGCTGGACCACTCCGGGCGCCGGCCGCGCGGTCCGCCTCACCCCGAGTGGTCGATCCGCCCTCGCCGCAGCGCTGGCCATCCGCGAGGACACCCTCACACCCACCCCGCCCGCACCCGCCACCAGCGGCCGCGCCTGACCTCCGGTCACCGCGTCCGCGCGTCCAGCGTCGCGTCGCGTCGCGGCGTCGCGCGGCGGGGCGCGGCGGGGCACAACATCCTGGATGTAGTGGCATCCCTGCGCGCCGAGGCCACTACATCCAGGATCCTGCGTGACGTTGGCGGCGGCCCGGCGGCGCTGCCTGGTCCGGCCCGGCCTGGCCCGGCCCGGCCTGGTCCGGTCCGGCCCGGCCTGGTCCGGTCCGGCCCGGCCTGGTCCGGTCCGGCCCGGCCTGGTCCGGTCCGGCCCGGGGCGGGGCGGTGCGGGCCCTGCGCGGTGGCGGCCTGGCGCGGCGCGGCCTGGCCCGGGCGGGAGAGCGCCCGGAACAGTTCGGTGTGGGGCGAAACGACGCCGTCCTACGGTCGGGCGGTGACTCTTGCCTGGCCTGATATCGCGCCCCCTACGGGAACACCGGCGGGTGAGCCGCCCACGTTCGTCGCCGGCCGTGGCTGGTGGGTGACGCGGCACGCGGACGTACGGGCCGCGTTGACCGACCCCGTCTTCCAGGTGCCGGCCGTCGACAGCGGTCCACCCGGCAGCCTCGCCTGGCTGCGCGCCACGGTCAGCCGGTTCAGCCCGCCGGAGCGGCACCCCGAGCGCCGGACGATCGGGGTGAGCGCGCTGGCTGCCCTGCACCCGGACGAGCTGCGGCACGAGGCGGCACACCTGACCGCGGCAGCGTTAGACCACGCAGGTGGCCGTCTCGACGTGATGCGCGACCTGGCTAGGAGGGTGCCGCTGCGGGTGCTGGCCGGTCGACTCGGCTTCACCGATCCGGCAGCCGCCGGGACGGCGGTCGACGTCGTCGCTGCGGCGTACCACCCAGGGGTTGATCCAGCGTTGGTCTGGCGGGCCGACCGCGCGGTGGCGGCGCTGGTGGCGCTCTCGCCGCCAGCGCCGCCGGAGGTGCGGGCGAACCTGATCGGTCTGCTGGTCCAGGCGTGCGACGCGACCGCCGGCCTGATCGGCGCCGCCGCCCACCATCTGCTGCCGCCGGCCGGCGATCCGCCGGACCTGCCGCCGGCCGGCGACCCGCCGCGCCCGGTGGCGACCGCCGATCTGCTGGCCAAGGTGCTGCGGCTCGACCCGCCGGTGCGGGCCACTCGCCGGGTCGCCGCCCAGGGGGTACGGCTGGGCGGGCGGGACCTGCCGGCGGACAGCTTGGTGCTGCTCCGCTTCGACGCGGCCAACCGCGATCCGGATGTGTTCGCCGAGCCGGGGGCGTTCCGGCCGGGCCGGCCGGACGTGGGGCTGCTGACCTTCGGCGCGGGGGAGCGGGCATGTCCGGGTAACCGGCACGCGCTCGCCCTCGCCGCCGGGGTGCTCGGCGTGCTGCGCCAGCGCTGCCGGCGTACCGGATCCGACCTGCGCCACGAGCCGCACCCGACGCTGCGCGTCCCGACGAACCTGGAAGTGACCGTCCAATGAGTGACCGCCGTGCGGCGTTTCACGCCCTGCACCACGCCGCCCGTCCCCTGCTGTTGCCGAATGCCTGGGACCACGCCTCGGCGGCGGCGCTCGCCGCGCGTGGCCATCCGGCGATCGGCACCACCAGCCTCGGGGTCGCCGCGGCCGCCGGCCGACCCGACGGCGAGGCGGCCACCGCCTGGGAGACCCTCGCCCTGGCCGGCCGGCTCGCCCGGCTGCCGGTCCTGCTCACCGTCGACGTGGAGGCCGGGTTCAGCGACGACCCGGCGACGGTCGCCGGGTACGTGGCGGAGCTGGCCGGGCTCGGCGCGGTCGGGATCAACCTGGAGGACGGGCGTGCCGACGGCACCCTCGCGGACATCGACGCGACCGCCGACAAGATCGCGGCGGTGAAGGCGGCAGTGCCGGACCTGTTCGTCAACGCCCGCACCGACACCTGGTGGCTCGGGTTGGCCGACCCGCTGCCGCAGACCCTGAACCGAGCGCGGGCCTACCGGGCCGCCGGCGCCGACGGGATCTTCGTGCCCGGCATCGCCGAGCTGGCGACGCTGCGCCTGCTCTCCGAGCGGATCGACGCGCCGCTGAACGCCCTGCACCAACCGGGCGGGCCGGGGCTGGCCGAGCTGGGCCGGGCCGGGGTGGCCCGGGTCAGCACCGGCTCCCTGCTGTTCCGGGCCGCGCTGGCCGCCGCGCTGGACACCGCCGCGGCCATCCGCGCCGACACGGTCACCACGCCGCCGACGCCGCCGACGCTGCCGTCGTACGCCGAGGTCCAGGGTCTGGTGGCGGCGGCCGACAACTGACGGTCCGGCGCGTCGGGGCGCTCCGTTCGGGGTGGATAGGAGGATTGTTCGTTCCATCCCGAGTCCTGCTGATTACGGTGTGTTTCAGGGCGATCCGTCAGTGCCGTGATCGGAGAGAGGACGCCGTCATGCGTGTGCCCAGCCGTAGCCCGGGACAGCGTCCCGTGTCGCCGACCGCCCCTGCCCGCCGCCGGCCCTCCGGCAGCGGCCCGCGCCGCCTGCCCGCCCCCGAGCCAGACCTCGCCGCCTACCGGGCGGCCGTCGCCGAGCTGCTGGTCGAGGTGGGTGCCCTGGCCGACGCGGCCAGCACCCGGGCCCGGCAGGTGCTGATCGACGAGCGGCTCCGCGAACCGGCGCTCGCCACCGTGCTCGACGCCACCCCGCAGGGGATCCTCGGGGCACGCGAGACGCTGCTGCTGGAGATGGCCCGCTACCAGCCGAACGAACGCACCTCGGCCCGGGACCTCACCGCGCTGGTCCGGATCTACCTGCTCTCCCGCATCGACGTGCTGTGGTGGCAGGACGCCCCGACCTTCGTCACCGACGACCAGGTCAACGGCAGCGCCGACCTGGTCGACCTGGAGTGGCTGCGCCGCCGCGACCTGTTGCGCTTCCGGTACCAGGAGCAGCCCACGACCGTGTTCGGCCGGGCGGCGCGCGGACTGCGCCGCCGGCTGCTGCCGGACGCCACTCCGCGCACCGCCGGGCTGCTGTTCCGTCGCGCCCGCCGCGAGGTGGTGGCGCTGCTCAACGAGCTCGGGCGGGACTTCGCCGAGGCCGCGCCGCCGGCCACCCCGCCGCTGTGGGTGACGAGCCTGGTCCGCAGCGCCGAGCACCAGTACCGGCTGCGCCGCCTGGGGTACGCCGCGATGCTGCCCAGCGGGCACTGCCTGGGCTACGCCGTGGACGTCGAGCTGGCCTGGTACGAGCGTTTCGGCGCACGGGACGCCCTCGGCGAGCTGTTGTTGGCCCGGCAGGAGAGCGGCGAGCTCAACGTGATCGACGAGGGACAGGCCTGGCATCTCTGTCTCGCGCCCACCGCCCGGCGCCGGCTGCGGCAGGCGTACGAAGACGAGATGGGGATCTGAGTCGATGTGCGGGATCGCGTTGAGCATCGGCCCCGAGGCCGACCCGGCGACGTTCCGGCGGATGCTCGCCGTCCTCGCCTCCCGGGGTGAGGTCACCGAGACCCGGTTGGAGACCGGGCTGCTCGCCGGCACCCGCCGGCTGCGGGTGGTGGACCGGGACCGGGCGGTGCAGCCCTGGACGTCGGTCGACGAGCGCTGGCTGCTCTGCTTCAACGGGGAGATCTTCAACTACCGGGAGTTGCGGGCGCAGCTGACCCGGCTCGGGCACACGTTCCGCTCGTCCGGTGACACCGAGGTGTTGCTCGCCGCGTTCGAGCAGTGGGGCGAGGCTGCGGTGACCCGGCTGCGCGGCGAGTACGCCTTCGCGGTCGTCGAGCGCGCCACCGGCCGGGTGTACCTGGCCCGCGACCCGCTCGGGGTGAAGCCGCTGTACTGGTCCCGGCGGCCCGGCTGCCTGCACCTCGCCTCCGAGGTCAAAGCGCTGGTCGGGCACGGCGCCCCGATCGCCGAGGTGCCGCCCGGGCACCACGGCTGGGCGGATCCGGACGGGCACCTGCGGCTGCGTCCGTACGCCGACCTGCTCACCCTCGGTGAAGGGCTGCCGATCGTCGACGACCCGGACGAGGCCGCACTGCTCGTCCGTGCCGCGTTGTGCGACGCGATCCGGATGCGGGTGGAAACCGACCTCACCGTCGGGGTGGTGCTCTCCGGCGGGCTGGACAGCTCGCTGGTCCTGCGGCAGGTGCGGGACCTGCACCCGGACTGCGTGGCGGTGACGGTCGGCGTACCGGACAGCCCCGACGTGGCGTACGCGCGACGGCTCGCCGCCGACCTCGACGTGCCGCACGTGGTCGTCGAGCTGCGTCCGCGCGACATCCGGCTGGCCGACGTGCGCGAGGCGATCCGGATCTCCGAGCTGACCGAGTACGGCGACATCATCAACGCGGTGGTCTCGGTGCCGGTCTTCCGGCGGATGCGCGACCTCGGGATCAAGGTGGTGCTCACCGGCGACGGCTCCGACGAGCTGTTCGGCGGGTACCCGATGTACCGACAGGTCGACCCGCTCGGGTCCCGTCGGCTCTTCCGGCACCGGATCCGCAACCTGTGCCGTACGGAGTTGCAGCGCGTCGACCGCACCGCCATGGGGTACGGGGTGGAGGCCCGGGTGCCGTTCCTCGACCTCAGCGTCGTGGAGTTGGCCATGCGGCTGCCGCTGAACCTGAAGCTGCGCGATGGGCAGGAGAAGTGGATCGTCCGACGGGCGTTCGCCGATGTGCTGCCGGACTACATCCTGCGCCGGCCGAAGAGCCCCATGTCGTACTCCTGCGGCCTGCACGAACGGGTCCGGCTCTACAAGCCGCTCTTCGCCCGGCTGCACCGTGCGTTCGGGTACGACCTGCTGGAGCCGGTCCGCCGCGATTTCGACACCGTGCTGAGCCGCTGCGACAACGACCTGGACCGGGCCATCGCCGCCGGGCTGGACCGACCGGACTACACGGTCCTGGAACACGCCCGCGACCTGGTCGGCGCGGCGAGGTGGAACGCGCCGCCGATGGTCCGCCGACTGGTCGGCCCGCGACCGCCCCGCCGGTAGTCGGGTTCCGGACATCCCCCGCGCACGCGGAGGTTTCCCGGCCCGCGCATATAGCCCCTGAGCTGCGAAGACTGGTAGAACCGAATAGAGATCCGTCGCTCAATACGTGAAATCCGTTACGTGAGTTCGGGTCCTGTTTCCGCCAGTCGCCCTGCGGCCGGGGGCGTCAGGCGCGTGGCCACCGTGGACAGATAACCGGTCGCCCGCCTGTCTTCCTTCAACCGTGGTGGTCCATGTCCCTTGAAGAGGGAGAACATCCATGTCCCCAGTGCTCCGCGCCCGTCCACGGGCCCTCACCGCATGCGCCGCCATCCTGGCGCTGCTCATCAGCCTGCTCATCGCACCAGCGACAGCGTCGGCTCGCGCCCCCAGCCAGACCGCCCCGCCACAGTCGGCGCCGGCGTTGTCGTCGCCCGTCACCACGGAACGGATCGTCGAGCGGATCGCGCCGGTGGCGGCGCAGTCGCCGGCCGCTCCGGCCGCGCCCTCCGCGTCCTGGTTCGCCGGCACCGCCACGGTGACCTGGAAAGCGCCCGCCGACGGCGGCGCCGCCCTTGACGGGTACGTGGTGACCGCGTACCGGAGCGGCAAGAAGGTGAAGTCAGTCAGCTTCGACGCGTCGAAGACCAGCCAGAAGATCGCCGGATTGACCGCGAAGGGGCGCTACACCTTCACCGTCGCCGCGAAGAACACGGTGGGCACCGGCCCGGCCAGTAAGCCCTCCACCGCTGCCAAGATCATGGCCCTGCCGGGAGCGCCGACCATCATCGCGGTCACCGCCGACACCGCCACGGCCCTGCTGAGCTGGACGCCCGGCCCCAACGGCGGCTCACCGATCACCAACTACATCGTCACACCCTGGGTCGGCGGGATCCGTCAGCCCGCCCAGACCTTCGGACCGTCCACCACCAACACCGTCACCGGGCTGGTCCCCACCACCACCTACCGGTTCACCGTGGCCGCCCGCACGTCCCAGGGCACCGGTGCCGAATCGGCCCTGTCCGTTCCGGTGACCGCGAACGTGTCCCCGACGCTGCTGTTCGACCACCCGACCGAGGCGACCGTCGGGATCGCCTACGTGGCCACCCTGAACATCACCCACGGTGTGCCGCCATTCGTCTGGTCCGTCGCGTCGGGCACCCTGCCACCGGGGCTGCTGCTCAACCCGCTGACCAACGGCATCTCGGGCGTACCGACCACTGCCGGAAACTATCCCGTGGTGATCCGGGTCGTCGACGCGAACGGCCAGACCGGCACCCGGCTGATCGTGTTGGTGGTCAACCTGGCACCGACGCTGGCCTTCCCGCCGCCTCCACTGGGCGAGGTCGACGCGCCGTACGCCGAGCAGCTCAACGTGGTGGGCGGCACGGCGCCGTTCACCTGGACGCTGGCCACCGGGACCCTGCCGCCCGGGTTGACGCTCGACGCGGCATCCGGCCTGCTGTCCGGTCGGCCGACCCAGGTGGGGGCCTACCCGTCGACGGTCCGCGTGACCGACGCCAACGGCCAGACCGCCACCCGGGCGATCCGCATCCTGATCCAGGCCGCGAGCGTGGCCACGCTGACCGCGTCCACGAACGCCACGGTCTTCGGCACGGCGGTGCAGTTCCAGGTCCTCGTCGGCCCGGGCGTCGCCGAGGGCAGCGTGACCCTCATCGACGAGCTGCCCAACGGGGTGGAGACGCCGCTCGGCACCTTCCCGCTGAGCCTCAACGTGGCCAACTTCCAGATCTACGTGCCCGCGTTCGGCCACAACCAGTTCCGGGCGCAGTACGACGGGACCGGCCCGTTGGGCGAGGCGGTGTCCAACGAGATCACCGTCGAGGTCTCGGCGGCCCCCCGCCAGGTGGTCATCGACCAGTTCGCGCAGTCCGGCATCAGTGGCATCACCGACCAGTTCGTCTCGCTCGTCAACAGTACCGCGATCAATCTGCCGATCGCCGGGTTCAAGGTCGAGGCGCCCGGCGGGCTGTCCATCACCATCCCGGGCACCGCTCGGCCGCTGGGTCCCCGACGCGGTTACCTGATCGCGGCCACCAACTATTCGCTGTTCAACATTCAGCCCGATCTCATCGTCCCCAGCCTCGGCCAGGGCGGGCTGCGACTGGTGGCACCCGACGCGGCGAACACGATCACCGACCGGGCGGGGTCGACTCCGGGCTTCTCCGAAGGCGCGCCGCTGCCCGCCTTCAACGCGCCGCCGTTCGTTCCGCACTCCTGGAACCGACTCCGGGTCGCCAGCAACCTCCAGGACACCGCCAACAACGTGGCCGACTTCCGGCTGACCGCCACCGTGCTCGGCCCGATCAACGGGGTCCCGTCCACGCTCGGCAGCCCGTCGCCACAGAACACCCTCGGCACGTACCAGCAGAACGCCGCCATCCAGTCGACGTTGTTCGACCCGAACGTGGCGGTGTCGGTCGCGCCCAACCGGGTCCGCACCGCGAACAGCCTGGTGATCCGGCGGACCCTGACCAACCGATCCAACGCCGCGATCACTCAGGCCCGGATCCGGATCACGTCGCTGAGTGCGGAGAACGGCGCGCCCTATCCCGGTGGGCCGTCGCCGGCGCTCCATTCCAACCTCCGGTTGGTCAACCCGTCCAACCCGACCACGTCGATCACTATCAGTGATGGTCGGACGTTGCTGGTGCGCAACCTGTCCATGGACTCGCCGGCCACCAGCCCGCCGGGCGGCGGGCTGGGCACCACCCTGACGATCCCGTTCGACCTGGGTGGTCTGGCGCCGGGTGCATCGGTGCACGTCGCGCTGACCTTCGCGGTCGACACGCCCGGATCGTGGTGGGTGGCGTACGACATCGACGCCCTCGGCGGCGGCACGGTCCCGACGGTGGCGGCGTCGGCGAAGGGTGAGAAGGCGGCCAAGCAGCGCGCGGCGGACGCCAAGCGCCTCGCCGAGTCGCGCAAGTTGAGCGTCGAGAGCGGCACCTTCCGCTGACGTTGAACGGTTGATGGTGCGGGTGGCGCGTCACCAGGAGCGCCACCCGCACCATGCCGCTGCCCATGATCGTTGACCACATGATGAACGGGGAGCTGATGCCGAGACCCGGACGCTGCGTCTACGGGCTGCTGGTGCACGGGCTGGACGAGGTGGCCGACCTTCCGCCGGCCGACGACGCCGCGGCCGGCTGGCCCACCGTACGGGTCCGCCAGGTGGACGCACCGCCACCGCCGCCGGTGCCGCTGGACGGCCGACGAGGCACCCGGGTCCTCGCCGACGGGCGGACCCTCGCCGTGGACCGGCTGCGGGGCACCGCCACGTTCTACGGCCCACCGCTCACACCGGACGTGCTGGCCCACCCCTACCTCGCGCCGGTGGCCACCACCGTCAACCGGTGGGCCGGACGGGAGACGTTCCACAGTGGCGCATTCGTGCTCGCCGATCGGGCCTGGGCGCTGCTCGGCCCCCGTACCGCCGGAAAGAGCAGCCTGCTCGCGGCCCTGGCCGCCCGGGGTGTGCCGGTGCTCACCGACGACATCCTGGTCGTCGACGGCTCTACCGACGGCGGCGGTGCCGGCACTGTCGACAGCGCCGCCACGCTCGACGGCCCCGCCGCCTTCGCCGGGCCTCGCTGCGTCGACCTGCGGCAACCCGTGCCGGGGATGGCGCTGTCGACCCGCGCCGTCCGGGCCGGTGACCGGCTGCGGGTCGGGCTGCCCCCGATCCCGGCTCGGGTCCCGCTGGGCGGCTGGATCTTCCTCCGCTGGGGTTCCGCGCTCACCCTGACCCGGCTGCCCGGCACGACTCTGCTGGCCCGGCTCGTCGGCCAACGGTCGTTCGGTCAGTTGCCGTCCGACCCGACCGCGCTGCTGTCGATCGCGGCCCTCCCGGCCTGGGAGCTGACCCGGCCACGGGACTGGGCCGCTCTCGACGACACCCATCGACTGCTCGTCGACACCATCGCCGCCAGTCGGGCCGTGGGGGCGCCCCGGTGACCGCCCTGCCGGACGCGGTCCGCTGCCTGAGCCTCGACACGGCCGCCGCCACCGTCACCGCGGCCTTGGCCGAGCGCGGCGTGGAAGCCATCCTGCTCAAGGGGGCCGGGTTGGCCCGCCGGCTGGGCCAGGAACGGCACCGGGTCTACACCGACATCGACCTGCTGGTCGCTCCCGCGTCGTTCGACCTGGCGCAGCGGTCGCTGACCGACCTCGGCTGCCGTAGCGCCCTGCCGGAGGGCGGCCCCGACCACCGGTCGCACTGGTACGAGCGACCGTGGCGGCTGCCCGGCCCGCTGTCGCTCACCGTCGACCTGCACCGCGGCTTCCACGGGGTGAGCGATCCCGAAACGCTCTGGACCGTGTTGTCCGCCTCGGCCGAGCGCATCGCGTTGGCCGGTGGCACGGTCGCCGTGCCGGACGAGGCGGGAACCGCCCTGCTGGTGGCGCTGCACGCCGCCGCGCCGGGGCTGTCGGACCGTCCGCGGGCCGATCTGTCGCGGGCACTGGCGGTCTTCCCCGCCGACACCTGGCGGGCGGCGGCCGACCTCGCCGCGCAGGTCGGCGCGATCCCGTCGTACGCGCTCGGCCTGCGCCTGGCACCGGCCGGCGCGACACTTGCCGCGACGCTGGGCCTGCCCCGGCGCGGCCCGGTGGCGCTGTGGCTGCGGGCCCACCGGGCTTCGCCCGTCGCCCTGACGATGGCTCAACTGGCCGAGCTGCCCACCCTGCGTGACCGGCTGCGGCACCTCGGGCCGCGGCTGTTGCCGACGGCGGCGTCGATGCGGCACGCCAGCCCGTTGGCCCGGCGCGGCCCGGCCGGGCTGTTGCTGGCGCACCTGGCCCGGCTCGTCCGCAACGCCGGGCGGCTCCCGGCGGCGCTGGCCGAGGTCCGCGCGGCACGCCGGAGTGACCGTGGCTGAGGGGACCGCGCTCGCCCTGGCCCGGTTGGTCCGGGGCGGGCTGCCGGCGGTGCGTGCCGCGTGGTGGGCGACCCGCGCGGTGCGATCGGTCCGTACCCAGCTCACCCGGCACGACCTGGCGTCCGTGCGACTGCCGGCCCCGCCCCCCGGCGCGGCGGAGCAGCGACGTGTGGTGCTGGGTGTGCTGCGGCGTACCGAGGCCACCTGCCTGCAACGGTCGCTGGTGCTGCAACGCTGGTACGCGGCTCAGCGCATCCGCCGTACCGTGGTGATCGCGGTGACCCCGCCCAGTGCCGGCTTCCACGCCCACGCCTGGCTGGACGGGGAGACCGACGCCGAGCGCGAGGAGATGATGGAGATCCTGCGCCACCCGACGCCGGAGCACTGGTTGGCGGGTGCCGGTCAGGGCCCCTGAAGCAACCCGTGGCCGCGCAGGTCCGCCAGGAACGCGGCCACATCGGCCTGGGCCCGCTCCCGGTCCACCGGAGTGGCCGCCACCAGCGCGGTGACCAGCTCGGTGCTGGTGGCGCCCGCCACCAGCCGCTGCCAGAGCAGCGCGCCGGAGGCCGCGAGCCCGAAGTAGACCGAGTTGCCGGTGTCCAGGACGACCACCTCGTCGCCGGCTACCCGCCAGGCCACCCGGTCCGGGTCGACCCGGTGCACGATCTCCTGCTGCGTCACGACCTGACCTCCAGGTTGTCCTGCCGGCCGGCGGAGCCGGTCGGGCGGTTCGGCTCGGCGGGGTTGGCGGCGAGCCACAGGTGTTGCACCAAACTGGCCGTGCCCCCGGGGATCGGCCAGCGGGCCCAGGCGGCGCGCAGGGCGTCCGCGTCCACCAGGTGCGGGTCGACGCCGGTGCCGTCCCAGGCGCGGACGAACTCCCGTGTGGGGGTCCGGAAGAACACCTCGAGGAACCTGGCCTTGCGGCGCGGGGCGGTGACCTCGGCCGGCAGGGCGCCACGGACGATCTCCGCGAGCAGCGCGTCCCGGCTGACGCCCCGCCGATCGCCGGCCAGCAGCGCCAGCGCGGCCACGAACCCTTCGTCGAGCAGCGGCTGGACCGCCGTGGCCTGGTGATCGGCGGCCAGCCCGGCCAGCGCGGAGCAGGTGATCCGCAGGTCCCGGCGCCGCAGGTGCCAGGCGATCCGGTCCCGCAGGCGGCGCGGCTCGGCGCGCTGCTCCGCGCGGTGCGCCCGATGCACCTCCCGGGCCACCGCCGGGCGCAGCCAGCCAAACAGGTCGGCCGGCCCTCGACGGGTACCTACGTCGTGCCGCAGCCACCACAGTCGGGCACGCAGCGAGGCGGCCGGCGGTCGGCGCCAACCCGCGAGGATCTGATCGCCGCCGGCCCCGGTGAGCAGCGAACCGCCGGTGGCCAGCTCGGCGAGCGGCAGGTGCAGGTGCAGATTCACCGGATGCACCACCCCGTACCGGTGCAGCAGCCGACGGGCCACCGGCCCGATCAGGTCCAGGTCGTCGGCGGCCCGGAGGATCTGCCAGGATTCGCCGATCCGTAACGCTCGGACCACCCGCTCCTGCCAGTCCGACTCGTCCGCCCGGGGAGCACCGGCGAAGCGCCAGGTGACGGGCACCGGATCCGGCAGACCTTCCCGGCGCGCCGCCCGTACGGCCACCGCCAGGACCAGTGACGAGTCGAGCCCGCCGGAGAAGCTGACCACGCACGGTGGCCGGGACAGGGCGGGCAGCACCGCGGCGTCGAGTGCGCCGAGTGGATCCGCGATGCCAGACGAAGCAGCTCGATGCGGCGGCGGCGTGTCGACTCCCAACACCGTGCCGGTGGCGAGGTCGAACGGGGTCGGACGGAGCACGGTCACCTCAATCGCGTTTCAGGGTGCCGCGGCGGGCAGCGAACCGCAGTGCCCGGCCGAAAGCCCAGCTCGACAGCGGCAGCAGCAGCGCGGTGGCGCCGAGCAGGACGCCGGCCGACGCCGCCCAGTCGTTACCGGCCAGCGCGGCGCGTACGCCGTCCAGGGCGATCCGGCTGGGCAGCACCGCGGTCAGCTCGGGCAGCGGGCCGGGCAGTTCGGACACCGGAAAGTACGTCCCGGACACGAAGGCGAGCCCGACGACGAAGAGCCGGGCGGCGCTGTCGCCGTGCCCGACGGCGACCGTGAACGCCGCCAGCGCGATGCCCACGGCCATCATCGCCGCGCTCCCGGCGACCAGTACCGCGGCCACCCCCCACCAGTCGGCGCGTTCGGTGCGCAGACCGAGCACGGTGCTGAGGATCGCCAGATAGACACCCGAGCGCAGGAGGGCGAAGAGGAACGGGTAGCCGGCGGTCCCGATGGCCAGCGCGGGGACCGGGACGGGCTGGGCGGCCAGCAGCTCCAACGTCCCGCCGCGCTGTTCCCGGAGCACCCGGCTGGTCAGTTGCGTGTTGGCGGCCTGCAGGACGAGCAGGAAGGTGATGCCGACCGCCACGAAGTCGAAGTAGCTGGGCGAGCGGGCCAGGTCGGTGCCGGACGACGGGGTCAGCGCCCGGGAGATGAACAGGAAGACGACCAGGTTCACGATCCCGAAGGCGAGGTCCAGCAGCAGCGGCAGGCGGAACTGCCGCGGGTCGCCGAGGTCGCGGCGGACCAGGGCGAGGACCACGCCGACCGGGCTGGCCCCGTCGGCACGGCGACCGACCGACGGGGTGGTGGCCGTAGCCGGGGCGGTCGGCGTCACGGGACCGCCGTGAGGGTCAGAGCGGACTGACACCGGCTCCGGTCGTCGGCGTGGTGGGAGGCGATCACGCAGGTCACCTCGGGTCGCCGCTCGAGCGCCTGCCACAGCAGCAGCCGGGACCTGTCGTCGAGCGACCGGCTGGGCTCGTCGAGCAGCAGCAGCGCCGGCTCGGCGACGAGGGCCCGCGCGATGCTCACCCGGGCCCGCATCCCCGCCGAGCAGCGCTCCACCGCGACAGTGGCGTAGCCGGTCAGGTCGAGCTCCTCCTCGATCCGTGCGACGGCCGGGCCGACGGCCCGTCGGGGCAGCCGGAGCCGGGCGACGAGGGCCAGATTTTCCCGTGCCGACAACTTCTCGTACAGGCCCTGCTCGGGAGCGAGACAGACTCCGGTCAGGCGCCGGGCGGGCAGCGAGCCGACCGGGTGCCCGCCGACGGTGGCCTGTCCGGCGCTGAGGGTCAGCGTGCCGGACAGGCACCGCAGTAGCGTGGTCTTGCCGGATCCGTTGCTGCCGCCGAGGAAGATCCGGGCACCGACCGGAACGTCGAGGTCCAGGTCAGTGAAGATCACCCGGCGGCCGAACCGACGCTGCGCCCGGCGGACCGTGAGTATCGGCGGTACTCCCACGACAGCGGGCGTACGCGGGGTCAGAGCGAACCGTCGCCCCCGCCGCCCAGCCCGTCGTCCGGACCCACCGTGCCGCCCTTGGTCAGCTCGGCGAGGGTGCCCAGGCGCTGGATCGTCGGTGGCCGGTAGTCCGGAACGGCCGTCGGGGGCACGTCCAGCTCGCACTGCGATGTCATCGGTTCTCCCTACTCGTATCGGTTTGCCCAGCTTAAACGGTCATCTGACGCTTCAAGGTGATAACACGCATCGGTGGGATAAACGACGCAGCACGGATAGAAACACTCGCCCAGCGGCCAGAATGTGTCGCCGTTCAGCTCACCAGCAGCAGCGTGCCAACCGCGACGGTCGTGCCGGTGACTGCCAGCAGGACGCTGGTCAGCACGAACCGGGTCACCGGCACCGACACTCCGGCCGCCCGGCACCGCTCGAACCACAGCAGAGTGGCGAGCGAGGCCCAGGGAGCGGCCAGCGGGCCGATGTTGGTGCCGATGAGCAGGGCCAGCAGGCGGGTGTGGTCAGCGGCCGGCAGCACCGACTCGCCGGCCAGGTAGGCCGGCAGGTTGTTCACCGCATTGGCCAGCAGCGCGCCCGTACCCCCGGCGCGTAGCTCGCCGAGGGTGCCCCCGTGGGTGCCGAGCAGGCTGCCGACCAGGTCGTCCAGCCCGTACCGACCGAGGGTCTGCACCACCAGGAACAGGCCGGTGACAAAGAGCAGCAGCCGCAACGGCACCAGCCCCGGGCGAAGCGTGGCGGGGGAGCGGACGACGAAGCCGACCAGCACCAGCGCGACCGCGACGGTCGAGGCGAGGCCGATCTCCACGCCGGTGAGGATGCCGGCGACGAAGAGCAGACAGCCGGCGAGGGCGGTGCGGTGCAGCACCGGATCGGCCGGCACGTGCGGGGCTGGCGGAACGAAGCGCCCTCCGGGCGGTGCGTCGCGTCGCCACCAGCAGTACCAGAGCAGCGCCATGGTCACCGTGACCGCGGCGGCCTGCGGCAGCGCCATTCGAGCCGCGTACGCCAGCGGCGGCAGCCCGATCCGGTCGGCGGCCAGCAGATTGGTCAGGTTGGACACCGGCAGCAGCAGGCTGGCGGTGTTGGCCAGCCAGACGGTGGTGACCGCGAGCGGGCCGGCCGGCACGCGCAGGGTGCGGGCCAGCGCGAGCAGCACCGGGGTGAGCAGCACGGCGGTGGTGTCGAGGTTGAGCACCAGGGTGGTCAGCGTGGCGAGGCCGCCGCAGAGCAGGAACAGCGCCGCCCAACTGCCCCGGGCGGCGATCGCCAGCCGGCTGGCCAGCACGTCGAAGACCCCGGCCACGGCGGTCAGCTCGGCCAGCACGATCACCGTGCCGAGAAAGAGCAGCAGCGGCAGGATCCGGTGCAGGGTGGCGGTCGTCTCCGCGCGAGGCAGCAGCCCGCTCACCGCGCATGCCGCGCCCACCACCGCGAGGACGACCGCCACCAGGTCGAGCGGGTGGGGACTCCAGCGCGTGGTCGGCTCGGGCGGCGCGGCAGGCTTCACATCTGACCACGGTGGCACAGGGCCCGACCAGCCAATCATCCGCCCCTGTCCTGGTGACCGGCCCCACCAAGCCCGCCGTGGCGAAGCGGGCGGCCGCGTGGTGTTGCGGTGCCGGGCCCGACCGTGGCCTACCGGTCCGGCACCGGACCGGGACAGCCCCCTGGTGTCGGTCCTTTGCTCTGCTTCACCCCACGCAACGCCGGACGTCCGCTATCCGGACATCGGGTGTTGCGCCCGTTGAAGCAGAGCAAAGGGCCGATGATGAACGGATGGTCGGCGCGCTCGGCCCGGTGGACAACCGTCGATCGGTCCCATAGCGTCCAACGGATATGCGGAGGATCCTGCCGGCCGTCATGACGGCCCTCTTGCTCGTGCTGACCTCCTGCGGCACGGCCGCATCGCCGGGTGCGCCCGATCCGGCGCCGAGCGGCACCCCGACCGCCTCCCGGCAGGACGCCGCCCAGGCCGAGCAGACCCTGGCCAGCCTGCGGCGGGTGGACGACCTGCCGCTGTACGAGATGACCTACGTGGGGGCGTACGACCCGACGGCGGGCACCGACGCGGCCCCGCCCAGCCCGTTCGGCTGCTCGCTGTTCGTCGCCGCGGGCGATCCGGCTCGACCGTTGTTCGCCCGCAACTTCGACTGGGACGCCAACCCGGCGCTGCTGCTGCGTACCGACCCGCCGGACGGTTACGCCGCCCTGTCACTGGTCGACATCTCGTACCTCGGGGTCGGCGCGGACCCGACCGGCGACCGTCGGCTGCTCAACGCGCCGCTGTTGCCCTTCGACGGGATGAATGAGCGGGGCCTCGCGGTCGGGCTGGCCGCGGACGACGCGGCGACGGCCCGCCCCGACCCGGGCAAGCCCACCGTCGGCTCGGTGCGGATCCTGCGGCTGGTGCTGGACCGGGCGGCCACCGTCGACGAGGCGATCGCCGTGTTCACCCGGCACAACCTCGACTTCGACGGCGGGCCGGCGCTGCACTACCTGCTGGCCGACGCGACCGGCGCGTCCGCGGTGATCGAGTTCGTCGACGGCACGCTGCGGGTGGAGCGGGGGACGGGCGGCTGGCAGGCGCTCACCAACGTGCAGGTCGCCGGGGTGCCCGAGCAGCGGCGCCGCGAGGATCGCCGGTACGGGCAGCTCGCGGCGGCGTTGACCGAGGCCGGCGGTGTGCTGGACGCCACCGCGGCGCACCGCGTGCTCACCACCGTTCGTCAGGGGCACACCCGGTGGTCGGTGACGTACGGCCTGCGCAGCGGCGAGGTCCGGCTGGTCACCACGGGCGGCACTCCCCGGGACTACCGGCTGCCGATGAGCTGACGCGGCCGGGCCCGGCCCCTCGGGCGAGGGACCGGGCCCGGATCGTGCGTCGGAGCTACCAGCTCAGGTAACCGGGCTGGGTCTGCACGTTCAGGTCGGGGAACCGGACGAGGTTGGCCGTCCAGGTCCGCCAGTCGTTCAGCTCCAGGACGTCCAGGCCCTTCTGGATGTCGTTGGAGTAGATGTGGCCGTTGTAGTAGTAGGTGGACCAGGCGCCACCCGTGATGGCCTGGGTGTCCGAGAGCGGACCCCGCTCCCAGAAGGCGATCTCCTTGGGGTGGCGCGAGTCGGTGAAGTCCCAGACCGAGATGCCGCCCTGATACCACGCCTGCACCATGATGTCCCGACCGAGCACCGGGATCAGCGAGCCGTTGTGCGCCACGCAGTTCTCGGTCTGGGCGTTGGTCCGCGGGATCTTGTAGTAGCTGCGGAAGACCAACTGCCGGGCGTTGCCGCGGCCGGTGATGTCGTAGACGCCGTCCGCGCCCCGGGTCGGTCCGACGGTCTCGTTGCAGGTGGCCGCCCCGCCGCCGCCCAGCTCGTCGGTGAAGACGACCTTGGTGCCGGCGTTGTTGAAGGTGGCCGAGTGCCAGAAGGCGAAGTTGACCGTGTCCTGGACTCGGCTGATCACCCGGGGAGCTTCCCGGTTCTTGATGTCGAGCAGGATGCCGTCACCCATGCAGGCGCCGGCGGCCAGGTCCTTGGCCGGGTACGCGGTGATGTCGTGGCAGCCGGCGGTCGCCGAGCCGGTCTCACTGCCCGGGAAGCCGCCGTCCGGGAAGAGGTTCGGCGTCGCGATCACGGCGGCGTCGGTCGGCCTCGTCAGCGGCACCTTCACGATGGAGATCGAGTCGTGCGGCGGCTGGCAGTCCGGGAATTCGGCCCGCGGGCTGTACGACGAGACGTACAGGTAGACGTTCCTGCGGTCCTTGCCCGGCACCAGCGTGTGGGTGTGCGACCCGCAGGCGGTCTCTACGGATTTGATGTACTGCGGGTTGGCCTTGTTGCTGATGTCGAAGACCTTGATGCCCTCCCACGACTCCTTGATGGAGGCGGGCTGCGCCACGCTCTCGCACGAGTCGTCGCTCCGCGAGGAGTCGGTGGAGAGGAACAGCAGGTTGCCGTACACGGTGATGTCGTTCTGCGACCCCGCACAGGACACCTGCGCGGTGATCTTCGGCGCGCTGGGCCGGGAGATGTCGTAGATGACGAACCCGTTGTAGTTGCCGGCGAACGCGTACTTGCCCTGGAAGGCCATGTCGCTGTTGAGCGCGGCGACGGTGTCGAACGGCGCCTGCTTGGGCAGGTTGGCGATCTGCCGGAGGTTGGGGCTGCTGCGGATCTCGTCGACGCCCGGGATGTCGGTCGTCGTGGCGGCGGCGGCCGCTGGCGGTGCCGCCTCGTGGGCGCTGCTCGGCGTCGCCACGGCGACACTGGTCAGGAGGAGGCCCACGGCGGTCAGGCTGACGAGCCTTAGCTGTCGGAGCCGAGGTGTGGAGGATCTGAGCATCGGCGGCGCCCTTCGAGGGGGGATGGCGATGCCCGGTACATTACCGACCAATGGTGTTTGTCGATGTGACCCGGGTCACATCCTGGCCTACTCGTCAATGGATAAGATCGCTGCGACCTCGACCTGAGGGAGTGGGGCATGACTGTCCGACGTGGTTGGTTGCTGACCGTCGTCATATCGGCGGCCGTGGTGCTGGTCCTGGTGATGCTGGCCGTCCGTGCCGCGGACGACCCTGCCCGCCCGGCCGCCGGGCCGGCCTTGCCGACTCCGACGGCGGCCACCCCGACCGGCCCGGCCGCACCGCCGGTGATCGTGCCCGGTCGACCGGGGGAGACCGCGACCGCCCGACCCGCACACGAGGTCCGCGACGACAGCGCGCCCCGCTACAACGCCCTGGACACCACCTTTGTTCAGATGATGATTCCGCACCACCAGCAGGCGCTGGAGATGACGCAGCTGGCTGCCGACCGGGCGGCCGATCCGCGAATCCGCGCCTTCGCGGATCGGATCCGAGCCGGCCAGGGCCCGGAGGTCGGTGTGCTGCGCGGCTGGCTGACCGCGCGCGGGTTGCCGGCGGAGACGCCCGGGCACGACCACGGCGGCATGCGCGGCATGCAGACGCCCGAGGCGATGCGGGCGCTGGCCGGCGCTCGGGGCGTCGAGTTCGACCGGCTCTTCGTGCGAATGATGACCGAGCACCACCAGGGCGCGGTGACCATGGCCACCGACCTGCTCTCGGTCGGCGTCGACCAGACCCTCAACGAGCTCGCCACCTCGCTCGCCACCGAGCAGGCCATCGAGATCACCCGCCTGCGCGCCCTCACTCCGCGCTGACCGGGCCCGGCCTGCCCGCACGAGCCACGGCGGCGGGCCCGTCGGCCCGAGGCACTACGCTGGGTGATCGTGAGACGCGCGAAGTTCGGTCGTCCGGTGCGCGGCGTCGCCTTCGACGTCGCCGTCTCCGCCGTGGTGGGCCTCATCGGCCTGGCCGGCGCGGCCAACCTGGCGGGCGGCTGGGCGGCCGCTCTGGTCGGCGCGGGGATGGCGGTGGCGCTGCTGTTCCGCCGCTCGCACCCGGGCGCGGTGACCGTGGCGGTCGCGGCGCTCGGCCTGGTGCAGGTGATCGCCGAGTGGGGGCCGCTGCCCTACGACGTCGCCGTCCTGATCGCGCTCTACAGCGTGGTCAAGTACGGCGAGCGGCTCCGCGACGCGGTGCTCGCCGGTGCGGCCGCCGCGGTGGGCGTGGTGCTCGCCGCCGTGCAGACCCCGGGCGTCATCGACTGGTGGGTGACCGCGCTGTGGTACGCGCTGGTCACCGGCGCGGTCTGGCTGGTCGCGCTGAACGTGCGGACCCGCCGCCTCTACGTCCTCAGCCTCGAGGAGCGGGCCAGCACCCTGGAGCGGGAACGGGAGGCCGAATCCCGGGCCGCGGTGGCCGAGGAGCGCACCCGGATCGCCCGGGAACTGCACGACGTGGTGGCGCACAGCATGGCGGTGATGATCGTCCAGGCGGACGGCGCGCGGTTCATGCTCGACCGCGACCCCGAGCAGGCCCGCACGGCGGTGAAGGTGGTCGCGGACACCGGCCGGCAGGCCCTCGAGGAGATGCGCCGGCTGGTCGGTGTCCTGCGGGACGCGAGCCCGGCCGACGCGGGCGGAACCGCGGTCGCCGCCGATCCCGAGCACCGCCGACTGGCCGTTGCCGAGCTGCCCGACCTGCTGGCCCGGTTCCGCGACGCCGGCCTGCGCATCCGACCCACCGTGACCGGTGAGCCGCCGGCCCTGCCGCCCGGGCTCGAGTTGACCATCTACCGGGTCGTGCAGGAAGCGCTGACCAACGCGCTCAAGCACGCCGGCGTCGGCGCCGGCGTCGACCTGACCCTGGCGTACGCCGCCGACGCCGTCGTGGTCGAGGTGGTCGACGACGGGCGCGGCCGCCCGGTGGTCAGCCCGGCGCCGTCCGGCGGTCACGGACTGCTCGGCATGCGGGAGCGGGTGACGGTGTACGACGGCAGCCTCACCGCCGGCACCCGACCGGCCGGGGGCTGGCAGCTCGCGGTCCGGCTACCGCTACCGTCGGACCCGGCTACGGAGGTGATCGCGGCATGACGGTCCGGGTGGTGATCGTGGACGACCAGGCGCTGGTCCGCGCCGGGTTCCGGATGGTGCTGGACTCCCAACCTGACCTGGAGGTGGTCGGCGAGGCCATCGACGGCGCGGACGCGCTGCGGGTGCTCGCCCGCACCGAGGCCGACGTGGTGGTGATGGACATCCGGATGCCGACGATGGACGGGGTGGAGGCGACCCGACGGCTCTGCGCCGACCGGCCCGCCGGCCCGCCCCGGGTGCTGGTGCTGACCACGTTCGACACCGAGGCGGACGCTTTCGCCGCGTTGCAGGCCGGTGCGAGCGGCTTCCTGCTCAAGAACGTTCCGCCGGAGGAGTTGCTGGCCGCGATCCGGGTGGTGGCGCAGGGCGATTCGGTGGTCGCGCCGTCGATCACCCGGCGACTGCTGGACCGGTTCGCCGGTCAGCTCGGCGCCGGCCCGGCCGCCGACCCCCGGTTGGGGCAGCTCACCGAACGGGAGCGCGAGGTGTTGCTGCTGGTCGCGCAGGGATTGTCCAACTCGGAGATCGCCGCTCGGGTGCATGTGGCCGAGGCGACGGTGAAGACCCACGTCGGGCGGATCCTGGCCAAGCTGCAACTGCGCGACCGGGTCCAGGCCGTGGTGCTGGCGTACGAGAGCGGGCTGGTCACGCCCGGCGGATGACCCCGCGTACGACCTGGGTCGTACCGGCACGCGGGTGGACCGCGACCCGGGGCGCACACAGGTCGAGCGCGCAGGTGGAGATCGACCGACCCGTGCCGGCCCTAGCGTCGGAGGGGTCCGATCCGCACCGCCACGGGGAGCCCCACATGATCCGCCTGACCCTGCGCTCGTTGCGCGCCGAGGCGCTGCGCATGCTGCTCTCCGCGCTGGCCGTGGTGCTCGGTGTCGCCTTCATCGCCGGCACCCTGATCTTCGTCGACGGGATGCGGGCCGGCGCGTACGAGCGGGCCGGCACCTTCGACCGGCACACCGACCTGGGTGTCTACCCCACCGGGAGTCGGGTGCTGCCCCCGGCGCTGGTCGACCGGGTCCGGGCGGTCGACGGGGTGGCCGCCGCGGCCGGCGAGCTGACCAACACCGCCGGAATCGTCGGCGCCGACGGTCGGCCGGTGCTCGGCTTCACCATGCTCGTCGCGATCCCCACCGAGGCTGCGCTGCGCTCGTACGACGTGGTCGCCGGCCGGCTGCCCGACCGGGCCGGCGAGGTGGTCCTCGACGCGCCGACGGTGGCCGAGGAGGGTTTCGCCCTCGGCGCCCCGGTGCAAATCGGCGGGGGCGAGGGGACTGCTCGCCCGTACACCCTGGTCGGCACCGTCGACGTGGCCGGCTCCGCGCGCGACGTCGGTGGCCCGTTCGTCGGTCTGGTCGGGACGGACGCGTTGGCGTTGACCGGCGAACGTGGCTACGGGCGGATCATGGTGGCCGCCCGACCGGGAACCTCCGCCACGGCCCTGGCGGACCGGGTCCGTGCGGTGGCCGGCGCCGACACGACGGTGAAGGGTCGCCAGCAGATCCTCGACGAGGCCGTCAACGAGGCGGTCCGGGACGTGAACCAGTTCCGCATGGTGCTGATGATCTTCGTGGGGGTCGCCGTGGTGGTGGCCGGCTTCGTGATCGCCAACACCTTCGCGATCGTGCTTGCCCAGCGGACCCGGCGGACCGCGCTGCTACGGCTGGTCGGAGCCACCCGGGGCCAGCTCTTCCGCGCGACCCTGCTGGAGTCGGCGGTGGTCGGGCTGGTCGCCTCGACGCTCGGGGTGCTGCTCGGCGTGGCCCTCGCGGGCGGGCTGCGGCTGCTGATGTCCCGGCTGGACGCGCCGGTCTCGGGTGGGCTGACGGTGACCGCACCGACCGTGCTGACCAGCCTGCTGCTGGGGGCGGCCCTCACCGTGGGCTCCGCCCTCCTACCGGCCTGGCGGGGCACGCGAATCGCCCCGGTGGCCGCGCTCACCGACGCCGCGGTGCAGCCCAGCCGGGGTGCGGGATGGCTCCGGCTGACCGTGGGCGCGGTGGTGCTCGCGGTCGGAGTCGCGGCCCTGGCCGGGGCCGCGAGCGCCGGACAGATCCTGCTGGTGGCCGCCGGTGGGGTGCTGTCCTTCTTCGGGATCGTGCTGTTCGGGCCGGTGCTCGTGCCGGCGCTGGTTCGGGTGTTCGGCTGGCCGGCCCGCCGGCTGTTCGGCGCGACCGTCGGGCTGGCGGTGGCCAACGCGGTCCGCAACCCGCGTCGGGTCGCCGCGACCGCCACCGCCCTGGTGATCGGAATCGGACTGGTGTCGGCCTTCGTGGTGGGGGCGCGCAGCACCAAGGACGGCATCGAGCGCAGCGTGGACGCCCAGATCGGGACGGACTTCGTGGTCAGCGGAATCGGTCAGGACCTGCCCGCCTCGCTCGCCGACGAGCTGGCGGCCCGTCCCGAGTTGGGTGTCGTACACGAGCAGCGCGGCGTGGTTCGTGCCGGCGTCGAGGTCCGCGCCGCCCACCCGGCGCTGGTCGGGCGGACGGTGCGCACGGTGACGGGGGACGTCGGTCGGCTCGGCCCGGGGCTGGTGTTGGTCCACCGGGAGCTCGCGCAGGCGCGCGGCTGGCAGGTCGGCTCGCCGGTCACCGTCGGTGGGCGATCGTTCCGGGTCGCCGCGGTGGTCGCCGACGACGCGCCGTCCATGGTGGGCGGCGAGGTGCCGGCCGGTCACGTCATCGATCTGACCGACGCCGACTTCGCCGCGCTCTTCCCCAACCAACGGGGGGTCCTGGCCGAGGTGGACCCCGCCGCCGGCGTGAGCGCCGAGCGGGCCCGCGACGCGATGGAGTCGGTGCTGGCCCGCTACCCGACGGTCAACCTGCTCGACCAGGGCGCCTACAAGAAGATGCTCACCGGCACCGTGGACATGCTGCTGGCCTTCGTCACCGCGCTGCTCGGCCTGGCCGTGGTCATCGCCCTGGTCGGTGTGGCGAACACGCTGAGCCTGTCGGTGGTGGAACGCACCAGAGAGAACGCCGTGCTGCGGGCGGTCGGGCTGACCCGGGGTCGGATGCGGGCCATGCTCGCCGTGGAGGCGGTGCTGCTGGCCCTGGTCGGCGCGGTGCTCGGCATCGGGCTGGGCACCGGTGTGAGCGCCGCCGCGATGGCCCTGCTGGACCGGCTGAGCGGGGAGTTCCACCTGGTGCTGCCACTGGGCCAGCTCGGGTTGATCCTCGGCGTCGCGGTGCTGGCCGCGCTGCTCGCCTCGGTGCTGCCGGCCCGCCGGGCGCTGTCCCGTCCGGTGGTCGAGGCGCTCGGCGACCAGTGAGCGCAGTCGTCCGGACGGACATCCGCCGGCCGGCCCCGCCGACTTCCTCGGCGGCGGGACCGGCCAGCGGTGCCGGGTCTACAGGCGCTCGACCATCGGGCCGACGCACCGGTTGCGGGTGTCGAAGACGTAGCGGGCGTGCTGCGCCACCAGGTCGTAGTCGAAACTGTCGTGGTCGGTGACCACCACGACCGCGTCGGCGGCCCGTACCTCGTGCTCGGTCAGGCCGACCACGGTCACGCCGGCGGGGATCTGGTGCGCCTCGGCGTACGGCTCGACCGCGTGCACCTCCGCGCCGAGGGCCTGCAACCGCTGGGCCACGTCGACCGCGGGGGAGTCCCGCATGTCACCGGTGTTCTTCTTGTACGCCAGCCCGAGCAGCAGCAGCCGTGCGCCACTGACCGCCTTGCCGGTCCGGTTGAGGCCCGCCATGATCCGCTGCGTCACGTGCTCGGGCATCTCGTGGTTGACGTCGTTGGCCAGCTCGATGAACCGGAACTGCCGGCCGAGACGCCGCTTGACCTGCCAGGACAGGTAGCACGGATCGATCGGCAGGCAGTGCCCGCCGACGCCCGGGCCGGGCCGGAACGGCAGGAAGCCGAACGGCTTGCTCTCCGCGGCCTCGATCGCCTGCCAGACGTCGATGTCCAGGGGGTGCGAAAGCATGGTCAGCTCGTTGATCAGCGCGATGTTGACCTGGCGGAAGGTGTTCTCGATCAGCTTGGTCAGCTCGGCGACCCGGGTGGAGTCCACCGGTACGGTCCGCTCCACGATGCGCCGGTAGAACCCGTCCACCCGGGCCAGCGACGCCGCGTCCACACCGGAGACCACCTTCGGCGTGTTCTCCAGCCGCCAGGTCGGGTTGCCCGGGTCGATCCGCTCCGGGCTGTAGCCGAGGTGGAAGTCACCCGGGCTGCTCAGCCCACTGGCCGACTCGAGGAGCGGGCGCAGCAACTCCTCGGTGGTGCCCGGGTAGGTGGTCGACTCCAGGATCACCGTGCAACCCGGCCGCACGTACCGACCGATGCTCTTGCCGGCCTGCTCGACGAAGCTCAGATCCGGGGTGCCGTCGCGCAGCGGGGTGGGCACGGTGATGACGCAGATGTCGAAGCCTTCGGCGTCGGTGTACTCGGTGCTCGGCTGGTACCGACCGCTGCCCAGCGCTCGACCCAGCCGGTCGGTCGGGATGTCCTCGATGAACGACTCACCGGAGGCCAGCCGCTTCACCCGGTCGGCGTCGACGTCGAGGCCGACCACGTCCAACCCCGCCTCGACGGCCCGCATCGCCAACGGCAGTCCGACGTACCCCTGACCAATCACGACCAGCTTCTCAGCGCTCACCCAGGCTCCTGCGGCAGATGGTGGAAATGACCTGCGAAGAGCGTAGGGCGGTTTTGAGCGACGTAAGTCCGTTTTGGGGATATCGGTGCTGTTGGGAGTGCCGGGACGCGCGGAACCGGCCGAAATCAGCCGGCCGTCGGCCCCTCCGGGTCGGTCGGCGCGGTGCTGGTGTCGGTGGGCGTCGGCGTCGGCGGCGGATCGCTCGGCGTCGGGCCGCCGGTCGGCCCGCCCGTGGGCGGCGGTGCCGTGGTGGCGCTCGGCGTCGCCGTCGGACTGGTCGTCGCGCTGGGCTGGGTGGTCGGCGTCGCGGTGACCGACGCCGACGGGGTGGCGCCGGGAGAGATCGGCCGGCCCGGCCGGGCCGGATCCAGGGTGGCCTGCTCGTTGGCCGCTGGCACGTCCACCTGGCCGGTCTGCTGCACCGTCGGTGACGTGGACGGCAGCTTGACCGCCGGGGCGTCCGCGTTCTTCGCCGCGCCCAGCGCCGCCACCAGGCCGGTCAGCGCCACCAGCACGGCCGCCGTCGCGCCGACCAGCGCCCCTCGCCGGCTGCGCAGCCCGCCGCCCGTCGCCACCGCCGCGCCGACCGGCACGTCGGTGCGGGTGTGTGGACCCGCCTCGCGCAGCGGCGTCGCCGCCATCGCCAGGGCCGTCGGCGGCTCGCCGCCGGTCACCGCGGTCCGAGCCGCCTCGGCCATCGCCGCGCCACTGGTGAACCGCTCGAGCGGATCCTTGGCCAGGGCCCGGGACACCAGGGCCCGAACCGCCTCCGGGATGTCGTGCGACAACTCCGGCGGCTCGTCGTCGAGGTGTCGCACGGCGACCTGGAGCGGGTTGTCGCCGGTGAACGGCGGACCGCCGGTGAGGCAGCAGTAGGCGACCGCGCCGAGGGCGTAGATGTCGGTGGCGCCGCTGACCGGTCGGCCGGCGGCCTGCTCCGGCGCCATGTAGAGGGCGGTGCCCGGCACCGCGTTGGTGCTGGTGATGCTGGTCACGTTGGTCGAGCGGGCCACGCCGAAGTCGACCAGGACGACTGTGCCGTCCTCCTGCACCAACAGATTGCTGGGCTTGACGTCACGGTGCACGATGCCGCCGGTGTGCGCCGCGGTCAGCGCCTGGGCCGCCTGGGCCACGATCGACATCGTCTCGGCCACGTCGAGCCGCCCGGCCGCCTCGATCCGCTTGGACAGCGGCTCGCCCTGCACGAACTCCATGACCAGGTAATCCGCCCGACTGCCGTCGGGCAGGTCGTCCTCGCCGCAGTCGTAGACCTGCACGATGCCCGGGTGCCGCAGCGCCGCCATGATCCGCGCCTCGGCCCGGAAACGGGCGATGAAGTCGGGGTCGGAGACCAGCGCCGGCAGCAGGACCTTGACCGCGACCTGCCGGCCAAGGACCAGGTCCGAACCACGCCAGACGTCGCCCATGCCGCCGGTGGCGACACGTTCGTCCAGGCGGTACCGACCGCTGAGCACGACCTCCGATGACAACACCGCATTACCGTACCCAGAGTGGCGCGCAACGGCGCGCTGTGGGCGCTCGGCCGGGTGGTCCGTACCGTCGGTCCAACCGGTCTGACCTGTAGGGACGTGACCCTTCTGTGACGGTGCCGAGACGCCGCGTGACGAAAGCCGACACAGGGTGGGCAGGGGTTGTTCCTCAGCCGGTGAGGCGTCCGCTGGTCAGCACGTTACGACGACGCGCCGGCCGGCAGGGGTTGATAATCGTTCCTCTTCCGTGACAACGTGCCGACTTGTCGTTTCCTCCGTCCGCTCCCAGCGGCCAGCCCGCTCGGGCCCGCCGGGCGGCTCGGCGGGCGGCGCGTCGACGGCGGCCGCCACGGCGCTGGTCCAGACATCCCGCCCAGGCCACCTCGGTCCCGGGCGCCATCAGTAGGCGGAGGGCGGTACGGGTGCGGGACCTGGTCGGGCCGGTTCGCCGCCGGGGTGGCGGATGACCGCCGAGCTGTCCGAGGCGGTCACCGCCGCGCAAGGTGGGGACGAGGACGCCTTCCGCGTGCTCTACCGGCGCCTTCAGCCCGGCCTGCTGCGGTATCTGACCGCCCTGGTCGGCGCGGACGCCGAGGACGTGGCCTCCGAGACGTGGCTCCAGATCGCCCGCGACCTGCCCAACTTCACCGGCGGCGAGTTCCGCGCCTGGACCGTCACGATCGCCCGCAACCGGGCGATGGATCACCTACGTCGGCTGCGCCGCCGGCCGACGCTGCCGGTGCCGGCGCAGGCCCTCGGCGAGCTGGCCAGCGACGCGGACACCGCCGAGCTGGCCGGTGAGACGATCGGCACCGAGGCAGCTCTGGCGCTGATCGCCCAACTGCCACCCCGCGAGGCCGAGGCGGTCCTGCTGCGGGCCGTGATCGGGCTCGACGCGGAATCCGCCGGTCGGGTGCTCGGCCGGCGGGCCGGCGCCGTACGGACCGCCGCGCACCGCGGCCTGCGGCGGCTCGCGGCCCTTCTGCAACAACAGAATCCGGTCCCACCGTCCGCAGCGGCGGGGGGCAACGGGACACTGGCCGGCGCCGAGGCCGCCGCGTCGTCGGCCGGTCCATCGCCGGCCAGTATCGAGGGCACGGCGCCCCAGCCGCGGGCCGGCCGGCCCCACCGGTCTGCACAGGCTGAGCCGGCGGATGGCTGACGTGAGGGGATTCCGGATGAACCCGCACCGGCCGGACCGGCCGGCCGATCGCGCCGAGACGGAACGGTTGCTCGACGCGAACCGCGCCGACACCCCCGCCGGCCCGGATACCGCTCTGGCCCGGCTGATCGCCGCGGCGGCCGGTCCGGCTCGACCGGGGGAACTGGCGGGCGAGCAGGCTGCCCTGGCCGCGTTCCGGGCCGCCCGGGCCGACCCGACGCCTACCGCGGCTGGTCGGCCACACCGTCGTCGGTTGACCACTGGCTTGTCGGCCTGGATCGGCGCGGTGGCGGTCACCGCCACCGCGGGCGCCGCCTTCGCCGCGGTCACCCTGGACCGGACGCCGGTGCCGGCGCCACCGGCGACGAGTAGCCCGCGGCCGACTCCCGCCGTCGCCAGGCCCTCGTCCGACGACCGTACCGACCCGCCAAGCCGGCCGACGGCTCCCGGCACGGGCTCGGCGCCGACCGGTCCGCCGTCCGCCACCGGTACGCCGTCCGTCGGCCCGGTGCCGGGCAAGCAGCTCCATCGGTTGTGCCGTACCTGGCTGGCCAAGGCGCCCAAACAGCGGGAGAAGGCGCTCAGCAAGCGCCCCTACCAGGATTTGGTGGCGGCGGCCGGTGGTGCTGACGAGGTCGAGGCGTACTGCCAAGGGTTGATACCCGAGGCGCAACCAGCGGGGCCGCCGACGCTCACGCCGTCACCACCGAAGCCGGGCCGACCCGACCGGGACTGAGCGCCCGGTCACCGGGGCGGTTCGATCCGCCCTGCGCGGGGAAATTCGTCTGTTAGACAGAGGTTGGTGGCGCCGTGGACGCCTCCGACGGTGTCGGTGGGCGCGGCTACGGTGGCACAGTGTCCCGGAGCCGGCGTACGGAGAGGGGGCCCCACCGGTGGTGACGTCACCCGAGCTGGACCGCGGCGGCATTCTGCACGAGTCCGCTGCCGCAAGTCGACATCTCGCCCGCATCTGCTTCAAGACCGGCCCACCGATCCACACAGGCGTCGAACTGGAATGGACCGTGCACGACGCCGCCGATCCCGCCCGACCCGTCGACCCGGCGCGGCTGAGGGCGGCGCTGCGGCGGCACAGCCCCGTCACGCTGGATGCCACCAGCCCGGCCGAGCCCCTGCGACACGGTGGCGCGGTGACCCTGGAGCCGGGTGGCCAGCTCGAGATCTCCACCCCGCCGCGCCCCTCGGTCGGCGCGTTGATCGAGGCCACCGAGGCCGAAATCGCCCAGGTCACCGATCTGCTGGGAGCCGCCGGTCTGATCCTCGGCCGCAGCGGCATCGACCCGCACCGCAGGCCCCGCCCGGTGCTGGAAACCCCCCGGTACCGCGCCATGCGTGTCAGCTTCGACCGGCGCGGTCCCGCCGGCCGGACGATGATGTACAGCACCGCGGGTCTGCAGGTCTGCCTCGACGCGGGTGAGCCCGACCAGGTCACGGCCCGCTGGTCCGCGGCTCACGCGGTCGGCCCGCCGCTGCTCGCGGCGTTCGCCTCTGCCAGCCGGCACGCCGGTCGGCGCACCGGCTGGGCCTCCGCCCGGATGGCCGCCTGGTTGGCCATCGACCCGGCCCGCACCCGCCCGGTGTGGGCACCAGGCCGGGCCGACGAGGACCCGGCCGCCGCCTGGGTCCGTTACGTGCTCGCCGCGCCGCTGCTCTGCCTGCGCCGAGGCGGCCCGGACTGGACGGCGCCGCCGGGCGTGACCTTCGCCGACTGGCTCGACGGCGCCCTGCCGCGCCCACCCACCACCGATGACCTCGACTACCACCTCAGCACGCTCTTTCCGCCGGTGCGTCCGCGCGGCTACCTGGAGCTGCGTTACCTCGATGCCCAGCCCGGCCGGGACTGGCGACTCCCGCTGGCGGTGCTGACCGCGCTGTTCGCCGATCCGGCCACCGTGCGATCGGCGTACGCGATCGGCGCACCGGTGGCGCACCGCTGGTCGGCCGCCGCCCGACACGGTCTGGCGGACCCGGCGTTGGCCGCCGCCGCGGTGGCGCTGCTCGACCTGGCCCTGACCACCCTGCCCCGGCTGGACCTCCCGGCCGGCGGTCACGACGAGATCCAGCGAGGCGTACGGAAGCGGCTGGCGGCCGCAAAGAGAGGGGAGACCGGTGAGCGCGAGGAGTGAGCCGGGGTTGCGAGCCCCGCAGTCGCGAACGGAAGGCGGCTCGGTGAGCGCGAGGAGTGAGCCGGGGTTGCGAGCCCCGAGCACGACGGGACACGCCGACGGGGAGCAGCTACGCGACCACATTGCGGCGGAGCTGGCGCGGGCCCGGTCCCGCACGGCGCTGCTGACCGAGGTGGTCGACGACGCCGACCTGATGCGCCAGCACTCGCCACTGATGTCGCCGCTGGTCTGGGACCTGGCGCACGTCGGCAACCAGGAGGAGCTCTGGCTGGTGCGCGACGTCGGCGGCCGGGAGCCGGTCCGGTGTGACATCGACGAGCTGTACGACGCTTTCAAACAGCCCCGCCGGGACAGGCCCGCGCTGCCCCTGCTGCCCCCGGCGGAGGCCCGCGCCTACCTGGGCACCGTCCGGGACAAGGTGCACGACCTGCTCGAGGCGGTCAGTTTCACCGAGCGGCCGTTGGTCGCCGACGGGTTCGCCTTCGGCATGATCGTGCAGCACGAGCAGCAGCACGACGAGACCATGCTCGCCACCCACCAGCTGCGCTCGGGGCCGGCGGTGCTGCACGCCGCGCCGCCTCCGGAGCCGTCCGCCCGGGTCGGCGGGTCGGTGCTGGTGCCGGCCGGTGCGTTCACCATGGGCACCGACATCGATCCGTGGGCGCTGGACAACGAACGACCCGCGCACGTGGTCGACCTGCCCGCGTACGTGATCGACGCCGCTCCGGTCAGCAACGGCCAGTACGCGGAGTTCATCGCGGACGGCGGCTACACCGACCCGCGCTGGTGGAGTGCGGCCGGGTGGGCGTACCGGGTCGAGGCGCAGCTCGCCGCGCCTCTGCACTGGCAGCCGGACTCCGACGGCTGGGCGTACCGGCGCTTCGGCCGGACCGAGCGGGTCCGCTCCGACGAGCCGGTGGTGCACGTGTGCTTCCACGAGGCGCAGGCGTACGCGGCGTGGGCCGGCAAGCGGCTACCGACCGAGGCGGAGTGGGAGAAGGCGGCCCGCTGGGACCCGGCGACCGGCCGGTCCCGCCGCTACCCCTGGGGCGACGACGATCCGACCGACGCGCACGCCAACCTCGGCCAACGCCACCTGCGGCCGGCGCCGGTCGGTGCCTACCCGGCTGGTGCCTCGCCGCTGGGCGTGCATCAGCTGATCGGCGACGTCTGGGAGTGGACCTCGACGCCCTTGCGGGGGCATCCCGGCTTCACGGCGTTCCCCTATCGGGAATACTCCGAGGTCTTCTTCGGCGACGAGCACCGGGTGCTGCGCGGCGGCTCGTTCGGCACCGACCGGTCCGCCTGCCGGGGCACCTTCCGTAACTGGGACTACCCGATCCGGCGGCAGATCTTCAGCGGCTTCCGCTGCGCCCGCGACGCGCATCCGGACGAGTCGCACCGGTGAGCCTCCGCGCGGCCGTCGGGCCGGTGGGCGGGGTGCGCTGATGTGTCGCCACCTGGCCTACCTGGGTCCGCCGGTCACCCTGGCGGCGTTGCTCTTCGATCCGCCGCATTCGTTGGTGCGGCAGTCCTGGGCGCCCCGTGACATGCGCGGCGGCGGCACGATCAACGCGGACGGGTTCGGCGTGGGGTGGTATGCGGGCGACGGCGAGCCGGTGCGCTACCGAAGGGCGCAGCCGATCTGGAGTGACCCGACGATCGCGCAGCTCGCCGCGGTGACCCGCGCTGGCGCGGTGCTCGCCGCGGTCCGTTCGGCCACCGTCGGCATGGCGGTGCTCGACGGGGCCGCCGCGCCGTTCGCGGAGGGGCCCTGGTTGTTCAGCCACAACGGGGTGGTGCGCGGCTGGCCCGAAACGGTGGTGCCGCTCGCCGGCGGCCTGCCGGTGCGTGACCTGCTCACCTTGGACGCCGCCACCGACTCGGCGCTGCTCTGGGCGCTGGTCCGGCATCGGCTGCGCGCCGGTGCCGACCCGGCCGAGGCGGTCGCGCGGACGGTGACCGAGGTCGCCGCGGCGGCGCCCGATTCGCGGCTCAACCTGCTGCTCACCGACGGGCACCGGGTGGTGGCCAGCGTGGCCGGGCACGCGTTGTCGGTCCGGGCGGAGGCGGGTTCGGTGCTGCTCGCCTCCGAGCCGTACGACGACGACCCCGGGTGGCGGCCGGTGCCGGAGGGGCACCTGGTCACCGCCACGACGAGCGAGGTGCGGGTACGCCCACTGCCGACCCGGTGAGCCGCACCGGTCGGGCCCGCAGCAGTGCACGACAGAGGAAAGGGGACACGGATGACCGCGGAGCCGCTGGAGATCTACCTCGAGGAGCGGGAGGTGGAGCGCGACCTGCGCCGAGACGTCCGGGCCGGGTTGAGCGCCGAGGAGAAGTGGTTGCCACCGAAGTGGTTCTACGACGCTCGGGGCAGCGAGCTGTTCGAGGAGATCACCCGGTTGCCCGAGTACTACCCGACCCGGGCCGAACGGGCCGTGCTGGCCGAGCGGGCCGGCGATGTCGCGGCGCTGACCGGGGCCAAGACCCTGATCGAGCTGGGTTCCGGCTCGTCGGAGAAGACCCGACTGCTGCTGGACGCGTTCACCCGCCGGGGCGGGCTGGGCACGTTCGTCCCGCTCGACGTGTCGGTCAGCGCGCTGGAGGCGTCCACCGCGCAGATCGCCGCCGACTATCCGGGGCTGCGGGTCCGGGGCATCGTCGGCGACTTCACCCGGCAGTTGGACCGGCTGCCCACCGGCGGCCGGCGGCTCGTGGTGTTCCTCGGCGGCACCATCGGCAACCTGGTGCCGGCCGAGCGGGCGGAGTTCCTGGCCGCGACGAGTGCCGCGCTCGAGGCCGGCGACTGGCTGCTGCTCGGCACCGACCTGGTGAAGGACCCGTCGGTGATCGTGCCCGCGTACGACGACGCGGCCGGGGTGACCGCCGAGTTCAACCGCAACGTGCTGCATGTGATCAACCGGGAGTTGGGCGCTGACTTCGACCCTGCGGCGTTCGAGCACGTCGCCCACTGGGACCCGGAGCACGAGTGGATCGAGATGCGGCTGCGTGCCCGGCGGGCGATGCGGGTCCGGGTGCTGGACCTGAGCGTGGAGTTCGCCGTGGGGGAGGAGCTGCGCACCGAGGTCTCGGCGAAGTTCCGCCCGGCGGGGATCGCCGCCGAGCTGGCGGCCGCCGGTTTCACGGCGACGGAGTTCTGGACCGACCCGGAAGGGCTCTTCGGGGTGACGTTGGCCCAGGCGGGGTGAGCCGGTCCACCCAGCCCGGCCGACCTGGTTGGTGATCGGCTAGGCTGATCGCGCGAAGGGGAGTAGCCCCCAATGTCGTGGTCGACATACTGGTGCGTTCCGCACCCGGCCACGCGGCCCCGGTCTCCGGGGCGGGCGAGACCTTCGACTCAGGCTGTTGCAGCCGGGTCGAGGGCGCCCCTGTTCCTCCTCCCGGCATTGAACGGGAAGGACGTCATGGAGGGATTCCTCGCCGCGCTGGTCGTCAGCTTCGGCGTCATCTTCGTCGCCGAGCTGGGGGACAAGAGCCAGCTGATGGCGCTGACCTTCGCCACGCGGTTCCGTACGCTGCCGGTCTTGATCGGTATCACCGTCGCCACGGCGGTGGTGCACCTGGCGTCGGTCGCCATCGGCACGGGTCTCGGCGCCGTGCTCCCCACCGAGTGGATCTCCCTGGTGGCCGGCCTGGCGTTCCTCGGTTTCGGCGCATGGACCCTGCGCGGGGACGCCCTCACCGACGAGGAGAAGCGCAAGGCCGAGAAGACCAGCAAGACCGCGATCGTCGCGGTGGGGGTGGCGTTCTTCCTGGCTGAGCTGGGCGACAAGACGATGCTCGCCACGATCACCCTGGCCACCAAGTACGGCTGGTTCGGCACCTGGCTCGGCTCGACCGTCGGCATGGTGGCGGCGGACGCGCTGGCCATCCTGGTCGGTCGGATGCTCGGGCGCCGCCTGCCGGAGAAGGCCATCAAGTACGGCGCGGCGGTGCTCTTCGCCATCTCCGGCCTCTGGCTGATCCTGGAGGCGGTGAGCCAGCTGACCTGATCGCCGACTACCCGCCTCGACGGCGGGTAACGGCCCCGGGTGGACCCGGTGGACCTGCTGCGCCAGGGTGACCAGGCGCTGGTCGCCGTGGTGGAGGTCGCCGGCGCCGTGGTGATCTTCGTCGGGGCGGTCTGGGCGGCGGTGCGGTTCGTGGTCGAGGGGCTGCGACACCGCACCGCCGCCGTCTTCACCCCGATCCGGCTCTCCCTGGGCCGGTTCCTCACCCTCGGCCTGGAGTTCCAGCTGGCGGCCGACGTGCTGCGGACCGCGGTGTCCCCGTCGTTCGCGCAGATCGGGCAGCTCGCCGCGATCGCCACGATCCGGACCGCGCTGAACTACTTCCTCGGCCGGGAGATCCGCCAGGAGCAGCGGCAGGTGACCGAGGGGGAGCGCCGGACGTGATCGGTGCGCTGGTCACCGCCGTCACCGCGCTGGCCCTGGTCGCGGCGCTCGTCACCGTCCTCACCACCGGGGCCCTCAAGACCGCCGTCCGGGTGCTGCTGGACCTGCTGACCGCGGCCGGTCTGCTCCGGCTCGCCGGTGGACTGGGCTGGACCGACCTGGCCAGCGCGGCGGCGATCGTTGCGCTGCGCCAACTGCTCGGGCTGGCGTTGGGCGCGGCGCCGCCCTGGTCACGTCGACAATCCCCGCCGCCCTGCGCCGGGGACGAACGACCTCTACCGTTGGCGGTACGAGGCGAATCCGACGAAACCGGGAGGATAACCACATGAGCCGGCACGACGAACCGAACGAGTACGGCTACTCCGGTGGTGCCACCGCTCCCGAGCCGCAGCCCGGCGGGAAGCCCGACGAGCAGGACCTGGCCGAGGAGGTGGCGGTGCCCGGCGACGACCTCACCGCCCCGGCGGCCGAGGCGCTGGCCGAGGAGACCGAGGACCACCGGCCCGCCAAACGCCGCCGCTGACGACAAGCCCGACCGCCTGGGTCGGTCACCTGTCGGTCCGCCCCTGGTGGACGTCGGGTATGCCGTCTCCGTCGGCGTCCACCCGTTCCCGCTCCGCCACCCGGCGGTACACGGCGTTGCGGCGGCTCAGCACGATGGCGGCCATCCCGGCGGAGATCACCGAACCGGCCAGCACGGCGGTCTTGACCCGGTCGTCGGCCGCGCTGCCGGCGCCGAACGCCAGGTCGCCGATGAGCAGCGAGACGGTGAAGCCGACGCCGGCCAGCAGCGCGATGCCCAGCAGGTCGGTCCAGGTGATGTCCTCGTCCAACTCGGCGCGGGTGAACCGGGCCAGCAGATAGGTCGACCCGAACACGCCGATGCTCTTGCCGAACACCAGGCTGGCGACGATGGCGATCACCACCGGGTCGGTCAGCAGCGCGCCCAGGTCGGCGCCGCGCAGGGTGACTCCGGCGGCGAACAGGGCGAAGATCGGCACCGCGAGACCGGCCGACACCGGCCGCCACCGGTGCTCCAGGTACGCGGCGAGCCCGTCGGCGTCCGTCCCCGTACCCGCTGACTGCCCGGCGCCGGTCGGCGCGCCCGGCCGCGACCGCCGGGTGCCCAGCACCGGCACGGTGCAGCCGAGCAGGACGCCGGCGACCGTGGCGTGCACACCGGAGGCGTGCACCAGGGCCCACGCGGCGACCGCGAGCGGGACGAGCGCCCACCACCAGGTGCGACCGCGCTGCACCAGCAGGGCGAACAGCCCGATCGGCGCCAGTGCGGCGAGCAGCGGCAGGGGTTGGAAGTCGGCGGTGTAGAAGACCGCGATGATGGTGATCGCGAACAGGTCGTCGACCACGGCGAGGGTGAGCAGGAACGCGCGCAGGCCCTGAGGCAGATGTGAACTGACCACCGCGAGGACGGCCAGCGCGAACGCGATGTCGGTGGCGGTCGGGATCGCCCAGCCGCGCAGCCCCTCCCCACCCGACGTGAGGATGACCGCCGTGTAGATCAGTGCGGGCAGCAGCATCCCGCCCAGGGCGGCCACCACCGGCAGCGCGGCGCGGCGTGGGTCACGCAACTCGCCGGCGACGAACTCCCGCTTGAGCTCCAGCCCCACCACGAAGAAGAAGATGGCGAGCAGGCCGTCCGCCGCCCAGCCCGCCAGGTCCAGGTCGAGGTGCCAGCGGGTGCCGCCGGGCCAGGGCACCCAGTCTCCGAGGCGGCTGTATCCGTCGGCCCAGGGTGAGTTGGCCCAGAGCAGCGCGAGGACGGCGCCGAGCAGCAGCAGCGCGCCACCGACGGTCTCGGTGCGCAGCACGTCGGCCAGGTGTCGGGCCTCGGGCCAGGTGGACGGCGAGAACAGCCGGCGGGACCGGTCGGACGATGGGGTGCGGTCACTCATCTACGGGGCTCACTCAGGTGTCGACGGGCAGCGGGAACTCACTCGCCGACCAGACTTCCCGGCACCCCGCCGACGACCCTATCCGTCGAGCCGACGACCGGCGCGGCCGGAGGCCATCCGATCGGCCGCCGATTTTTTTTCCCCGATATCACCGCTGCCGAATGGTCGGTTGTCGGGTTGGTCATTCGGGCGCAACCTGCCGCCGTCGAAAACACATAACTCCGGACATAAGCTGTATGAGCCGGTTTAATGGTTTCACGAGTTTAAAGACGACCTTGGGGGTTTTCGTGAAGTTCTTTGGCGTAACCGGACCGGCACGGAGGCGCGCCTGATGGACCTGCTCCGCCAACTTCGCCACGCACGTCGGCACTGGTGGGTCGTGCTGGCCACGGTCATGGTGGTCCTGGGCGTCTCAGCGTTCCTGACCGTGCGGGCCCAACCCCGGTACGTCGCCTCGGTGACCTTCTTCGTCACCACCCCCAACTCGGGCGTCACCGACGCCTACCAGGGCGGGCTCTTCCTCCAACAGCGCGTCAAGTCGTACGCCGACCTGCTGAGCAGCGACCGGCTGGCCCAGAGCGTGGTGGCCGACACCCCGGTCGGGCTCACCGCCGACGAGGTGCAGCGGCGTGTGACCACGTCCACCGAGACGGGCACCGTGCTGCTGCGCGCGTCGGTCATCGACACCGACCAGACCCGCGCCATGAAGGTGACCGAATCCCTGGCGCAGAAGTTCGTCGAACTCGTGCAGAAGGTCGAGACGACGCCCGAGGGCAAGGCCCCCATCAAGATCGAGATAGTCAGCGGCCCGCGGGTCAGCGCCAGCCCCGTCTCACCGCAGCCGGTACGTAACCTCACCCTGGGCGGGCTGATCGGTCTGGTGCTCGGCATCGGCCTGGCGATCCTGCGCGGCGTCGCGGACGTCCGTCTGCGTGACTCCGCCGGCCTGCAACGGGCAACTGGCAGCCCGCTGCTCGGGGAGATTCCGTTCGAGAGCGGCGCCCGCTCGGCGCCGCTGATCGTCGGCGAGGCGGCGACCTCGGCGCGCGCCGAGGCGGTCCGCAAGCTGCGGACCAACCTGCGCTTCGTGGACGTGCACGAGCCGGCCCGCGTCATCGCCGTGACCAGCGCACTGCAGGGCGAAGGCAAGACCACGCTCTCCTGCAACCTGGCCATCGCGTTGGCCGAGGCCGGCTGGCGGGTGCTGCTGGTCGACGCCGACCTGCGCCGCCCCAAGGTCGACGAGTACCTGGGCCTGGACGCCGGAGTCGGCCTCACCGACGTGCTGGTCGGCGACGTCCAGGTCGGCGACGTGGTGCAGCGCTGGGGCGACAAGTCCCTGCTGGTGCTGCCCAGCGGCTCCGCCCCGCCCAACCCGAGCGAACTGCTCGGCTCCAAGGCGATGGCGGACCTGCTGCTGGCGCTCCGCGAGTCGGCGGACATCGTCATCATCGACACCGCGCCGCTGCTCGCGGTGACCGACGGCGTAGTGGTGGCCGTGCAGGCCGACGGCGCGCTGCTGGTGACCCAGCAGGGCCGTACCTCACGGACCCAGGTGGCCGCGGCGGCCCGCTCACTGCACTCGGTGTCGGTCCGCCTGCTCGGCTGCGTGCTGAACATGGCCAAGGTGGCCAAGGCCGAGGCGTACCAGTACGAGGCCTACCGGGTGGCCGCCTCGACAACTGCACCGTCGGTGCCGGCCGAGCGGGCCGCGCCTCCCCGGCACGGCGAGGGCGCCGGGGTCAACGGCGTCACCGATCGCACCCAGGAACTCACCCGGTTGCCCCGATGAGCGCGGCGAGGGGTCGCAGCGATCGTTCGATCTCCTCGGCGCAGCGTCGGAATTCATCGTCGCCACCACCGATCGGGTCCCGCAGGTCGTCCGCGTCCGGAGCGGTGGGTTGCAGCCGCCCCCGGACGCGGGCGGCGGCGGCGATCGCGGCCCGCAGCGGGTCGTCGGCCGAGTCGACGGGCGGTTCCGCGGCTGCGGCCAACCGGCCGAACTGGCGCAGGGTGAACGTGCGGTGCAGCACGGCCGGCGCCAGCGCGGTGCAGACCGAGCGCTGGCGCCGGGTCGCGGTGAGCACCAGCGTCGCGTCGACCAGGTGCTCCGGCCGCAACGCCCGGCTGCGGAACGCCGCCGGGTCCGCGCCGCTCTCGGCCGCGATCTCCTTGGCGTACGGGTGCATGGCCAGCCCGTCCATCGCATTGGTGCCGGCGCTGGCCACGGTCACCGGCCGGTCGGCGAGCAGCCGGCGGGCCAGGAACTCCGCCATCGGCGAACGGCACAGGTTGGCGTGGCAGACGAACAGCACGCGATCGGCCATCGGTATCCCTCTCGTCGGTGCGGACACGGGTGGCCGCACCGCGCGGGCGGTGCGCCGACGCCGGTGGCCGCGCGGGGAGGGGTTGTCGGCATCGTACGCGGGTCAGGCAGCCGTCGGTCGCGGTGCCGCGCCGACCGGCACCGATCCACACCGGACGGCGGTGACCCGGTGAAGATCGGGATCCTGTCGTACCACTTCCCGCCCGAGCCGGCGTTCATCCCCGGCAGCCTCGCCGAGGAATTGGCGGCGCGCGGGCACGAGGTACGGGTGCTCACCGGCTTCCCGGACTACCCCGGCGGTCACGTCTACCCGGGCTGGCGGCAGCGCTGGCACCACGAGACGCACAGTGAGCGGCTCACCGTCCGACGGGTGCCGCGCTACTCGGGTGGCGCCTCCTCCACGGCCGCCCGGATGGCCAGTTACCTCTCCTTCGCCGGCAGCGCGGGCTGGATCGCGCGCCGGTACCTCGGGGACGTGGACGCGCTCTACGTCTTCCAACTGCCCGCCACCACGTTTGCCACCGCCAGCGTGCTGCGGCTGCTCGGGCGGGTGCCCGCGGTGCTGCACGTCCAGGACGTCTGGTCGCGCGATGGCGCCGACGAGGGCGCGCAGGGGCGCTGGGCGGTGCGGATGGGCTCGGCGATGACCCGGATCTACCGGGCCGCCGCGCGGATCGCGGTGGCCGCCCCGTCGATGCGCGACCTGGTCGTCGCCGCTGGCGCCGACCCGGCCCGGGTCCGGGTGGTCTTGAACTGGACCGACGAGCGGATCTTCCACCCGGCCACGCCCAGCCGCGCCGCCCGGGAACTGGTGCGCCGCGACCGTCGGTGCGTGGTCATGCACGCCGGCACCATCGGCGCCCGACAGGGTCTGGAGACCGCCGTACGGGCCGCGGCGGCGTTGGACCGGACCATGGACCTGGTCCTGGTCGGCTCCGGTGGGCAGGAGCGACGGGTACGCGGGCTCGCCGCCGAGTTGGGCGCGGAGAACGTCCGCTTCGTGGAACGACGGTCCCCGGTGGACATGCCCGAGCTGTACGCCGCCGCCGACTACCAGCTGGTCATGCTGCGGGACCTGCCGGAGTTGCGCGGCTCGCTACCCGGCAAGCTGCAGGCCGCGCTCGCCTGCGCCGCGCCGGTGGTCGCCTCGGCCGGCGGGGACACCGCCGAGCTGGTCGAACGCGCCCGGGCCGGGCTGTCCTGCCCGCCGGAGGACTGGGCCGCCCTCGCCGACCGGTTCTGGTTGGCCGCCACCATCCCGGCGCCGACGCGTACCGAGATGGGTCGTCGTGGTCGGCAGGTGTACCTGCGGGAGATGTCCTTGCCGACCGGGGTGGACCGGATCGAACGGCTGCTGCACGAAGCGGCTGGTCAGGCCGCCGAGCCGCGAGGAAACCTCGCATAAACGCCCAGAAATGCCATATCCGTACGAGACCGCTCACACTGTGCTAGAAATTGTGAGGGAAATCGTTCCTTCTGTCCGGTTCCGCGAAACGGGAGTGTGGTGTGACGGAAAGCGAACGACCGCGTCGGCGGCGAAGCCGGTCTCGGCGTCGCCGTCGGGCCCGCCTGCGCCGAGCTCTCCTCGGCGCCCTGGTGGTCGGCTCGCTGTTGCTGCTGACCGGAGGATGGGTCGGCTTCCGCGGTTGGCAGGCGAGAGCTCACCTGCTCAACGCCGCCGGCCTGGCCCGGGAGCTGAGCGCGCAAGTGGTCGGCGGGGACACCGAGCGTGCCATGCGGACCCTCGCCGCCCTCCAGGAACAGGCCGGAGCGGCCCGGACCGCCACCGCGGACCCGGGTTGGCAGCTCGCCCGGCGTACCCCGATCGCCGGCGATGACCTCGACGCGGTCCGGCTGATCGCCGTCGCCATCGACGAGCTCGCCCGGCAGGCGTTCCCGACCCTCCTGCGGACGGACCTGACCAGCCTGGTGCCCACCGAGGGACGGCTGGACCTGGCCCGGCTCACCGCGGTCTCCGCGGAGCTGGCCCGGGTGGACGGCGCGGTGCAGCGCACGCGTCGCGACCTGGCCGCCGTGCCGGCCGACCGCCTGGTCAGCCAGATCCGGCAGGCGTTGACCGACCTGCGCGACGAGATCGATCGACTGGCCGGCCTCACCACGGCCGCCGTCCAGGGTTCCCGGCTGCTGCCGCCCCTGCTCGGTGCCCGCGGCGCGCGGCGTTACCTGCTGGTCTCGCAGAACCTGGCCGAGCTGCGCGCCACCGGCGGCATGTTCGGCGCGTACGCGCTGATCGAGGCCGAGAAGGGCCAGGTCCGAATGGGCGGGCAGGGCAGCAGCGCTTCCCTCGGCCGGTTCACGCCGCCGCTGAAGCTGCCCCCGGAGACGCGGGCGCTCTGGACCGACCTGCCCGGCATCTACCCCGCCGACGTCAATCTGACCCCGCACTTCCCGACCGCCGCCGCCCTGTACCGGGAGATGTTCCGGCGCAAGACCGGTACGACGGTCGACGGCGTGCTGGCGGTCGACCCGGTGGTGCTGTCCTACCTGCTCAAGGCGACCGGCCCGGTCATGGTGCCCGGCGGCGTCCCGCTGGCCAGCGAGAAGGTCGTGCAGACCCTGCTCAACGAGAGCTACCAGCGCTTGAACACCAAACAGCAGGACGAGTACTTCGCGGCGTCCGCAGCCGCGGTCTTCGACGCCTTCTTCAAGAAGAATGTCAACTCGCGAGTGTTGTTGTCCGTATTCGACCGTGCTATCACGGAACGCCGGATATTGTTCTGGAGTGCCCGACCGGAAGAGCAACGGACGTTCGGCGACAGCCGGATGGCCGGCACGCTTCCGGAGAAGGACACCGTGCCAACGGTCGGCGTGTTCCTGAACGACGGCAGCGGCGCGAAGCTCGGCTACTACCTGCGGCCGGCGGCGAACGTGACGGTCGGCGATTGCCGGCCCGACGGCCGCCGCGAGCTCCGGCTGCGGGTGACACTGCGCTCCACGGCGCCGAAGTCCGGTCTCACCGAGTCGGTCCTCGGCCTCGGCCTGGCGGGCGACCCGTACACCGTTCGCACGCTGGTGTCGGTATACAGCCCGGCGGGTGGCGCGGTGCTCGACGCCCGGCTCGACGGAACCGAGACGGCGCTTGGCAGCGGCACCGATCGCCGCCGCCAGGTCGCCACGGCCAGCGTCGACGTCGGCCCCGGCGCCGAGCGAGCGTTGGAGGTCACGATCCTGACCGCCAAAAGCGGCGCCGGCCAGGCCGAACTATGGCTGACCCCGACCGCCAGCCCTTGGACCACCCAAGTTCATTCCGCACCAAGCTGTGACCAGTAGGAGGGAACCATCATGCGGCTATCCCGCATCATCATGGCGCTCGCGGTCGGTCTGGCCGTGGTGGCCGTACCGACAGCAGCCGGAGCGGCACAGCCGCAGCCGACGCCTTCGGCGACCACGGACCCACCGCAGCCGCCGCCGTACCCGCCGGCTGCCGCCCAGCTCACCGTCAACCGGCCGACCATCTACCTCGGCGAGACGGTCACGCTGACCGGCACGGGCTTCGGTCCGAACGAGACCGTCGACATCGTGGTGTCGGTGGCCCCGCTGGCCGCCCCGGCCGCCGGCCAGGCACCGGCTCGCCGCAGCGACGGCAGCACCGTGGCCATGGCACCGGTCGCCTTCCACGCGAGCGCGGCGCCGAGCTTCACGGCGTTCACCAACGCCGAAGGCCGGTTCACGAGGAACTACAAGCCGACAGTGGAGGGTCTGCTGACCTTCACCGCCACGGGTCGCGAGTCCGGCCGGAGCGCGTCCACCGAGCTGCGCGTGCTGCCACCCCGGCAGCCGCTGCCCGTCACGGGTGACAGTCTCGGCACGCCCATGAAGCTCGGCGGTGGCCTGGTGGCCGCAGGCGCGCTCATGCTGCTGATGACCCTGGCCTGGCGTCGCCGCCAGCGTCTCGGTGGGGCCGCCCGCTAAACCGCACCACCCGGGCAGGGCCCGGATCGTACGCAGGCTGGCGCCCGTCGGACCACTCCGACGGGCGCCAGCTCTATTTGTTGAAGCGACCCGACCGATTCGGGGCCCCGAGTGAGGTGGGGCTGACGGTGCCGGGCCTGCGGGTGGGATTCGCGGTGCTGGGCCGGTGTGGGTGGGGCTGACGGTGCCGGTCCCGTGCGGGCCGGGAGGCTCGCCCGGCCTAGCTTCGGCGGTCGGCTTGATCGGTGATCGAGGCCCGCCACCCTGTCGTGAGCATTGCCCACCGGGCGCGTTCGCACCAATTGTCCAGTACGAGCCGTGTGTCTTGCCATGATCGACTCGGTGTCGGTGATATCGCGGTATCCGGCCGTCCCCGATGCCCCGACATCACCGATGCCGAGTCGATCACGCCTGGGTGGGCTGGTCTGGCATCGAGTCGATCGGGTGGAGGCGGGCTTGATGTCTGGTTCGAGTGGTTTCGGTGTGTGGCCGGGTGCACTCGTGGGGTGGAATCGTGGCCGGGTCGGGGTCGTTACATACCCTGACGATCGCAGGACCGCCCCGCGCAGGGGCCGGACGCACAGCCGTAGAGCCGTCCCGTGCAGGCTGCGGGTCCGCCCGCCCCCGCAAGAGGGCCGGATGGCAGAGCCGCAGGATCGCCCCGGCGTGGCGCCGGATGTCAGGGCCCGCAGGATCGGCCCGCCCGCATGGGGCCGGATGGCGGAGTCCCCCGGGCCGGAATGTTGGCCGGCCGGTGGTCGTTACACCTGGACCCGGCGCCACGAGGCCCCCGCCCGTCGGCCGCCGTGAAGACTTTCCCCCGCTTGTTGCAGCGCCGGACGAGGTGCTCACACCCGGACACCCGGGTGTCCTTACCCCCGAAGGAGCTTCCCCCATGAACACGATCATGCGTAAGAGTGTGTTGTCTGTTGCTGGTCTGGCGTTCGCCGGTGGTGTGTTCGCCGGCCCGATCGCCGCCCACGCCGCCACCCCCGTCACCAACAGCAAGCCCGTCGCGGTCGCCGTTCAGGGCGACAAGCCGGACATGGGCAAGCTGATCCCGCACGGCACCCAGGGTGAGCAGTCGACGATCGCCCTCGACGGTGAGC